>CAYWUY010000034.1:0-30264 GCA_964461535.1 uncultured Flavipsychrobacter sp.
TTCTGTATGCACAGGAAGCACTACAACACTTACCAATGCCACTCCGGGTGGCGCATGGTCTAGAACTAACGGAACAGGAACATGCTCAATTGGTAGCACAACGGGTATAGTTACAGGTGGAACAGCCGGCTTAGCAACTATTTCTTATACAATAGGTAGCTGTAGAGCCACAGCACCAATTACCATTAATCAAACTCCTGCAGCACTTACTGGAACTAATACTGTGTGCGAAGGTAGCACCACTACTTTTGCAAGCACAACAACTGGCGGTACATGGAGCAGCAGTAATACTTCTGTTGCAACAGTAGATGCATCGGGTGTAATCTATGGAACACTAGCAGGTACAGCAACTATTACCTATTCGCTAGGTAGCTGCTTTGTAACTAGAGCATTAACAGTAAATAATACACCTGACGATATTATAGGAGCTTCAACGGTATGTACTGGTGCTACAACTACATTAAGCAGCTCTACAACAGGCGGTACATGGGGCAGAACAAACGGAACCGGCAGCTTATCAATAGGATCATCTACAGGCATAGTAACTGGAGCAACTGCCGGTAATGCAACTATCTCTTATACATTAGGTAGCTGCAGGATAACTAGAACATTTACAATCAACCAATCACCCGCAGCTATTACAGGCGGTGTTACAACTTTATGTAAATATGCTAACACTACATTTACCAGCACTACCGCAGGTGGCACATGGAGTAGTAGTAATTCATCGGTAGCTACCATAAATAGCAGTACAGGTGTTATAGGTGGTGTAAATAGCGGAACCGCTGTAATAACTTACTCAAACGACCTTTGCTTTGTAACAAGAAGTATGACTGTTAATCTGGCACCTGAGCCAATATCAGGTACCACCAATATATGTAACGGAACTTCAACTACACTATCATCTACCCCATCAGGTGGTACATGGACATCTAGTGTGCCTACAAGAGCTACAATAACTGTAGATGGTGTAGTAACAGCACTTGCAGCAGGCACTTCAAACATATCGTACACAATAGGTAGCTGTAGAGCTATAACAGTTTTTACTGTAACAGCACAACCTAACGCTATAGGAGGAACACCGACAGTATGCGAAAACGGCACAAGAACATTAACAAATAGCGTTTCTGGTGGTGTTTGGAGTAGCAATAATACTTCTATAGCCACAGTTAACCCTACTACAGGACTAGTAACTGGCTTAGTGGCAGGTAGTACAACAATTACTTATAGTATAGGCAGTTGCTTCTCTACCTTGAATATTACAGTAGAACCTGCTCTTCCTGCTATAACAGGGGCATCAGCAACATGTACAGGAACGAGCGTAACGCTTAGTAATAGTTCAACAGGGGGCACTTGGACAAGAACAAACGGCACCGGCAATATAGGTATAGGTAGTACAACCGGTATAGTTACAGCATTTACCGCAGGTACTGCTACTGTATCATATACACTAAGCGCGTGTGTTACTACATATCCATTTACAGCCAACCAATCTCCTGCAGGACTAACGGGTACTACCACTGTGTGTGAAGGTGCTACTACTACCTATGCAAATAGTGTAGCCGGCGGAACATGGAGTAGCAGTAATAATACTATTGCCACTGTAGATGGAAGCGGAGTGGTATATGGCGTTAATTCGGGCAGTGCAACAATAACATATGCTATTGGTCCTTGTTTTGTTACCAGAGCAGTAACAGTAAACAACTCACCGGGCATAACATCAGGTCCAACTAGCGTATGTACTGGTTCAAGCATAACACTTAGCAATCCAGAGCCAGGTGGTACATGGGCAAGCAGTTCTACTGCAGTTGCTACTGTTACAGGAACCACCAGCATAGTAAGAGGTGTTACTCAAGGACAAATTACCATTTCTTATTCTATAGGTGCTTGTAGAGCATTTTATGGAATAACTGTAAAAACTGCTCCTACTGCAATTAGTGGTAGTAATAATATATGCGAAGGTACAGTTGCAGCATACTCAAATAGCTCACTTTACGGCACATGGAGCTCAAGCAACCCAGCAGTGGCTAGTATAGAACCAACAACAGGAAACGCATTTGGGGTTAGTAACGGTTCAGCAGTAATTACTTACACTACCGGATGTGGTGCAGCCACTACTAAAACTGTAACTGTTACCAATAGCCCTGGCGCTATTGTAGGTGCAGATTCAATTTGTAATGGATTAACAACCACTTATACTAACCCATCAACAGGCGGTGTATGGAGCAGCAGCAATACTTCAGTAGCAACTATTAATGCTAGTAGCGGAATAATAACAGCAGTAGCACCTGGCACTATAACTATATTTTACAATATAGGCACTTGCTTTGCTACCAAACTATTGACAGTAAAATCTTTACCAACAGCAGGCAGCATAGACGGAACCAACAACCTTTGCTTAGGTCTAGTAGCAGAGTTTGGAGCAACTGCTCCTTTTGGGGTCTGGTCATCTTCTAACGAAAGCGTAGCTACAATTAATGAAACAGCAAGAGCAACAGGACTTGCTGTAGGCACTACAACTATTAGCTACACCGTAAGCAATACTTGTGGCACAGCTATAAGCACTCATATACTTAATGTTAGAGAAGTTCCTACAATTATTGCAGGCAGTATACCACCTGCTACTTTTGGAAGCACTTCCGTAGCTATGACATTCACTACTACAGGCACCCCAACCAACTATAGCTTAACATGGAATAGTACAGCCTTATCTGCGGGATTTACCAATGTTAGCACTAGTTTGGGAAGCTCGCCACTTAGCATTAGCTTGCCATCTAGCGGTGTCTTTGGAACCTTCAGTGGAAATATTTCTGTAAGCAACTCTTATTGTACTAGTAACTCAACACCTATTTCAGTATCAATACTTACCGGCAAAAACATATACACCTTTGCAGGTAATGGCACAAGCGGCTATTCTGGCGATAATGGAGTTGCAACAAGTGCACAAATAGCTAATCCATCACAAATAGCAACTGATAGAAATGGTAATACTTACATAGCTGACTACACCAATGCTGTAGTAAGAAAAGTGGACAGATATGGTATAATAAGCACTTTTGCAGGAAACGGCATTATTGGTTTCTCAGGCGATGGAGGTTCTGCTTTATCAGCACAACTATCTCACCCTAGTGGCATTGCAGTAGATAGTAGCAACAATGTATACATATCAGACTTTAACAACCATGTTGTAAGAAAAGTAGATGCTATTACAGGCATCATTACTACAGTAGCAGGAAATGGTGCACACAGCTATACAGGAGATGGAGGACCAGCAACTAGCGCTAGTCTGTTCTACCCTATGGGACTATCTTTTGATAATGAAAACAACCTGCACATTACTGATTACCTACACTCTGTAATACGCAAAGTAGATGCTAGCGGCATAATAAGTACTGTTGCCGGTAACGGTACCACCGCCTATACAGGTGACGGATCAGGTGCAACCAGTGCTAGTTTAAATTATCCACGAAGCATTTGTTTCGACAGAAGTGGCAATATGTATATAGCTGACTACGACAACAACGTAATAAGAAAAGTAAATACTTCAGGAATCATAAGTACTTATGCCGGAACGGGAACGTCGGGCTACAGTGGCGATGGCGGTGCAGCCATTTCAGCTAACATGAATCATCCTTTTGGAGTAGCGGCAGACAGCATTGGCAATGTGTATATATCAGAACTACACAACCATATAGTAAGAAAAATAACTACTACAGGCACTATCAATACTATCGCAGGTACTGGCACCTCAGACTATACCGGTGATGGTGGCGATGCCATATCTGCTACTTTATACCAACCAATGTTTGTACATGTGGACAGAGCTAACAACATACTTGTAGCAGACAACGCAAATAATGCGGTAAGAATAATTGGCAACCTAAGAAGAGCACCTAAATTTAATAATGGAGATGCTACAACATTAACCGTTTGCGAAAACAGCAGCAATAATGCTATTAATAGCTTACTATCTGTTACCGACTTTGATAATGGCGAAACACTTACATGGTCTATCTACTCAACACCATCACATGGCTCCGTTACTGCTAGCTATACCACTACGTCAACAGGCGGCAGTATTACGCCAACAGGTTTAAGTTACACTCCTACTACTAGCTACTCAGGATTAGACACTTTTAAAATACAGGTAACAGATGGCTACAGTACATCTAGCATAGACATATACGTAACGGTAAATCCTTTACCTGTAGTGGGCAGTATATCTGGCGCGCTTTCAGTTTGTTCCGGTGCATCTACTACATATACAGATACTACAGCAGGTGGAACATGGAGCAGCAGCAACACTGCAATAGCAACTATAAACAATACTACAGGTATACTTACTGCACTATCAGCAGGTATTACCACTTTATCTTACAGTGTAACTAATAGCTGCGGTACTACAATAGTATCTTATCCTATAAGCATAGTATCGCCAACTAGTGGTGCTATTAGCAGCGTAAGTAATACTTGTATAGGCCATAACGCTACTTTTACGCTTACTGGTACTCCTGGGGCAACTGCATATTATAATCTTGCAGGCGGTGCTACAGATAGTACAACGCTTATTGGTGGCAGTGCAACAGTATCTGTAGGACCAATTAGCGGCATAACTACATTCTACTTATCTGCTACAGGCAATGGCACATGTAGCGTTGCTAGTACCGACTCAGCAGTAATTAATCCTCAGTATACCACATGGGTAGGTGGTGCTTTAGGTAATGAGAGTAATTGGAATACAGGTGCTAACTGGAGTTGTGGAAATGTACCTACTGCTAGCGACTACGTATTAATACCATCAGGTACCGTATATAGCCCTAGTATATCAGCATCTACTACACAGTCAGTGTATAACTTAACTGTATCAAGCGGTGCAGCAGTAGTTATAAATAGCGGTGCTACATTAATAACAAACGGTGCGCTTTCTCATTCAGGAACTATTAATGGTGCCGGCGTATTAAAACTTAATGGAAGTTCTGCTCAATCAATTTCAGGAAACGGAACTATTGAAAAACTAGAACTTGATAACAGTGCAGGTGCTAGTATACAAGCAGGTGCTAACATAGGCATACGCAATACACTTACCATAACTAGCGGCAATCTAAATGCTAATGATGCACTTACATTATTATCTGATGCTACATCAACTGCTAGAGTAGCACCAATTAGTAGTGGTAGTATATCAGGCACTGTAAAAGTGCAACAATATATACCTGGCGGCAGAAGAGCATATCGCTTCTTTAGCCACCCATATAATAGTTGGATGTCTTTATCTCAATTCCAAGACGATATAGATATTACTGGTACCGGAGGTTCATTAAATGGATTTACCACTACCGGTAGCAATGCGGCTTCTGCTTTCAGATATAACCCTATGGTTGGTAATTCTGCACTAAGCTCAGACCCGGGATGGAGACCTATTACTAGTCTTATATCTAGTGCAGATAGCAATAGAATGCAGCGCTATCAAGGTATGCGCATATTTGTAAGAGGCACTAAAGGCCAAGGATTAGATGGTGCCACCTACGTGCCTAGTCCGGTAACTATTACTACTAGTGGTGTACTTAACCAAGGCAGACAAACCATATATATGCAAAAAGGTACAGGTGCAAACCAAGACTATAACCTTCTTGGCAATCCTTATGCATCACCTGTAGATATAGGCACTATAGCATATAATGCCAAAGTGAGTGGCAACATGGCGGGAGCAGCAATTTACGTTTGGAATCCTTACATGTCTACAACTGGCATCTTCCAGGCTATACCGGTAAATACAACATCACCTACTCCTTACATACTACAAGCTAACGGGGCGTTTGAAATTAGAACTTCCAATAATGGAGATAGCCTTGTATTTAACGAGAGCAACAAAGCAAACGCACCTACTACTAGCTTACTAAGAAGCATTCCTGAGTATACTACTCTTTACATTTACGATATGGAGAATCGTCCTTGGGATATGACTTACATACGTCTGGGCAAAGAGTTTAGCTCTATTGAAGAACAAGATGCTGATGCTAAAAAACTGGATAACCCTGAGCTTAGCTTCTACAGCATTTCTTCTGACGATAAAAAACTAACCATTGACAATAGAGACTATGCAGATGAAACGGTAATACCACTAGGCATAAACTCTAAAATTGCTGCATCATTCCAAATAAAAGCAGAGCAAATAGTTATACCTAACGGATATGAGCTATTCTTAAAAGACTATTTACTAAATAAAGAGGTAATACTTAATAGTGCTACTAACTATACTTTCAGCATAACTGAAAATAAGGGCACACAGGGCAATAACAGATTTGCATTAGTATTAAGAAAAGCTACAGAGCAACTTAACAAACAGCCTTTTGCAGTGTCTCTATTCCCTAATCCTACCAGTGGAGATGTGGTAATAAAATACACAAACAGTGCTTCCGGCAGTATTAGCGTTAAGGTAGTAGATGTGAAAGGCAGTGTATTATTTACGCAAGATGTAGCAGCCAATGGAAATGGAAAACTAGCGTTGAATACAGACAATTTTGCATCTGGCACTTACTTCATTGAAATTAAAGATGGAGATACTATTGTAACAGAAAAATTGATTAAAGAATAATCCCCCCTTATGTTAAATAACTAGAGCCTCCTTAGGGAGGCTCTACTGTTTTATAGTACTTATATAAGTTTTAAGGCTGCACAAATACTGTTTTTGCGCCAGCTTTCGTAAAGTAGCCTATTGGAGTTGTATGTATTTTCAGGCTAGCTTCATCAAGTATCTTAATTAAATCATCAGCCGCATCTGGCGAAACTGCTATTAGTAAGCCACCATTAGTCTGTGGGTCTGGTAGCACATTAAATGCTTCCATAACATCTACCCCTGCTGCAAACTCAATTTGCTTGCCGTAGCCATTCCAATTTCTATATGTAGCATCTGGTATAGTTCGCAGTGTTAAATACCTTTTGGCATTTTCTAGCAAGGGTATTTTACTATACTCAATATATGCCGACAAGCCACTACCTTCAGCCATTTCTATAAGGTGCCCACCTAAGCCAAACCCGGTAACATCAGTCATGGCATGTACACCGTCTAATTTCCCTATTTGCTCACCAATTTTATTTAGTTGTGTAATGGTAGATAAAAACAAAGCTTGATCTTCCGGCTGTAACAAATTTCTCTTTTCAGCAGTTGCAAATAATCCTATTCCAATGGGCTTGGTTAGAAACAGTAGATCACCTTCCTGTGCTTTGCTATTAGCTTTTATGTTAGTAATATCTACTAACCCATTAACGCTTAATCCAAAAATAGGCTCAGCGCTATCTATACTATGCCCGCCAGCCAATGGGATGCCCGCTTCCATACAAACAGCTCTTGCACCTTCCATTACTTGAGTAGCCACGTCTAGCGGCAATTTATCTATAGGCCATCCTAATATGGCCAGAGCCATCACCGGCTTTCCACCCATAGCATACACATCACTTATAGCATTAGCTGCCGCTACCCTACCAAAGTCATAACCATTATTTACTATAGGCATAAAGAAGTCTGTAGTAGATATTAAGCCTTTACCATTACCTATATCTAACACCGCAGCATCGTCTTTGGTACTATTACCTATTAACAAATTAGGATAATTGGGCTGAGCAATATTACTCTTTAGTATCTCTTCAAGCACAGCAGGGGCTATTTTACACCCACAACCGGCGCTTCTAGAGTATTCCGTCAACTTTATAGCACTATGCTCCATTGTTTTTAAATTTCATTATACTATCTGCATTTACTGTAGCATCTGCATTAGCGCAAGCTACATTACACAATAGTTCATTTAAATTTTCGCGTTTATTTAATCCGGCTAAATACTGCTTATCATAATACTTCAACAATATGGCAAATGCCTTATCTAAATCATTTTCCACAATATAATTGATAGCATTCTTGGTATCCAATCCACCTAAGCGTTTCTTTATACGCACAATAGCATTTATTAAATACTCCTGCGAAATATTGCCATAGCCATTTAATATGTATTGTAAGCGCATCTCAAAAGGCAAATTCAAGAAATATAATTTTGCAGCGCGCATTTGCTTCCAAATAGGATGAGGTATATTCACTGTTCCTATGCGCTGACTTTCATCTTCTAGCCACACACTTTTACCACCTATTTTAGCTTTATACAGCAGTAGCGCCAAGTCATTTTCAAACATTTCCTGACTAGGCTGTTGCTGTTGCCAGCCACCAAATGCCGAACCTTTATGATGTGCTATAGCTTCTAGGTCTATTACATACTCCCCTATAGCTGCTAATCTTGTTAAGACTTCTGTTTTTCCCGAACCGGTATAACCACCTAATAATTGGAATGAATATGCCTCATTAAAAGCAGTTAGTGCCCATGTTCTATAGGCTTTATAGCCACCTATTAAGGTGTATACTTTATAACCGTATAAATCTAACAACCACGCCATAGCCGCACTACGCATACCCCCTCGCCAACAATGCACTACTATAGTGTTGTTTGCAGCATTTGTTTTAGGAAAGGTGCATAAATGAGCTTCTACATTTTCTACTATAGTTCTCATTTTAGGACCAAAGTAATCTAAGCCTATTTTTATGGCTTTCGTCCTGCTCTCCTGTTTATAAGAAGTGCCTATAACTTTCCTCTCTTCATCGCTGAATATAGGTAAGCTATAGGCACCGGGAATATGCGCATGAGCAAACTCTGATGGACTTCTTACATCGAAAATTGGCAGTGTATCAGCTATCTTTAGAAACTCGTCTATATTAATCTTTTGTACTGCCATATCTTTTGCTGCAATAAGCCATGCAGAATTTACTGCTATATAATTAAATTACTCTCTCATCATTTCTTCTATACACTCTGCTATACTTTCAGCATTAGGCTTAGAGAAATAATCTCCATCAGTAGCATATGCAGGACGATGAGCTTTAGCTGTTATGGTACGCGGTGCTACATCTAGCCATCTATAACCACCTTGCACCTCCATTACTTGCTGGAACATATAAGCAGTTGCACCACCTGGCACATCCTCATCTATAAATACTATTCTATTAGTTTTCTTTAATGATTCTACTATCATATGGTTGATATCGAATGGCAACAATGTTCTAACATCTACCACTTCGCAACTTATGCCTTGAGGCTCTAGATAGTTAACTATAGCATCCTCTATAACTCTTAATGTAGAACCGTAAGAAACTATGGTAATATCAGACCCTTCTCTTATAATCTCAGGTACCCCAAAAGGAACCGTAAATTCATTTAGATTTGTCGGTACTTTTTCTTTTAATCTATAACCATTCAAACACTCTATTACTATACCTGGCTCATCGCTCTTCAATAGGGTATTATACATACCAGCTGCCTGAGTCATATTTCTCGGAGTACACAAGTACATACCACGCAAGCTATTAATGATCATACCTATAGGCGAACCACTATGCCAGATACCTTCTAAACGGTGACCACGCGTGCGAACAATAATAGGACATTTTTGTCCACCTCGTGTGCGATATTGAAGTGTAGCCACATCGTCGCTCAATGGTTGTAATCCGTATAATAAATAATCTAAGTACTGAATCTCAGCTATGGGACGTAAGCCACGCATAGCCATGCCTATACCCTGCCCTATGATAGTAGCCTCACGAATACCTGTATCCGATATTCTAAGTTCACCGTACTTATCTTGCAAGCCTGCAAAACCTTGGTTTACATCTCCTATTTTACCTAAATCTTCCCCAAACGCTACAACAGCTGGGTTGGTTGCAAAGGTGTGGTCAAAATATTTATTTAATATTTCATACCCATTCAGCATTTGCGCATCATCGGTATACATAGGTGCTATCTCGCCTACTTTCATAGCACTCTTTGCAGACTCGGAGTGTAAGTGAGACGAAAACTTAGCATTATTATCTGCTTTTATTTGCTCATAAAAATTACGCAGGGCTCTGGTAGCATCTCCATTACCACTTACTAGGCTCAATGCCTTGCGCACTGCCTGCATAATGTCTTTTCTTATAGGCTCTTTTATAGCGTTCAGGTCTTTTACTATCTGCGCTATAGCTTCAGCGTTTGCACCCGCTTCATATACTGTTTGATTACAAAGTTGACTAGCTTGTGCAATCTGGTCTTTTATAGGTTGTAAAAACTTATCCCAGGCACTTTGCTTTGCAGCACGAGCCTCTCCTTTAGCCGTTTCCTCAAGAACAGCCAACTCCTCATCAGTAGCTATATTATTCTCAATAATAAACTCGCGCATCTTCACTATACAATCCATCTCTTTTTCCCACTCTAAGCGCTCTTTACTTTTATAACGCTCATGAGAACCAGAAGTAGAGTGTCCCTGAGGCTGTGTTACTTCTTGAATATGGAATATAGCTGGGATATGTGTTTCACGCACTTTGGCTATACCTTCTTGTATAGTTTGCACCAATCCCGCATAATCCCATCCCTTAGCTGTATATATGTTTATACCACCATCTTTATCATTCCATTGCATACCTGCAAGGGCTTGAGATATAGAGTTCTTGGTAGTTTGGTATTTACGAGGTACAGATATGCCATAGCCATCATCCCATATAAATATTGCCAATGGCACTTGTAGTACTCCTGCGGCATTCACAGATTCCCAAAAGTGTCCTTCTGATGTAGAGGCATCGCCTATAGTACAAAAAACAACCTCATTACCCTTGTTAGTAAAGTTTTCAAAACCACTTTGCAACACATCTACATTTCTATACATCTTAGATGCGCATGCTAAGCCTAAAGCCCTAACCATTTGGCCCGCAGTAGGAGATATATCGCTACTAGACTGTGGCGCTTGCATTAAGTTCTTCCATTCACCATTTTCATCTAGCCAACGTGTACCGTAGTGGCCATTCATCATACGGCCCGCAGTTGCTGGTTCTAGTGCTACATCAGGATTAGCATATAATTGTGAAAAGAACTTTTCAATATCGCTCATACCTGTAGCAAACATCAATGTTTGATCGCGATAGTACCCTGAACGAACATCACCTGGCTGTATGCATTTAGCTACTGCTATTTGTGCCAATTCTTTACCATCTCCAAATATTCCAAACTTGGCTTTTCCGGTCAACACTTCCCTACGGCCTATAAGGCTAGCTTCCCTACTGGCAACAGCTAACTTATAGTCGGCAAGAGCAACTTCTTTAAATTCCTCAAAAGACATTCTTCCGGATTTTGGGGTGGCAGTTTGTAGCATAAATTATTCTATATTAACAATTACCTACAAAGATAAGTTCAAGCGGTCAAACTTGGTATGACAATCGTTTATTACCTTTCTATTGTGGGTATCCTGTTATAAAATATTCACCAACACCGCTTTACATCACTTTTAAATATATACCACAACAAAAATGGGTGAACTTCATCAAGAAATTCACCCGCTAGCATATATAACTTTATTTTTAAAATAGATTATTTGCCACAGCCGCCAATGGTTGATTTTTATCTTTTTCAGATATAATGGCTTGACTTATATCTATTTTCCAATCTATACCTATAGACTCATCTGCATAAAACATACCACCCTCATGTGCCTTACTATATAAATTATCGCATTTATAAAAAACTTCAGCAGTATCAGTCAATACAGCATATCCATGTGCAAACCCATGTGGTATATAAAACTGTAATTTATTTTCTTCATTCAGCTCCACACCATACCACTGCATATAAGTAGGGCTATTTTTCCTAATATCTACAGCCACATCCCATATAGCACCACTAAGCACTCTTAACAACTTAGCCTGAGGTATAGGGTTGTTTTGATAATGCAGTCCTCTCAATACGTTTTTCACCGATTTAGCTTGGTTATCTTGCACAAAAACCACATCTAAGCCTGTAACTGTATTAAAAGTCTGCTTATTGTAACTTTCAAAAAAGTACCCTCTATCGTCTTTATGTACTGTAGGCTCTAGTATTAATAAACCTTCAATGGGCGTTTTTATCACTTTCATATTAACCTAAAAGCTCAATAACGTTTTTCGTAATAAATTCTAGTTCTTCTTCGCTAAGCTCTGTATGCATAGGCAGCGATATTACTTTATCCTGCAACTTATCTGTAGTAGGTAATATAGTACCTGCTACACCCCAATGCGCTAGCATATTTTGCTTGTGGCAAGGTACCGGATAGTAAATCATAGAAGGTATTTTACGCTCCGCCAATTTACTTTGCAGTGCATCTCTATCCTTACCATTAAGCTGTAAAGTATATTGATGGAATACATGATAAGAATAAGGCGCTCTATAAGGAGTAACTATATTAGGATGGTTTTTAAATGCCTTATCATAATAGTCTGCTGCCTGACGGCGAGCATAGCAGTATTCATCCAGCTTGCCCAACTTAATACGCAATATAGCTGCTTGTATGGTATCTAAACGACTATTACAACCCACCATTTCATGATAATATCTTACTTTCTGACCATGGTTAGCTATCATTTTCAACTTCTCTGCTAGTGCATCATCATTGGTAAACATAGCGCCACCATCGCCATAGCAACCTAGATTTTTAGACGGAAAGAAAGAAGTGCAACCTATAATACCCATGGCACCTGTTTTCACAGTTTTGCCTGTAGAAAACGTATAGGTACTACCTATAGCTTGTGCATTATCTTCTACTACAGGAATATTATGCTCGTTGGCTAAGGCCAATAGAGGCTCCATATTTACTGCCTGACCATATAGGTGCACAGGTATAATAGCCTTAGTTTTTGATGTAATAGCCTTTCTAACGCTATCTATGTTCATAGTAAATGTATCTTCATCTACATCTACAAACACAGGCTTAAGTTTTAGTAACGCAACTACCTCTACAGTAGCTATATAGGTAAACGATGGTGTTATTACCTCATCTCCAGGCTCTAAGCCTAATGCCATTAAGGCTATCTGCAAAGCATCTGTACCATTAGCACACGGAATTACGTGCTTAACACCTAAATACTGAGCTAACTCACTTGAAAAACTTGTAACATCCGGACCACCTATAAACGCTGCACTATCTATCACCCCATGTATGGCGGCATCTACTTCTGATTTTATTTTCTGGTACTGCCTTTTCAGGTCTACCATTTGTAATTGATGCATAAGTAAAATTTATCGGCTGCAAACCTACACATTTAACGCGTAGGTATAAAATGTATTGCGTCTATAATTATGTTAAGATGACAATACGTAACTCACTTAAAAAATCTACACATTAAAAATATCCAAAATACTCCTGAGTATATTTAGCATATTCTATATTTATTTCATCATCTTCATGTATCTGCTCAAAATCGGCTGCACTTAACTCTATACTCATTTTCACTGCCGAATTGATGTATATATAATATTGATTAGTAGCCGGCACAGCTACCTTTTGATCTATTTTCAAGCGGTCTACCACCTTTATCTGCTCCGTTAAATCTTGCCTAAGGTGTTTTAATCCCTTATAGAAGGCTATGTATATAGCACTGCAAAAAACAGAAAGAAAAATAGCCACACTTATAAAATACCGCAGGGGCGAAAAAGCAAAATCGTCATGCTGGGTAGCTCTATACCATGCACCCGCAAATGCTGCTACAAACGAAACCACCATGGCTATACGCATAAATTTATAATACATAGCCACTTGCTGAGTCTGTTTACGAGCCAGAAAAGCCAACTCGCTATCAGTCATCCGTTCATAATATCTTTCTAGCAGCTTGCCCACAGCACCATTTTACTATTCATATACAAGAGCATACTTCTTATTTACATAATCTAAGAAGTACTGAATATTTAATTTTTCACCGGTAATTTTCTCGCATAGTTCCTCAGAAGTATATTTTCTACCATGTGCATGTACTTGCGTGCGCAGCCATTGTAACAAATCGTAAAACTGCCCGGCTTTAACCTGTGCTACCAATTGTGGATTACTTTTTTGAGCCACAGCCCAAAACTGAGCCGCATAAAAGCTACCTAAACTATACGTAGGAAAATATCCAAAACTGCCATGGCTCCAATGCACGTCTTGCAGTATACCTTCTTTATCGGTTGGAGGTTTCACTCCTAAGTATTGCTCATACATACTATTCCACAGTGACGGCAAATCAGCTACTTCTACTGCCCCTTCAAATATCATTTTCTCAATTTTGTATCTTATCAATACATGAAAATGATATGTTATCTCATCAGCTTCAGTTCTTATTAGCGATGGTGCTACTTGGTTTATAGCTTTAAAAAATGTTTTTACATCTACATTCCCCAATTGCTGAGGGAATTTCTTTTGCAGAATAGGATAAAAATATTCCCAAAACTCTAAAGACCTACCCACACAATTCTCCCATAGGCGCGATTGCGACTCATGTATGCCCAATGAGCAGGCACTACCTAGCGGCAGACCGTACTGCTGTGTAGGCAACCCTTGCTCATACAATGCATGTCCGCCCTCATGTATTGAGCTCCACAACAAAGAGGCAAAATTATTTTCATCTACACGGGTAGTTACACGTACATCATCGGCACTAAAAGATATGGTGAACGGATGCTCAGAAATATCTTGCCTGCCCGCATCAAAGTCATAACCCATTGCTTTTAGCACTTCTAAAGAAAACTCCCACTGCGCATCTTTAGGAAAATGCTGTAGCAAGCAGGCATCGCTTACCTGTGGCTTCTCTTTTATACGTTGCAGTATAGGATACAGCTCTTTTTGTATTGACTCAAAAACAGGCTCCAACATAGCCACAGAAGCACCTTTTTCATACTCGTCTAGCAAGGCATCATACGGATGTTGGGCATAGCCCACAAGCTCAGCTTGTTGCTTCTTAAGTGCTATCATCTTAGACAAGGCAGGTGCAAACAAGCTAAAATCATTCTGCTTACGCGCCTCTAACCATGCCGTAAAACACACTGAAGACTGATTGCTGATTTCGGCTACAAAATCAGTAGGAAGCTTTTTATTACGCTCCATATCCTCAGTGCTCAGTTTTACATTAGCCTTTTCATTTATAGTAAGTGTACTATCACTGTGTAGTCTTTCCAGTACCTGCCCCAGTTTATCTCCGGTAAGTATATCATGCGCCATAGCCGACAGAGTAGCTATTTGCCTACCGCGGGTAGTAGCACCTTTGGCGGGCATATACACCTCTTGATCCCATGCCAATAGCGCAGCAGCATTATTCAAATCTGCAGCTTGCTGCATTATTTCAGTATATTGTTGATAGTTATTTGTAGTACTCATTTTATAATTACAGTAAAATCTTTTCTCTTTTTAGTTATTAGCCGTTTCCAATCTTTCCACACTCTGTATACCCTCGAGTGTAGCCAGTTTCTGGCACAGTGTATTCAGTTCTTCCTTGTCGTGCACATATACCATTATGGTACCATCAAAAATACCGTCATTACTATCTATGCTCAGGCTACGCATGTTTATTTTAAGGTCGCCGGATATTATATTGGTAATCTTCTGTATTACGCCCACATCATCTAGTCCTATTATGCGCACACCCGTTAAGAAGGATATTTCTTTATTTTTAGCCCACTTAGTTTTTACTACCCTATGGCCATAATTGGCAAGTAAGCGTGCCGCATTGGGACAATCTGTACGGTGTATAGACAAGCCATCGCCCGAGGTAACAAAACCGAACACATTATCGCCCGGTATAGGCTGGCAACACTGCGCCAGTTTATACATTACCTTATCAGAGCTTTCTCCAAATATGATGAGCTCACTCTTACCCGGCAACACCTTGTTGATCTCTTCTTGGCTGATTGCCGGCCTGTCTTCTTTTATTTCTTTTGCAGGAGGCACCAGCTTGCCACCCAGTATCTGAAACTCTTTTATCTCGCTGATATCTATGCTGCCTATGGCCATTGCATAGTACAAATCGTTGTGAGAGCTAATACGGAAATGAGCACAAATTTCATTAAGGTTGTAGTGAGACATATGTATATCCATATGCTCCAGCTTCTTACGCAGTGCCTCTTTACCCTCTTCTATCATTTTGCGCTTGCCCTCGCGCAAATAGCTCTTCACCCTAGATTTTGCCTTGGCAGTAATCAAAAACTGCAACCAATCTTCTGAAGGCTTTTGCTTGCTAGAGGTAATTACCTCTACTTGGTCACCACTCTTTAGCGGATGGCTCAGTGGCACTAGCTTATAGTTAACCTTAGCACCTATACAGCGCATACCCAGTTCGGTATGTATATCAAAAGCAAAGTCTAGCGCTGTAGCCCCTTTAGGCAACACACGCATATCTCCCTTAGGAGTATATATGTAAATTTCCTCAGTAAATAAGTCTAACTTAAAGTCTTGTAAAAAATCTATAGTATCCGAATCCGGATTGTTCAATACATCTCTTAGGTGGGTTAAGAAACTATCCAGTTTACTTTCTTGCGGATTAGTACTACCCTCTTTATACTTCCAGTGAGCTGCTAAGCCCTTTTCTGCTATCTCATTCATCCGTGCCGATCGTATCTGCACCTCTACCCACTTACCGCCCGGCCCCATTACTGTAGTATGCAGGGCTTCATATCCATTACCCTTAGGCACGCTTATCCAGTCGCGCAAGCGCTCTGTACTGGGGTGATATATATTGGTAATTACCGAATAGGCTTTCCAACAATCCTCTTTTTCCTTATCCGGGGTTGAGTTGAGTATAATGCGTATAGCAAACAAGTCATACACCTCATCAAAGGTTACATGCTTGGTGCGCATCTTATTCCATATAGAGTGTATAGCCTTAGGCCTGCCATATATTTCAAAGTTCAGCCCGTGCGACTCCAACATATCTTTTACAGGCTTTATAAACTCATTGATATATTTAGTGCGGTCGCGCTTGGTTTCTTTTAAGTTACGGGCTATATCTTGGTATATTTCGGGCTGGGTATACTTCATAGACAGGTCTTCCAACTCCGACTTTATCTCGTACAAACCCAAGCGATGCGCCAATGGAGAATAGATATAAGTAGTTTCAGAGGCTATCTTCAACTGCTTTTCTCGGTTCATACTCTCTAGCGTACGCATATTATGCAGCCTATCGCCCAGCTTTATTAGTATTACCCTAGGGTCGTCTACCAGTGTCAATAGTATTTTCCTAAAGTTTTCGGCCTGTAGAGTGGTATTTTTATTATTAAAATCCGACAGATTACTAATCTTAGTTAGGCCATCTATAATCTTAGCCACGGGCTTGCTAAACTCGCGCTCCACATCTTCCAGAGATATTTCGGTATCCTCTACCGTATCGTGCAGCAGCGCACATATGGCCGATGTTACACCCAAGCCTATTTCCTCCACCACTATACGGGCCACCGCCAGCGGATGCAGTATATATGGCTCGCCCGACTTCCTACGCATATGCTTATGCGCATCGGCAGCCATCTCAAAGGCATGGCGAAGCATAGCCTTGTCTCCACGCTTAATGCGCTGTTTCAGCACCTTTAGCAGTCCTCTATATTCTCTTAATATGAGTTTTTTCTCTTCCTCTTCATTTAGGTTATATGCTTGCAAAACAGTATTAGCCATAGATGTTTAGTGTTGTTGTATTCAATTTACGGTTAATTAGGCTATTTATGAAATCGTACCTAGCTATACCGCTATCCGCTCCACCTATATAAATATTAGCCTTATATATACCTAATACCCCACTGCAAATATCAGCACTTGTTGGCTTTGTACTACATATTATTTATTAGTTTTGGTGCGATGAGACATTTATTCGCCATAGGGGTACTGTTACTACTGCTGCAAGCCTGCACGCCTACCAACTTCACCCCCAAACCTATGGGCTATTATAAACTAGATACACCTGCCAAGCACGAGTATCGCGTGTTTGACAATCCCGACTACCCTTATACATTTGAATATCCGGTATATGCCGAACTTCAAAAAGATTCTGCTTTTTTCAAAGCCAAGGCCGATAATCCCTATTGGCTAGATATTAGCTTCCCCACCATAGGCAGCACCATTAACCTTACCTACAAGGCCGTAGCTAATAAAGATGCCTTTATGCACATGATGGGCGATAGCTACGAACTATCGTTTGTGCACCATAAAAATGCTGACTTTATAAACGAAGACTTGTACCAGAACGAACATGGCGTATTTGGTATACTCTATACCGCGGGAGGCAACTCTGCCAGCCGTTACCAGTTTGTGGCTACCGATAGTGTCAACCACTTTATACGCGGGGCTATGTACTTTAACACCACCCCCAATGCCGACTCTCTAAAGCCACTCAACGACTTTATGATACGCGACATAGCACATATGCTACAAACCATAAAATTCCGCAAGAAATAAGATTATCCGGCACAACACCTTGTCTATTTGCCGAATAATCCTAATTTTGCCATCCCAAATAGTATTGGTCTCATAGTTCAATGGATAGAATAGAAGTTTCCTAAACTTTTGATACAGGTTCGATTCCTGTTGAGACTACACTTCAGTATTATCTTGCAAAAGATATTTTCAATAAAGAATATAATGTAAATTATTTTGTGTAAATTCCGTTGAAACCCATTCTAAAAATCACTTCCCAGTTACATATGGCAATTTGCATTTACAAAACTGACATTAATTGGTACACTTACCTAAGAAACTCAAACGCAACTGAAGTATATTTTTGGCGCAGTAGATTAGATAAACTGGGCATTGACAAGAATGAATGGTTTTATTTTTTGTCTAAAGAAGAGAAATCCATTTTAGGAAGAGGTAAATTCAGATATCTAGAATACACAACTGTTGAAGATTCTTGGCTAGAGTATGGGCAGAAGTGTGGCTCTCCTAATTTTAACGACTATAAAACGTTAATTACTGATGTTCTTAATTTAGAAAAAAAAACTAGCAGAATTCAAGGTATTTTTATAAGTAATGTACAATGGTTACCAGAAAACAAGCTTATTCCAATACAAGAAAAGCTATTTAAAAGTATAAATGCACAAAATCCATTCAGAACTGATAGCATACCGGATAATATTACTAATGAATTAAATAACAAATTCACGAATATTATCATGCGCAAAAGATGAATAACTAATTATTGCCGTCATTTGCTCTTTCTATTAAAATGCATTTAAATTTTATCAGTCTATGACAAAACACTTGTAATTCATTCTAATATTATTATTTAAACAACTAGAACCTTAAAAGTAATTATGTGTAATTCAGAGTTCTAATGTTTACTATTTACTTAATTAATAGAAAATTTATTTTTATAAATAATAATACGCTATGCAGATAAAATCAATTTCCTTTAAAAACTATAAAGCTTTTTATAGAGAACAAACTATAGAACTAAAACCAATTACAATCCTTATTGGGAAAAACAGTTCAGGTAAAAGTGCTGTCGCCAAACTTTTTACTCTATTAGAAAACTCTTTATCTTGTAAATATGAAGAGCCTTTACGCATTAAAAACAATGGAGTAGAACTTGGCAGTGATTTTAGGGACTTAGTTTACAATAATGATCCCAAAGGAATCATTCAATTTACAGTTACTTTTAATGATGGGAAGCAGTTAAAAGTCGGTATTCTAAAAGAGAATGAAATTAATCCAACCTTACGTATATATAACTGGTCTTTTAACAACTATGATTTAACATATTCTGACGAGGAAAAACTATATGAAGATAAACATAAAAATAAATACTATATAAAATTCAATGGATTTATACCAGTTGAATGTAGAGATAGCAATAATACATCAATTGACTTAGGGCTAAAGAGTATTGATTTTGAAGTAGATTACATAGGTCCATTCAGAATTATTCCAGAGCGGGTATTCACACTTTCAGGACAAATCAACTACGATAAAACAGGTATTCGAGGAGAAAATGCTTACTCCATGCTTGGTGTAAGCAAACTGCTAGAAAATGAACTATATAAACATGTTGGAGAATGGTATAAAGATCGCTTTAATGGATGGCATTTAAAAGTAAATGACAATATAAAACCATATTTTGAAATAAAACTTACAAAAGAAAATAGCGATGTCAACATTGTTGATGTGGGGCAAGGTATGAATCAAGCTTTACCAATTGTTGTTCGTTCGTTTGTAGAAAGGAATAATTCATTAATTGTCCTAGAACAACCTGAATTACATTTACATCCTGCCGCACATGCAGATTTAGCAGAACTTTTTGCAATATCTACGAAGGTAAGAAATCAAAAATTCATCATAGAGACCCACTCAGAAAATATATTACTAAGAATTAGGCGATTAATTGTTTCTAATGAATTTGGATTCACACACAATGATGTAATAATCTATTGGATAAATGATGGTGAGATTGATGAAATCACTATTGATAAGGACGGCGTACTTAGTGACTGGCCAGATGGGGTATTTAATGAAAACATCATTGAAATAACAGAATTAAAAAAAGCATTACGAAATAAACAAAATCGAAATGATAATATCAATTAATCTTGATTTATTCAATCATGAAAACGACGAAATTCTTAACAAAATTAATAAAATAATCGATTTCATATTTGAAAAAGAACTAATATGGGATAGTGATAATATCTCAGATTTATTTGAAGAAAACAACTTTTTTATAAATAGTAGATTTTACGATATTTTTTTAAGTAAATACCAAAAAACTACCATTAATGAAAATATATCAGTTATAAAAGAAAAAAGGGCATATCAGACTAGTTTACACAACCATTATCTTAAAAAAATATCAATTGGACTAGGTAATAAAGATGTACACCCTAATATAGCTTATGAAATAATAAGTAAGCCTAGCGCTATTCTAGTCGAAAATGGGGAAAATGATTTCAAATTCATTAGAGGGATAGTGAATAAATATAAAAATCATAAAAGTAGAAAAACTTTATACAGGTATATCGAAAAACAACTAGAACTAAAAAATTTATTGAGTGAAAATGCTGGGGGACGAGATAGCATTTTAAGTAGATTTAGAACTTTATGTAAAGAATCTTATGAACATATTGAAAAATATAAAATATTTATTCTATTTGATAGCGATAAAAATAACACTGACAAAATAGTTAATAATGAACAAAAGAAGATTATAGGTAAACTAAAAAGAAAAGAAATAAAAGATATAGCTGATTGTGAATTTGAGAATACTGACGTTTGCACGTGGCATATGTTGTATAAAAGAAATATTGAAAATTACTTACCATTACCGGTATTAAAAAAGAATTTTAATTTATCGAATGAAATAACTATAAAACTGGATAATTTTACAAATAACCAAAGGGATTACGTAAATTATTCAGATCTTTTAAAAGACTGTAAGATTGATATAAAAAATGATTTCCCTAAACTCTTTCTTGACCAATCTTGGACAAAAGAACAATTAGAACATCATTGCGAACACCACTTTGTTTCACATGAATTACCAAATGGTACACAAGAAAGTATAAGCGAAATAGAAATTATTCTATTAAAAATTTTAAGAATTCTATAAATGAAGGAAAACAACCAGTTAACAGTTAAACCTGGAAAAGAACGTTTAGTTAATATTATAGATCAAATAAGAAGAGGTGAAATAAAAATTCCACGTTTCCAACGAAATTTGGTTTGGAAAGATGGTCAAATGAAAGAGCTATTTGATAGTATAAATCATGGTTACCCTATTGGAAGTGTATTGTTTTGGCAACCAAATCAAGAATTTGATTGCTATAAATCTTTTGGCCCATATGAAATAATAAGTCAGCAATCAAATGAAAAAATCTTATATGTTCTTGATGGATGCCAACGCTTAACAACTCTTTTTGGCACACTTGCCAACCCTAAAAAATTCATTGGATTAGAACAAGAAACTATCGACAAAAGATTCATAATATACTATGATCTAAAAGAAAAGGAGTTTACTAACAGAAAAATTACAAGTAATAATCCGAGATATGTTCCTTTATATAAAATATTCGATACTTATGAATATCTCGGTGTGCTTAAAATAATACAGGACAATGTAACTAAGACTGAGGAACAAAATCTCTACATTGAGAATCTAAAAACAATAAGTACTGTATTTATTGATTACGAGATTCCTTACACAACAATAAATGGTGGAAATATCGACGATGCAGTAGAAATTTTCACAAGAGTTAATACAATGGGTACTGATGTTAACAAAGATGGTATGATTGCAGCCCTAACATATAATAAAGATTCAAACTTTATGCTAACAAATATTATTGATGACTTTTTAATTGAAATGTCAGTATATAATTTTGATAGTATAAAACGTGAAACTATTTTAAACTGCATAGCTTGTGCTTTAGATGAAAATAAAATATACTTCGATGTGAATATCCAAGATAAAGCAAGAAGAGATAAAAAAAATTTTGAATTTACATCTCGAAATTCGCTAATACACATTCGTAAAGCAATAGAATTTCTATATTATGAACTCAAAGTAATTGACAGTAGACTTTTACCGTATCCAAATCAACTAATTTTCATATCGGAATTTTTCAGAATAAATGATACTAACATTGATATAACATTAAAAGAAAAACTTAAAAGATGGTTTTGGATTACATCTTATTCAAACTATTTCACAATCTACAAATTAAGTGAACAAAGAAAATCTTATCAAATTTTTAGAGATTTTGCAAATGGAGATCATGAAAATGGAATTTTCCTCTCTAGTGATAATGAAAATGAAAAATTTCCGGTTCAAGAATTTCCAAATGAACTTAACTTAAGTAGTGTAAGAGCTAAAACTTTACAATTATTCATTCTTAATAGTATTGATGTAGAAGGTATTCACAAAAAAGAAAAAATAACTGAACATTTTATTTACAATAATCAAGGACGAAAAGTTGGTAACATTATCTTAGATTTTAGTTCTCAATACGTAAACCACTTATTTAGAACTGACTTATTGGACTTTGTTAATAATAAAGGATATTTTATCAATAATGAAATAAAATTATTAAATATATGTGATTCTGAAAATGAGCTAATTGAGCAACGAGAACAATTAATAAAAGAGGCAGAAATTTCTTTTTTAGAAAATCTCACTTATCTTAAAAACAACTTATAGTCTTCATCATTTACCCCCCCTCACACCCTAACCTTACTCTCCAGTAAGGCTATCAATTGCGGGTCATTATATCTAAAGTTATCGGGCACACCCAATACTACAATTTTGGCAGTATGTGTTTTGCCTGAGAGAGATATAATATCCTGCTTATGTTTACGTTCCATGCAGTAGATGGTATCTGCCCACTCTAGCATCCATTCATCTATAGGTGTAGTTCCTTCTTTTATGCAGGCTCTTACGTCAGTTCCGGCCGATGCAAATAAGTGGTTTGTATCGGCATATTTCGCACTAAAATAATCTTCCGCCGTCTTCGATCGGTGCTTATTCACCGTACATACAAATAGTATATTCAAGCAACAATTTTACATATCAAATAAAGTATTATTTCTCTCTATCAATTTTTTCACCTGTATCCTTGCATTATGCAGTGGCCTACCCTATATTTACCAAATGAAATACTTATTCCTGGCACTATGTTTTTGGGCTCAGTCTGCAACTGCCCAGTTTCTATTTAAAGAAAAATATAAAGACTGTACTACCGACAGCGCTTGCTACTATTGTGGCGATAAAATTGCCAGCTACAAGTCTGGTGGTTTAGTATATAAACTTCAGAAATGGACAGAACGTGGAGGAGCCAAATGGATGCATACCAGCGGACGTATTTATTTCGAGATAGAGATTGACGCCACCGGACACTCATGTGTGCGTAGTATAAAAGACGAAACCCACATGGCCGATCTTAAAGACGAATTAAGACGTTGCATTAATAACATCTACGACTGGCAACCTGCCATAAAAGACAATAAGCGCATTTCCTCTACAGTAATACTAAGCTTATACTTCTTATCTAATGTCTCAGAAATAGAGTTTGTCAGCCCCGAAGATATACACTAAGCAGACAATAAATTAATAAGTATAGTACTTATACACCACCCACCCACGCAAAGCAAAATAGGCTTTGTGGATATCTTCATTTGGATATGGGCACCTGCCTATAGTACCTTTACACCCACAAAACAACCCTAAACCCTATGTCTACAGTAACACCCTACGCCCCGGCTTTTATGCCACTATTACCAAGCAGCAACTACTCTGCTGCAAGTTTCCCTTTTTCGGCTACAAAGCCTATCTTCAACTCGGCATATAACACTAGCCGCATGAAAAAGACACTTACCAAACAGCAGCAAACCGAATTATTACAAACGCTAAAAGCCCGGTTTGAAAAACATACCCATCGCCACACCCATATAGCATGGATAGATGTGGAACATCGCCTAAGCGCACATCCCGAAAAAATGTGGTCGCTCTACCAAATGGAGCAGACAGGTGGCGAACCCGACGTAGTGGGTATAGATGCCGCTACACAGGCCTATCTGTTTTACGACTGTGCAGCCGAAAGCCCTTCAGGTAGGCGCAGCTTTTGCTACGACACCCAAGCCCTCGACGAGCGTAAAGAAAACAAACCCGCCAACAGCGCTCTAGCACATGCACACAGCATAGGCATTAGCCTACTTACCGAGGAGGAATATCGCGCACTGCAGCAGCTAGGCACATTCGATTTAAAAACATCCAGTTGGATACTCACCCCCGATGCTATTCGCCAGCTAGGTGGCGCCCTCTTTTGCGACAGGCGATACAATCATGTATTTACCTACCACAATGGTGCACAGTCTTACTATGCAGCACGTGGCTACAGGGGCGTACTAAAAGTATAATGCTATTATTCACTACTACAATCTCTTACTATATGAATCCCAAAGTAGCCTTCTTCTTCAACGACAATAGCCAGTGGCAGTCAGCCTATGCTCTGCTAAGAAGCATACTACAAGAATGCCCCCTTACCGAAGAGTTAAAATGGGGCACCCCTTGCTACACTTACAATAATAGTAATGTGGTGCTTATACATGGCTTTAAAGACTACTGTGCACTTCTGTTTTTCAAAGGTGCCCTCATGCCCGACCCTCAAGGCATCCTTATTCAGCAGTCTGCCAATGTGCAGTCCGCACGCCAAATGCGCTTTACTTCCGCACAGCAAATCAAGGATATGCAAGCCAGTATAAAAGCCTACATATTAGAAGCCATTAACGTAGAAAAAAGCGGTCAAAAAGTAAGTCTGAAAAAAACCGAAGAATACACCATTCCCGAGGAGTTTCAAGCCATTTTAAATACCGATAAACATTTAGCTACAGCATTCAAAGCGCTTACACCGGGCAGGCAGCGCGCCTATCTATTGCACTTTGCCGCACCCAAGCAGTCTAAAACCCGCACAGCGCGTATAGAAAAGTGCATACCGGCCATACTAGATGGCAAAGGCCTTAACGACTAACATAAATACACTACAATACCTTTTCAAAACAAAGGCTTTCAGCCACATCGGCATATTGTCCAAAGTTGGGTATTCTTTTGTAGCCGTTCTTATGATATAGTCTTATAGCTTCAGGCTGTTTTTCGCCGGTTTCAAGTATGCATTTTTGCACACCTAGCTCCTTGCACCATTGTTCAAGAGCACCCAGCACTACCGATGCTATACCCTTGCCTCTGTGTGTTAGTGGCACAAACATGCGCTTCACTTCCATTGCATCATCAGCATAGGGTTTAAAGGCACCGCAGCCAACAGGTTCATCCTGTTCATAGGCTACTACTACATGTTTTATAGCATCTATTTTATTAAACTGTGCAAAAAAACTTTGTTGTTCACCATTTCTGGCAGCAAGGTCTTGGTCAAGAGCTACTACTAGCTTTCTAAAATCGGCATTATCTGAGTCAGTTCTTATAATAGTCAACATGGCTTAATATTAAAGTACATTAGAAACCCAAAATTACTTAATACTCTTTAACTGTCCACTGTTAAACCTGCATTTACGTATGCCTACCCCCTATCAAATACACGCCCGGCATTATAGCACCTCAAGCAATAGCTGTTGCAATACTTCAGCTTGTTTGGGCTTCAAGCTGCCCAGTAGCGCCTCTGCCGAGAAGTCAGCCGTATTCATGGCATCTTTAAGTATGTTACTACCTGCCTTTGCCAATACTACATAGCTTACTCTAGCATCTCTCTCATTAGCTTCCCTGTCTACTAGGCCTATTTTCTCCATAGGTGCTAGCATGCGCGTCACACCCGATGCTGTCATGCCCATCATATCAGCCAAATCTATTCTGCGCATCTTTTGGGCAGGCGCCTGGTTTAAGTAATACAGTATCATAAAATCTGTATAGCTAATGCCGTGCGCACATAAGTGGCTATCCATCTTTTTATAAATCTTGGCAGATAGCTTAGTTATTTTCAGCACAGCATCTAAATTCAAGCTCAGCTCTTGTTTCATAGTATTTTTCTTTATTAGTTATAATTCAACTTTCATTTGTAAAAACCCCAAATTCATGTACCATATAGACCTGCTTTTACTGTTTCTCATAGAAGATTTCATATTACTTATACTACTCAGCCTAAACGAATACAATTCAAAATTACAGCCTGCATGCCCCACACCCCTTATATATACTACTATGTCTACTAGCCTTTTAGTATATATAAATAGGCTTCCAATCCGCTGTAGCACTACTACTTCTTTATTTATTTCAGAGTTCATTACATTTGCATAATACTTGACTAGTCAAGTATTATGCAAATGTATACTTAAAAAACAATCAACAAATATTTCTTTTGAGCCATTTTTCATTTTTATATAACCCTACAATCTTTAACAATAATTGAGTAACTTACTGTTAATTATTTGTTGCAAACATCAACATATGAACACTTTAAATAAACAAGCCAAAAACAGAATCAACTACAACCCATTGAAGGTGGTGTTGCCCTATTTTGTCTTTGGCATTACCTATATCATTTTCTCCGATTCTTTTCTAGAACTCTTCACCAAAGACGCTGATAAACTTACACACCTGCAATCTTACAAAGGCATAGCCTATGTAATCATCACCTCTTTTTTACTCTATTCATTAATTAGAAAGAACACATACCAACTAGAGAAAAATCATACCAAAGAATTAGAGAGAGAGCATATATACAAAGCCATTATAGAATATGGCAGCGATATAACACTGCTTGTAAACGAAAAGAGAGAAATAAGCTATGCATCAGAAAACATATATGAAATAGCAGCAAATATACCCCAACCCTTAGAGACAGTATCACTGCTACAACTTTTCCATACAGAAGACCATAAACTACTAGCAGAAACACTACAGCAAGTACAAAAAAGCAAAAACGCCATACGTCATATAGAAGCTAGGCTAGCAACCGGCAGTAATAGTTATGTATGGATGGAATGTATTGTAGCTAACCATTTACAAGACAGTTACCTTAAAAATATAGTCATCAACTTACGCAATATAGACCGTAAAAAACAGGATGAATATCTTTTAAAAAAATCTGAAGAAAAATACCAAAACCTGTTTAACAACAGTCCTATACCCATGTGGATATACGACGTTAATACACTAATGTTTATTGATGTAAATGAAGCTGCAATAAGAAACTATCAATATAGCCGGGAAGAATTTTTAAAAATGTCACTAAAAGATATAAGGCCCGCCAATGAACATGATAAGCTATTAAAAGCAGTAGAAATAGCAAAAAACGTTAACTACAATGATAACCCCAACAGGTATACACATATAAAAAAGAATGGCGAAAAAATAATAGTAAGAATAGAAAGCAGCAGCCTATCGCCCGAGGACAAAAGCAAAAGAATAGTTTTAGCCTTCGACATTACCAATATGGTAAAACATGAAGATGAACTTACCGCCACAAATAGCAAACTTAAATACATACAAGCAACTGCACAGTTGGGCTTTTGGCACCTAGACATGCTTAATAAAACCGTGCAATGGACAGATGAAGTAGATCAAATATTTGAAACATCGGCCAATACAAATATCTACAAACCAGAAGATGCCAGAAACTTTGTATACCCTGAAGATATAGAGGCCGTAAGCACACTGGTAAAACAGTGCATAGACACTAAAACAGAAGGCCATTTAGAATATAGAATACGCACCCAACAAGGCCGCGTAAAATGGGTGTATAGTAAATTTGTAGTAGTATTTAGTTACAATCAGCCCATAGCCATAGAGGGCACTTTATATGATATAACAGATAGAAAGCAAAAAGAACAAAACCTAAAACACAAATCCGCATTACTAGAAGCGCTTAACACATTTACACATTACATACTTGCCGAAAATCAGAGCTGGGAACAATCGCTTAGTTTATCAGCAAATAGTATTCTAGAAAGCCTAAACGCCGATAGACTTACTTACTTTAAACTAAATACTGAAAAAGATAATACCAGCCTAAATCTTGCATGGCTGCACCATAAAGAAGCACACCCACTACTAGACAACAATATAGAATACACATTACAAACGCTGGGGCCAGACCTTTATCATGCACTACTTAACGGGGAAACCATAGAAACACATACACAACAAGCACCAAATGAAAAACTAAAAGCCACACTTAATACCCTTAATGTGAAATCTATTATGATACTGCCGCTTATCGTTAATGGCAGCCTTCATGGGGTAATGTGCCTGCATAATTGTACGGCTGAGCAGTTGTGGGATGCAGACGATAAAAACTTCTTAAAAGCACTGACCTCTACCATTGCTGTAGAAATAGAAAAAAACCTAGCTAAAACAGACGCAGGAAAAACTAAAATACTTCTTGAATCTTTGGTCAACAACCTACCAGGCATTAGTATTAGAAGACAAATAGGCGGTGACTGGCCTACACTATTTATTAGCAAAGAGATAGAACGTCTTACAGGCTATACTGTAGAAGATTTTATTAATAAACCGGCTACTGAATTTTATAGAATATTACATCCTGACGATAAAGAAATTGTTTTTAGTAAAATACAACATCTATCACCCAATGAACAGTTTACAGTTAAATTTAGGATTGTATGTAAAGATGGTGGTATAAAATGGTTTAGAGGTAATGGCATTTGCATTGCCGACCCTTACAGTAATTATAATTATGTAGATGCTGTACTACTAGACATTACCAACCACCACAACAACGAAGAGTTACTAAAAGTCAGTAACGAACGATTTGGGCTAGTAATGAAGGCACTACATGAAGCACTTATAGATTGGGACATCATAAACGATAAAGTAGTATGGGGCGCAGGCTTTAGCGAGCTATTTGGTTATACATCTATATCGTCTAACGAAAAACTATGGGCTGAAAATATACATCCTGACGATAGAGAGCGTGTGCTCAATGAATTAAAAACAGCACTTAAAGACAACACAGTAGATCGCTTCAATACCCAATTTAAATTTTTAAAGGCCAACCGCTCTGTTGCCTATGTACAGTTTAGAAGCTATTTTATTAGGAATGAAAGTGGATATGCAATACGTGCCGTTGGTGCGCTGATAGACCAAACCGAAACCATGGCCAGAGTAAAAAAGATAGAACAGCAAAACGAGACTTTTAAAGAAATAGCCTGGCTACAAAGTCATGTGGTAAGAGCACCACTAGCATCAATAATGGGTTTGCTTAACTTACTCAAGAATAATGAAACTGTACTGCAACAAGAAGGAGAGATTATTAACTACATGGAAGAGTCAGCCAACAAAATGGATGAAATAGTACATAAAATGGTAAAAAAAGCGGAAGAAGTGACCGACATTACCCGTTAAAATAAATTATGTACAAATAAAAAAAATAAAAAAAACCGACAAATGCAGCAACTATAACATTCTTTTTGGCATGCATTTTGTTAAAGTAAGAACAATCTAACAGCCATGTATTAACAGCATACTAAAAACTAGTCAACCAAACGATTACTAAACCTCAATAATAACCAATGAAATCATTTATCATTCTTGCTAGCATATTTGCATCTATAGTAATATTTTCATGCAATCAAGAAGCCCCAAAAACAGCAGCGCAACCTGAAAATTTAGACTCCTTAAAGTTAAGAGGGGAATATTTAGTAACAATAATGGGCTGTGGTGATTGTCATTCTCCTAAAATAATGACCCCCAACGGTCCTGCACCAGATACTAGTCTATTATTCTCAGGACACCGTGCAAACACACAGCTACCCCCTATAGATAAAGCCATATTAAAAAGTGGCTGGGCGCTGTTTGGCATGGAAAACACAGTACTGGTAACGCCTATGGGAGCATCATTTGCAGCAAATATCACTTCAGATGTAACAGGTATAGGCGACTGGACATTTGAGCAATTTAAACTTGCCATGACTAAAGGCAAATGGAAAGGT
>CAYWUY010000035.1:0-29995 GCA_964461535.1 uncultured Flavipsychrobacter sp.
ATACACAGCTAGATAGGCTATATACAGATAGCTATTATAAACTTCTAGGTGCTTTATCTTTTAGTATCTTTGCTATATGTTTCCTGAATATGACGTTATAGTAGTTGGAGCTGGTCACGCAGGCTGTGAAGCTGCTGCTGCTGCTGCCAACATGGGGTCTAAGGTGCTATTGGTAACCATGAATATGCAAACCATAGCACAAATGAGCTGTAACCCGGCTATGGGTGGTATAGCTAAAGGCCAAATAGTAAGAGAGATAGATGCACTTGGTGGTTATAGTGGTATAGTTACAGATAAGAGTATGATTCAGTTTAGAATGCTGAATCGTTCTAAAGGACCAGGTATGTGGAGTCCTAGAGCACAAAGTGATAGAGAATTGTTTGCCAATACCTGGAGATTGATGCTAGAGCAGACACCTAACCTTGATTTTTGGCAGGATATGGTGAAAGGATTGATTGTTTCACGTGGAACAGTACAAGGCATTGTTACCGGAATGGGGCAGGAGATAAGAGGAAAAAGCGTGGTACTAACCAATGGAACCTTCTTAAATGGTGTTATACATATAGGTGATAAACAGTTTGGCGGTGGTAGAATAGGTGAAAAGGGAGCTACAGGTATAACAGAACAGCTAGTAGAACTAGGCTTTGAAAGTGCAAGACTTAAAACAGGTACTCCTCCACGTATAGATGGGCGTAGTTTAGACTATTCTAAAATGGAAATACAGGAAGGAGATGAAGAGATAGTAGGTTTCTCTTACCTACCTATAGAAAAGATACAACCAAAACAGCAACGTTGCTGCTGGATAACCTACACTAGTCAAGAGGTACATGATATTTTAAAGACAGGTTTTGAGAAATCTCCTATGTATCAGGGTCGCATAAAAGGTTCCGGACCTAGATATTGCCCGAGTATAGAAGATAAAATAACCCGCTTTGCAGAAAAAGAACGTCATCAATTGTTTGTAGAGCCTGAGGGATGGGATACTGTAGAGATATATGTAAACGGTTTTAGCACTTCATTGCCAGAGGAAGTACAATATAAAGCGCTAAGAATGGTACCAGGATTTGAAAACTGTAAGTTCTTTAGACCTGGATATGCCATAGAGTATGATTACTTTCCACCTACACAGCTTACAAATACCCTAGAGACTAAACTGATTCGTAACCTTTTCTTTGCGGGACAAATAAACGGTACTACCGGATATGAGGAGGCTGCTTGCCAAGGATTAATGGCGGGAATTAATGCACATAGAAACGTACATGAGCAAGAACCGGTAATATTAAAGCGTAGTGATGCTTACATAGGGGTATTAATAGACGACCTGATTAATAAAGGAACTGATGAACCCTACAGAATGTTTACCAGTAGAGCAGAATATCGTACCTTATTAAGACAAGATAATGCCGATATGCGCCTTACTCCATTGGGCTATAATATAGGCTTAGCTAAACAGGTACGTATGGATTTGGTGAATGAGAAGAAGCAAGATGTAGATAGAATTAAGAAAATACTTGCTGAATTTCCGGCTACTCCAGATGCTTTTAATGGCTTTTTAGCAGATGCAGGGTCTTCTACATTAGTAGAAAAAACAAAGGCGGCCAAGTTATTACTACGTCCGGGAATAGGTATAAAAGAGATGGTAACAGCTATACCTGACCTAAAAACTGCTATAGGCGATACTGATAGTTTGGTATTGGAGCAAGTAGAGATACAGGCTAAGTATGATGTTTATATAGAGAAAGAACAAGAGATGGTAAAAAAGATGTCGGCACTAGAAGACTTATTAATACCTGAATCTTTCAATTATGATAAACTAACTGCTATGTCTATAGAGGCCAGACAGAAGTTGAATAAGATTAAACCTCGTACATTGGGTCAGGCTAGCAGAATAAGCGGTGTAAACCCAAGCGATATCCAAATACTGATAGTATACATGGGTAGATAGGTGTAAAAAGCCCAAATGAGTAAAAAACGACTAAAAATAGGTGTAAAATCATGCAAAAATGGCCATAAGTGCCATTTTTTGCTTTATAGCTTACTTAGCTGTACATTGATAGGGTATAATGGAAAATAAAGCAGCAATAATTAGGTACTGTAAGTACCAAGAGCGATGCCATAGCGAGGTAAAAAACAAACTTTATGAATTGGGTTGTTCGTCTGCTGAGGTAGATGAGTTACTGACAGAGATGATAGAAATAGGATTGCTGAATGAAGAAAGATTTGCAAGAGCTTTTGCAAGAGGCAGATTCAGATTAAAGCAATGGGGTAGAGATAAAATAAAGTATGAACTGAGAATAAAAAAAGTATCGGATTACTGCATAAAAAAAGCACTTACTGAAATAGACCCGGAAGAATACGACAACACCATAAATAAGCTGATGGATAAAAAAATGATAGAACTTAAAGGCGAGAGAAGTAAAGCAACTTTTAAAGCAAAGGTCAGCAGGTATCTTTTACAAAAAGGTTATGAGCGAGATATAGTGTTTGATCTATTGCACTATAAATTAAATTCAAATGGAGAGGCATGATTCATATTGCATTAATTATTAGTTTTGTAAATATCCAATCATCACAATTATGGTAGAACAGGTTACTGAAGGAATAAGTATTATGGTAGAAACATTCTATCAGCCTTCACAATCCAATCCCGTAAATCTAGAATTTCTCTTTGCTTATAGAATTAGCATAGAGAATAGAACAGCATACCCGGTACGCCTGCTAAGCAGACATTGGCATATAAGAGATAGTAATGGTACTCGTAGAGAAGTACAGGGTGATGGTGTGGTAGGTAGGCAACCTATAATAGAGCCGGGAAACTCTTACCAGTATACTTCAGCAGCAGGATTGCGTAGTGATATTGGTAAAATGTTTGGTACCTACCTGTTTGAAAATCTTTTCAATAAAAAGAAATTTTCAGTAATTATACCTGAATTTCAGCTGATAGTTCCAGCAAAACTGAATTAAGAACAAATACTAAAAACATAAAAAAAGCGACATTTTCTAGAAAAAATGTCGCTTTTTTATTGAAAAACTGTAAAAAACAATCCTTTTTATAGTATTTATGGAATACGTATAAGTAGAAAATACTAGAAATAATTGGCAAAAAATAAGTGGTTCTGCTGATAACAGAACCACTTATTTATATTAAATAATTATATTATTTGTTTATAATAATCTTGAATACTACGTTGCTAGTAGTATTATAAACAGTTACTAAGTATGTGCCACTTGCAAGATTCTCGCTTAAGTTAACTTGTTCATTTATGCGGCCACTATTACTGCTCAGTTCAGCTTTATATACTTCCTGGCCTATAATGTTAGTAACGCGAATAGCTAGTTTTTCATTACTATTTTGTCCCGTAGTACCAGTAATAACGAAACTACCATTATTAGGATTTGGTACTAGTGATAAACCTGCAAAGCTGTTAGCTGCATTAGTAACACTGCTAGAAACATTAATGGTGAATCCACTGCTGTAAGCTGTAAGTGGGCTAGCACAAGCTTCGCTACTTACTACTCTACAAGTTATTACATCACCATCGCTTAAGCTACTGGTAATAAATATTGCAGTAGTAGCACCTACAATAGGCATACCGTTGACATACCATTGATAAGTAGCTGCACTACCTGCATGTGGTGCAAAAGCGGTAAATGTATCTGCCATGCCTGGAGCAATAGTAGCATGACTAGCTAATACAGTTACTGTGTGAATAACATTGGTATCTACATGTATGTTTATAACCGGGCTCATACCTGTATCGGCAGTGCGACAAGGCAAATTACTAGTCATTACAACATACAATAGGTCGCCATTATTAGGAACAAAATTATAAGCAGGACCTGTAGCAACGTTAGTGCCATTTAGGTTCCAGATGTAAGTAGGCGTAGTGCCACCAAACATTGGAATAGCAGTAAACGTAGCAAGATTGCCTGCACATACAGTATCGTTAGGATATGCAGTAACACTTACTGAAGGGTGTACAGGACCGGTAACCAGCATAGTAACTGCTGCTGCAGCAGTATCAGGTTCAGCACAAGCATCACTGCTTGTAAGTACACATTTTACTACATCGGCATCGTTAGGTGTATAATTATAAGTAGCGCCTGTACCCACAGCGGTACCATTTACATACCACTGGTAAGTAGGAGATGTACCACCATGTACCGGGTTAGCATTATAGGTAACCGGAGTACTTATACATACTACAGTAGCCGGAATAGCACTAATACTAACCGCAGGAACTAATACTGCAGAAGTGCTAACAGATACAAAAACATCGCTACTGGTGCTTGAGCAACCATTGCTATTGGTAACACTCACATTATAGTTACCGGCAGCGTTTGCAACAAAAGTGCTGTTAGTAGCGCCTACTATTTCAGAGCTGCCAATATTCCATTGATAAGTATAGCCAGTACCGGTAAGTGCACTTAATGTAGTGGTAGAACCCGGACAAATAACAATTGTACCTGATGGTGAAATACCAGTCATTGGTAGTGCATTTACAGTAACCACATCGCTAGCACTGTTAGTACAGCCAAAGGCGTTAGTTACTGTATAAAAAATAGTAACCGTTCCTTCACCTAAACCTGTAACAACACCATCGGTGCTTACTGTAGCTATTCCTAATTCGCTGCTACTCCAAACACCACCACTAGGACCGCTAGATAATGTAGTAGTACTAGCCTCACAAATAGTAGAAGTACCTGTAATAGGAGTAACTGTAGGTAATGGATTTACCGTGATAATGGCAGTAGAAGTAAATGTGCCACAAACACTGGTAATACTATAAGATATAGTAGAGGTGCCTACACCAACTGCACTAAACAAACCACTTGTAGGATTGATAGTAATAACACCGGTGTTAGAGCTGCTCCAGCTACCACCTGTTGCCGTACTTAAAAGAGTACCATTACCGTTTAAACAAACACTACCTGTAGTGCCACTTATGGTGCCGGCATCGGTAGTAAGTACTGTAACTGCTGTGCCTGAAGAGGTAGTATTACATATGCCTTGAGTAACAAATACACTATAAGTACCGGTACTGTTGGCAGCATATGATGATGATGTAGCACCCGGAATGTTGGTACCATCTTTTATCCATTGATATGTGTAACCTGTACCTGTACTAGAGCTAAGTGTTACAGAGCCGCCAGCACATATAGTGGTAGAGCCCGATGCAGTAACCGTAATAGCAGGAGGTGTACATAAAGGACCATCTACTAAGAAATATCTACCAAAGCCTGTGAAGCTAGCTCTAAAGCCAACTCCATTAGTGCCTGTTATAAGCGTAGGCGTTACTAATGTAGTATTTGCTGCTGTTATAGTAGCATCGGTAGTGGCAGTAGTTTTCAGTAAAAATAAACTTGATGGAGAAACACTGTTTAATTCAGTATTAGTCATGTAGAAAACTGCATTGTAAGATGCAGAGCTACCGGTAGTAGGCGTAATGCTTATTTCTTTTACCGATCTGTTGATAGCAGAGAAAGAAGCCGGAGTAAAGCCGGTACCAGCTTGGGTAATAATAGCTTGTGTACAACCTAAATCCGCACTTGGGCTAATAACGCCTGCAATTACATGGGTATCGGCAGGATTATAGAAGTAAACCTGAGTACCACTTCTTACATTCCATGTTCTAGTGTTTCCTAATACTGTTGCTATAGGTGTAGCACCCACATTTTGCTTGAAACGCATAACCGGACGCGCTGTACCGGCAGTGGCAGTGGTTAAAGAACAACCTGAACCACCAGATATTGTACTACCTGCTCTGGCTGTAACTACTGTAGGTGTATTATCTATAGCATCCATTTGGTCGTTACCAGGGAAGTTAGAAGCATTATTACCATAACAGATTTCAACTACTACATTGCTGGTACCATCCCAAGTAAAGGGCGTAGTAAAATCTATTGAGTCAAGCCCGGCAACTGTTGTGTGGTTTCCGGTATATACTGTAGTAGGTGCAGTAGTAAACCCGGCACTAAGATTGGATAATAATGTGTTACCCATACGTATAGTGTAGTTTACAAAAGGACCAGTACTATTTTTAGTAGTAATGTTGAAGCCAATTTGATTGATAGGAGCACCAGCTCTAACACCTGCAGCAGTAAGTTCGGCTGCGGTAAGCAGATATTGCGCATGACCTCTTCTGTTAGCCCCAGGGAAAGCAGAAGTAAGGTTACTAGTGGCGGCAACACCCATATTTAAGGTATGATATTCTATACCTGTCAGGTTAGGAATACTATCGTTATTAGTAAGGGTAATGGCTAGTGTATCGTTTGTAGGAGATATAGTAGCAGTACTACCCATAGCATTTAGTGTAAATGCAAGAGTAATGGTTTTGCCACCATCAGTAACAGCACCATTATCTACTACGTTGATAGTAGCATAACGTGTAGCAGTATCGCCAGCGGTAAATGTGACAGTAGTTGTGCCTAAAGAATAGTCAGTACCAGATATAGCAGTACCGCCTGCTGCAACAACAGTTACTATTGGGTTACCACCTGTAATAGCGGGACCAATAGGTTTTAGACCTATGTTTACTACTCTAGAAGCCGGACAAGTGGTACTTGTAGTATACTCACTCACGTTCATAGAAGTAACAGAGAAGCCAAGTTGAGGTGTACAAGGAACAAAGCTAGTGCCAACACCTACTGCATACCAGGCATTAGTAACGGCCTGTGTTTGCGGAGAACATGCACCAAATAAAGTAGTAGCTACTGCAATGCTGGTAGTACGGCATTGTGCATAATCGGCATCGCTTGGCAGTATTAGCTCAGTTTGATATAAAATATTTTGTGCATCAGTCCAACCAATGGAGTTAACGTTGTAGGCATTACCAAATTCGTTAGTGCCTATGCCACCATTTACTATAAAGTAGTACCAGTGGTTAATAACGCCACTGTTAGTGTGTACACCACATTGGTCGTTCATGTCGGTAGGCGTAGGGCAAGATGCAAGGTCGGTAGGAATCCAGTATAAACCACCATAAGCAGCAGGGTTACCTTCATTATTAGGGAAATCCATACTTCTAAGCGGGTTACCTGCCTGAGCTTCTTCACCTATTTTCCAGTAACTTTTACCTACAACATCAGTTTCGTGAGGGTCAGCATAATGTTCTATAGTTGCAGCCCAGCAGTCGCTAAAACCTTCGTTAAGTGCACCGGCCTCATATTCATATATCAGGTTAGCCGTATGCTGGCATACACCGTGGCCTATCTCATGGGCTACAATATCCATGGTTACTAATGGGTCAAAGCCACCACTAGCAGAACCACTACCATCGCCATAAATCATTTCATTACCATCCCAAAAGGCATTATCAAAGTTTACATCGTAATGCACATATTGCTCAATAATTGAATTCAAGTTATCGTAGCTAAATCTGCCTAATTCGTTAAAGAAGTAATCATATACTTTTTGGGCAGCCCAATGAGCATCTAGAGCTATGGTATCGGCAGTGGCAGATGGCCAGTTATTGGTAGCACTTGTAAATTCTGTAAAAGCTGCTAAGTTGGTGCCATTGTTTACATCCATGGTATGCACACCATTACCTCTTGTAGAGTCGTATAAAACGTAGTTAGCACCAGGCTTTGCAGTATTAAAACTTACTATGCCGCTATATCTTGTTTTATTGGTTGCTAAAGCATGCTTTATATAGTTGTTTATTAATAGTATATCTCCTGTAGTAGCATCAATGTATATATCATTATTAGCAAGAGGCTTAACAGATAAGATATGGAAATGCCAAGCCAGATGTAGCTTTCTATCTGCTATACCTTTAGAAAAATCCGCAATATATACCAGTGTACCATTAGGGTAGTAGCTAGTATCAGGCTTGTGATATTTATTTTTTAATTGTGCTTCTTTAGCCGGGTCTTGCCAAGCATAAACAGTAGCCGGCAGTTTATTCAGAGCTTTTTGTAAGGCTTGGTTTTCTGCTATATCAGCGGTTGTTTTAAGTCCACTCGCTTTTTCTGCATAGTAGTTGCCCGATAATAAGCTTACTTTATTGTTTTTAGAAGTTATAGCATATTCGGCATATGCAACAGGTATATTATTAATATATTGTTGATACTTATCGGTTTTTATACCCAGCTTAGTAGTAAGGGTGTTTTTAGGCACCATTTTGCTGTTTCCGCCGTCAATATTCAAATATTTATTAAATATCTCACTGTATTGACTAGGGCTCCACTGCGTACTTTCGGAGAAGGTTAGTGTTCTTACAGTGTTATCATATTTGTTTTTTTGCACCATAACAACATCTTGACCGGATGTGCTGTTTTTCTGTGCAAAAACACTTGTAGATTGTGCTGATAGTAGGCACAAAGATGTAGCAAGCAATAGGCGCTTGAAGCCGCTTTTTATGGAGCAGTACATATGTAAGATATTCGATATAAAGTCTAACCTGTAAATGTAGTTAAAATAATGATATGTTGTATGCATGACTATTTATATATAGAGGTGTTTTGGTGGTTTTTACCTTGATACAGCGTATAAATAGACAAAGTCAAGAGAAAAAGGGTTTGAAAACAGACCCTAGTATTTGCAATCTTAATAGGGCTTATTTCTATGTTGTGTAGATAATAGTGTAATTTCGGCACTTCACTTTTAGTCATTTTACAATGAGTTCTGCCTTCTTACTGAGCATTATATTAGGTTATTTTGCTTTGCTTTTAGCCATAGCATTTTACACCTCTCGCCATTCTACCAACGAATCTTTTTTTATAGGTAATAGAAATAGTAAGTGGTGGGTAGTAGCCTTTGGTATGATAGGCACTTCTCTTTCGGGTATGACGTTTATATCAGTACCGGGTACTGTAGGTAAAAGTGGCTACGATTATTTTCAGGTAGTTATTGGTTATTGGTTGGGCTATTTTGCAGTTGCATATATATTACTACCCTTATATTATAAGCTAAAGCTTACATCTATATATACTTATCTGGAGGGTAGACTAGGTGCTACCTCTTATAAAACAGGGGCTTTATTTTTTATATTATCAAGAACCTTGGGTGCTACACTAAGGCTATATCTAGTGATTAAAGTGCTTGAAGCCTTTGTATTAAATAACATGGGTATATCTTTTGAGGTTACCGCCATAGTAATATTATCGTTGATATTGTTATATACGTTTAGAGGAGGGGTAAAAACGATAGTATGGACAGATACACTGCAAACCACATTTATGCTATTGGCGTTAATAATATGTGTGGTATATATGCTAAATGCGCTGGATTTGAATTTGGTTGAAAGTTGGACTGCTATGGCGCAGCACAAAATGACTGATATGTGGAGAACAGACCCGCTAAAGGGTAACTACTTTTTAAAACAATTATTGGGTGGTGCTTTTATAACCATTTCTATGACCGGGCTAGACCAGGAGATGATGCAGAAAAACATAAGTGTAAGCAATCTGAAAGATTCCAGAAAAAATATGCTGACACTAAGTTTTTTACAAATGATAGTTGTTTTCATATTCTTAACCCTAGGAGGTTTATTGTACTTATATGCCATGAAACAGGGTGGTGCCTTCCAGACCATAATGGTGGACGGTAAAGAGCAGACACAATTTATGATGGCCGGGCAGAAAATAGTAGCAGATGATATGTTTCCGGTAATGGCTTTCAAATATATGCCTCCGTTTATAAGTGTAATATTTATAGTAGGTCTTATTTCAGCTTTATTCCCTAGTGCAGATGGTGCCCTTACAGCTCTTACTTCTTCTTTTTGTATAGACATACTGGGCATTAGAAAAAAGAATATGAGTGAGCAACAGCAGCAAAAAACAAGATTGATTGTTCACAATGCCTTTGCCATAGTATTCTTAATATGTGTATTTGTGTTTAGAGAAATAGATAACGGCTCGCTGATACAAACCTTGCTAATAATAGCAGGGTATACATATGGGCCATTATTAGCATTATTTGTATTTGGCATATTTACCAAGCGTAGTGTTATGGATCCATTAGTGCCATTAGTATGTCTAATAGCGCCTACAGTGTGCTATATAGTGAAACAAAATGATGTGAAATGGTTATCGGGTTATGCTATAGGAAACGAATTATTGATTATAAATGCAGCAGTAACCTTTATATTATTGCTACTGATATCTAAAAAACCTAAAGCAGCCTAAAGGGCAGTTATTTTCACATTTTGTGAAATATCACATTCGTTACATATCGCTATATTTGTTCGGTGAGTTTTTTATATCCCTTATTTCTGGCTGCATTGGCTACACTGGCTATACCGGTGTTGATTCACTTATTTAACCTGAGAAAATACAAAACTGTATTTTTTCCTCACACTCGTTTTTTAAAAGATATACAGCTTACCAGTCGTAAACAATCGCAAATAAGGCATAAAAGATTACTAATAACCCGATTATTATTTCTTGCTTTTTTAGTGTTTGCATTTGCACAGCCATTTTTTGGCGATAAAGATGATGCCTTGGGTAAGGATAAAATGCAAATAATATATATAGACAATTCGTTTAGTATGGGTGCTAAAAAGGGTGCTCGTACACTGCTAGACTTGGCTAAAGAGAATGCACTAAGACAAATAAAACAAGCTAAACCGGGTACCAGATTTTTATTGCTAACCAACGATAAACCATATAGTTATAAACCTGAGCCGGCAGACAAAGTATATAGCGAGATAAACGATATAAACTATTCGGCAGCGGGAAAAACAATGACCCAGATAGCCTCATTAGCAGCTAACATAATAAACAACCAAACAGAGAAAAGAAAAGCAGATTTATACTATTACTCAGATTTGCAAGACTATACGGTGCAGCAGTTGCCCGATACTGATATAACCAAGGATATGACGGTATATGCTATACCGCTAGCCGGTGATAAGGTAAAGGATGTGTACATAGATACTGCTTATTTGAGTAGTCCGACGCTGCAAACGGGCAAGCCTAATAGCCTGATAGTGCATACAAAAACTGTAGGTGAGGGAGATAAAGAAGCTCCGGTATTGCAATTGCGCGTAAACGGGCAAGTGAAAAGCGCAGCTACACCGCATTATAATGAAAAGGGTGAAAGCGTAGATACCCTAAGCTGGCAAGTGAACGATGCAGCATGGCAGCGAGTAGAAGTATTGCTAAACGACATACAAGTAAAATATAATGATACGTTTAGGTTGAGTGCCAGAAGTGGTAGCAATCTGGCGGTATTGGTAGTGAATAGTAAAGAAGCTAACCCCTATCTACAAGCTGCATTCAGGGTATATAGCGACTTTAGGTGTAATCAAGAGTCTTATACAGCTACATCTACAGACTGGAGCAAATATAATCTTATCATATTCAACGACTTGACCACGCTAGATGATGCAATGGCAGGGAAAATAAATGAAGCATTACTAAGAGGCCAGAGCGTAACCATATTTCCGGCACGTAATGCAGATTTGAATGCCATCAACCAATCGTTAAAGCAAATAGGAGATATTAGATATGTGGCACTAGATACTGCATCGCAAACGGTAGCCAGCCTGCAGCAAGCAAGTAATTTAGTAAAAGAGTTATTTGAAAAAATTCCGGATAATGTACAGTTGCCACTTACCAACTGGCACTATATCATACAAGCAGGGCTGAGTGCCAATCAGCAATCGGTAATGAGTTTTAGAAACGGAGATCCGTTTTTGGCGAAGTATACACCTAATAGAGGAGCTTTATACTTATGCGCTACTGCAGCAGATTTGCAATCTGGCAATTTTCAGGCTAGCTACTTTTTCACTCCATTTTTATTTCAGATGGCTATGCAAAGCGGCAGTACCAATGTATATGCTGTAGCAGCCGGAAGCGACAGGCCATTATATTTAAGTCAGCAAAATATTACAGAGCGTAGTGTACTACACTTGTACGGATTGCAGCAAGACGTGGTTCCGCAACAACGAACTAATGGTGCCGGGGTAGAAGTATATGCCGGAAGTGCTACAAGTGTTCCCGGTTTTTATGCCTTAGCAGCGCCGGGAGTAGACAGCATTCCAGTGGCTATAAACCAAAATAAAAATGAAGTGCAACTGACCTACAGAAAAGAAGATGCAATAAAAACAGCGTGGAAGGGCAATAATTTAAAATGGCCGGAGCTGCATGATAATGGTACAGTAGCCAACTTGAAACAAGTATCTTTCCCGCTATGGAAAGTTTGTGTAATTTTAGCACTTGTAATGCTGGCTTTAGAAACACTACTACTGATAAACACCCGAAAACAAAAGGTGAGCACTGCTGCCTAACTATAACAATAGTGGTTGCAGGATAGTGTAATGCATGTTTACAAAAAGCGATGGCATTTATAACCGACACAGTATCAAATGCAACTACAAATAAAAAGGGTAAAAGTTACAGACCCACACTCAGACCACCACGACGCTATAGTTGATGTTATTATAGATAATGGCATTATTACTTCTATTAAAGCCGGCAAAGGAGCTAAATCGGCTATACTGCAAGATGGTGTAGAAGTATGGAGCAGCAAACAGATGCCCGAAATATCTTGCGGATGGGTAGATATGTTTGCCGACTACCGCGAACCGGGCTACGAGCATAAAGAAACACTAGAAGCAGGTATGCGCACCGCTGCCCGTGGAGGATATACAGATGTGGCACTAGTGCCTAATACCTTACCTGTAGTAAGTAACAAAAGTGCGGTACAATACATATTGCGCCAAACAAAAGGAAATGTAGTAAGTGTGCATCCTATGGGTGCCGCTACCCAGCAAGCCGAGGGTAAAGACCTAGCAGAAATGATGGACATGCGCCATCATGGTGCAGTGGCCTTCGGCGATGGATGGAAACCCATACAGAATGCGGGCTTATTATTAAAAGCTTTGGAATATGTGAAAGCATTTGATGGTACTATTTTACAAATACCTACAGATGCATCGCTAGCGGCAGGTGGGCTTATGAATGAAAGTGAAGTATCTACTGCATTGGGTATGGCAGGTGTGCCGGCCATAGCTGAAACACTAGCCGTATATAGAGATATTGAGTTAGCAAGATATACGCAATCGAAACTGCATCTTACTGGTATAAGCACTGCAAAATCTGTAGCCTTAATTAAAAAAGCAAAAGCAGAGGGTGTGCAGGTAACTTGTTCGGTAGCTCCATATCATTTGTTTTTTACTGAAGAAGCATTGCGCACCTACGATAGTAAGTATAAAGTAGCACCACCGTTAAGAAGCGAGCAAGATAGAAAAGCACTGATTGCCGGTATTGCCGATGGCACTATAGACAGCATAGCTAGCCACCATAAGCCACAGGAGTGGGATGCTAAAACTAAAGAATTTGAATATGCAGCTGATGGTATGGCGCTGCAAGAGCTCTGCTGGAATGTAGCCTTACAAGCCAGCCAACCTAAAGTAAGCACCGAAAGACTAATAGATGCATTAACTACGCGCCCAAGAGCCATACTAGGATTGCCGGAGCAAAAAATAGCTAAAGGTATGCCGGCAAGTATAACCATATATGATAGAGATGCTGAAAGTATATATAATGCAGATGACCGTGCCACAAGTGGTATGAATATACCCTTTAGCACAGGTACTGTATTGAAAGGCAGAGTAGTAGGGATAATCAATAATAATCAACTACACATAAACTAGAAAACTATAAAAGATGGAAGCATTATCTGTAAAAAAGCGCAACCAAATAGCAGCTATGTTTGGTTTAATACTGGGAGTATACCTGATGATAAAAGGTACTATATCTTATGCATTGATAGGAGATATGGTGAAGCAAGGTATAGTATCGGTACTGTTCTATGCTGTATATATAGTACTAGTGGTACTATTTGTAAAAAATATAAAAGCTAAGAAGGGTGGCTATATTACTTTCAAAGATGCATTTGGGGCTATGATAGTAATGTTTTTAATAGCCAATCTTCTGTATTTTTTGTATAATTATGTGTACACACAGTATATAGACCCCAATGTAGCTGTTAAGCTAAAAGAAGCATCACTAAAATTTGCTCAGAAAAATGGTATGTCTGATGATCAGTTAGATAAAATGGCTGGGGAGTTTGATAAAAATATTGCTGATAGTAAGCACTTTAATTTGCTAAACAACTTAAAGAGTTACTTTTTTATGGTTTTAGTAGATTTATTACCGGCACTTATTATTGCTGCCATAATGAAAAAAGAAAAACCAATGTCTGAAGTATTTGCTGAGCAATAAAATACTTGCATGGCTGACTACCTTTGGTAAGATGTAATGAATTAAAGTAAGTTAATGTAAATATGAGTTTTAGGCTGTATGTAAAATATTGTGGAGTTGTAGCGCTATTGCTGTTGTCTTGTATAGCCAAAGCTCAAGATGATGCAGAAGTGAAAGCCATGCTGATGCACGATATAGTAGCACTTACCGACACAGCTATGCATGGAAGAGGCTATGTAAAAGATGGGAGAATAACTGCATCGAACTATTTGCAAAAGAGATTTGCAGATGTAGGCCTGAAGCCAGTAGGTAGGAAAAGCACCTTTGCGCAGCACTATTCATTTCCGGTAAATACTTTTCCCGGGGCAATGTCGGTAAGCCTGAATGGTCAGAAACTGCAAGCAGGAGTAGACTATATAGTAGATGCCGCCAGTAAAAGCTATGTGGGCAGTAATAGAAAAATAAAAACTATAGATTTAGCTAAAGTAAAATCTACCACAGACTGGGAAGACTTGTATGGCAAAATGGGTAGAAATGAAATAATCTATTATTTAAAAAATGTAGATGAAGCCATTAAAGTAGTAGACCTGAATAAGAATAAGTTGATATGGGAACTACCGGGCGGCTGTTATATTATTTCTCAGAAAGAGAAATTTATATGGACAGTGGCAGGCGAGCAAAGTAAAAATACCCTGATATATGTGAAAGAGGATGTAATGGTGGATACCGGGGTAATGAGTGTGGATGTGCAAGCAGACTTTAAAGATGATATTGATAATCAGAACATAATTGGCTATGTGCCGGGCGAAGATGTGGTAGATAGTTATTTGGTAATAACTGCACACTACGACCACTTAGGCATGATGGGGAAAGAGGCAATTTTCCCCGGAGCAAGCGATAATGCCAGCGGTACGGCTATGCTGCTATACCTGGCACAGTATTTTGTGGCTCATCCACAGAAGTACTCTATACTGTTTATAGCGTTTAGTGGAGAAGAGGCAGGTCTAAGAGGTTCCAAGTACTTTGTGAAGCATCCGTTAGTGCCATTAGATAGAATAAAATTTTTAACCAATGTAGATATTATGGGCGATGCCACTGATGGTGTAACTGTAGTAAACGCCACTGAGCATCCTAAGATGTTTGCACAAATGCAGCAAATAAATAAAGAGAAACAATATCTACCACAGGTAAAAAGCAGAGGTAAGGCAGCCAATAGCGATCACTACTACTTTAGTGAAGCGGGAGTTCCGGCTTTCTTTTTATACAGTAATGGTGGTATAGGATATTATCATGATGTGTTTGATAAGGCTGCAACCTTGTCGCTACAAAACATACCTAATGTGGCTGCTATGCTTATAGATTTTGTGAGTTCGATAAAATAAGGCTGCCTAAAGCATACTGCCTAAGGTATTTTTTGTAGATTTATAGTTGTATATTGATACGTAAGTATTATTTTTGAGATTCCAATATAAACAAGGCATAATATGTTGCAAAATGTACGCCGTATTGCGGTAATGACAATTGTTGCAGTAGTAGCATTAGCTGCCTGCAAAAAAGAGTCGCATCCGCTCAATCCCAATCCCGGCGATCAAAGGTTAAATAGTTTTTCTAAGCTTACCACTAAGTATGATAGACTTAACAAACAACCAATACTGGGATATGTGCCCGTAAAAGAGAATTACGCATTTACATATGATTTGTTAGGCAGAATAAATTCCATTACTTATACCACTAATGATGTTACGGTACCTAATACAATTAGTGAGCTAACGTATAAGAATGATACTATTTATGATACCATCAGATATTTGAATAGGGCTGTAAAAGAGGTAGATACTTTTATTACGGACTATCGTGGCTACGTTGTGCGTACGCATATGTTGGGCAAAACTACTAATTATCAGTACTTTGGTAATTTATTATCTAGAGTAGAGTATGCAGATACGGACTATGTAACCTACAGAGCATACAACAATAATTTTACCCGTTCTGTACCATCAGTTACATCAAGAGGAAGTGAAACTACTTATACAGTATATACTGATTTAGACAATAGAGTAGGAGATTTCTTTGGTTTAGAGTCTTTGGCTAGATATGGTTATAACTTTTACATGTATAAGAAGTTAATAAGGTCTCAGACCACTATTGGCTTTAGTGCATATGTAGACTATAAAGTAGATGCTTACCAAAGAATTAGCCAAACTAGAGTGGCTTATCTGTTAGCAGACTCAGTATCAGTAATTTACGACATACAGTACCAAGATTATAAATAAGTACTTTAATTATATTAGTTAGCCGTCCGATACTTAGGTATCGGGCGGTTTTGTTTTCTATATGCCCATAAAAAGCAATAACGGGTAAAATGCTGCTGTGTGCGTAATTTTGCTAAAGAATAAAGTATAGATAAATAATATAACAATGGAACCAATAGTAAACAGAGTTGCCGAAAGTGGTATCATCACATTGGATCTTGCTAAATATGTACCTGCTGAAGATGATGTAGTGGTTTTTGACTTAAAACCATTTTTATTCAGAGAAATGATACTTAAAGAAAAAGATTACAGAGCCGCATTACCTACTGTAGACTGGGCTGTATACACTAATAAAATAGTAGCTATAACCTGTAGTGTAGATGCTATAATACCGGTATGGGCTTATATGTTGGCTGCTAGTTTTCTACAACCTTTGGCACAGCAAATAGTATTTGGTACTAAAGAAGAAGCCATTAAAAATGTGGTAGACCAAGGCATACATAAAATAGACCCTACGGAGTATACTGATAAGCGAGTGGTAATAAAGGGTTGTGGAGACACTCCCATACCCGATTCGGCATATGTAACTATAACAGCGTTGCTGAGAGGGCACGTAAAATCACTGATGTATGGTGAACCTTGTTCTACAGTTCCCGTCTACAAGAAAAAATAATAGTAACTAAAAATTAATAAAATAGGGGTGAAGTAATACTTTACCCCTATTTTAATTTGGAGAAAACCCAACCTTTAAGAAAAAATATTGGTTTATTAAATAATGAAATATATCTTTAGTATGACAAGTTTAACATTACATATACACTATTTGAAAAATTTACCCCTATGACTGCTTGTTTTAGAAGAAGTTTTGTGCTGTTGTGTCTACTTTTTATTAGTGTAGTATCAAGAGCAGTTACGGCATCATTTACCGCCGATTACACATCAGGATGTTCTCCATTGGTTGTTCACTTTACGAACACGTCGACGGGAGCAACCTCATATTTGTGGAATTTCGGAACCTCTACAACATCAGTATTAGCCAATCCCTCTACCAGTTTCACTGCCCCCGGTACATATACTGTATTACTTACGGCAACAGGTAGCGGAGGAACTGATACGCAAACGATGGTTATAACTGTGTATCCTGCACCAACAGTGGCTTTTTCGGTGCCGGATACTACCATTTGTCCGGGAACCACGGTAGCATTTTCTAACACCACAGTGCTAGGCACAGCCGGTGCCGGAACATATTTGTGGAATTTTGGAGATGGATTTAATAGTACTACTGCCGCGCCTACACATACTTATAATACGCCGGGCAGCTACAACGTAACCTTATCAGTTACTAACAGTCAGGGTTGTATATCTACACTTACAAAAACAGCATACATACGGGTATTTCCACATTCTACAGTAAATTTTTCTAGTGCAACTACTACCTATTGTTCTCCGCCACAAAATGTAACATTTGTAAATACTACTACCGGAGTAGGACCTTTGTCTTATAACTGGGACTTTGGAGATGGTGGTACTTCTACCCTTACATCGCCAACCCATACCTATACTGCAACAGGTGTATATACCGTAAGACTAATAGTGACAGATGGTAACGGCTGTAGCGATACACTAACTAGAGTAAACTATATAACAATAGCTACTTTGAATGCCGACTTTATACCTGTGGCTAGCGGCTGTGTAGGTAATACCATTACTTTTTACAATGCTAGTGGTCCGCACATTACTAGTGCTTGGAACTTTGGAGACGGAGGCACATCATCTACAGATACAGGAAGGCATGTATATACTACGCCAGGCACATATACGGTAAGGTTAGTAATATCTACGCCACCATGTAGAGATACCGTATACTATCCTATAACCATAAATCCGCAACCAACAGGAACAGTAACTGTAACGCCTGCAGTACCTTGCCCGGCTCCTGTAGCAATGACCTATACCGGGTCGGTAGCTGCTGGGTCGTCTATTTCTTGGATATTCAGCGACGGGTCTACTGCCTCTGGCTCCCCTGTTACCCATACAGTAGCAAGCTCAGGCTATGATACTACCTATATGCTAGTGCAGGATGTAAATGGTTGTAGAGATACTTTTAAATATGTAGATACTTTTTACAATGTTACGTTCAGAATAGTGGATGATACCGTATTAGATGGTTGTATACCACTAACATTGACCTTTAGAACTGAGCTGGTAAGCTTGTTAGGAACACCTACAGCCCCATATACAATTTTGACATACAACTGGGTGTTTGGTGATGGTAGTGCTACTTCTACGGCTGCTATACCATCTCATACATATACAGCAGTAGGAACCTATACCGTTACTTGTACCATAACAACAGCCAATGGGTGTACGTTTGTAGATACTGCCTTGGTGTATGTAGGTAGTCCACCAGTTATATCGGTGGTGGCTAGCCCTACCCATGTTTGTTATAGCGAGATAGTTACCTTTTTTACTACGGTGGTTTCCGGACCGGTAGATTACTATATTTGGAATTGGGCAGATTCAACAGGCTCTACAGTTTCTTATAGCACAATAGAAATGCACAACCACTTTATTCCGGGTGTTTTTATAGAAACTGTAACACCTATATATCATGGTTGTCCTGGCGCTCCGGTGCTAGTAGGCCCAATAATAGTAGACTCACCTAAAGCCAGGATACGTGTAAAATATAATTGTAATCCGAGAAATAGTGTTACTGTAATTAATGAATCGTATGGAGCGACATCGCATACTATATTTTTTGGAGATGCTACATCGTCTACAGCAGACTCTGTAGTTCACTTATATCCGGCACTAACAGTTTATACTATTACATTAACAACGTATAACGCAGCTAGTGGGTGTAGAGATACTATAATAGCCGTCATTAATTTAGCTCCTCCAACACCTGCTATATTTACGTCCGACACCACAATATGTTTAGGAGATTCCTTAACGTTCTATAGGGTCGTTTCGGGAGGCACAGCACTCCAGAACTTTTGGTATGTAGAGGGTGTTAAAGTAAATAATGATACCGGAGCTACATTGCGCTATAGGTTTGATTCGTCTGGCTTGTTTACTATTATGTATTCAATGAAAGACATACAAAACTGCTTTGATACAGTTATTAAGACTAACTGGGTAACTGTGGGTAAGCCTGTAGATTCTTTTGTGGCTACACCTTTATTTGGGTGTGGTCCTCTGGTCGTCAATTTTACCAGTTATACCGGAGCCGCAGAAGGTACATCGATTGCTAGCCATACGTGGAACTTTGGAGATGGAGGTGTATCCACCGTAACCGGTGCTACCACCTCCCACACCTATGTAGATGGGGGGTTATACTCCGTCGTCTCCATAGCAACAGATAATATTGGGTGTAAGGACACTTTTGTCCGGCCAAACTATATAACGGTATGGCGGCCACATGCTAATTTTACTGCTTCCAATACACATCCGTGTATTAATCAAAGTATTACATTTACCAATACCACTACCGGAGGGGTAAGCTATTCTTGGGATTTTGGAGATGGCTCTCCTGCAGTTACAACCACATCTCCTAGCCACATCTATACCAATGTGGGTAGTTATAATGTAAGATTGGTAGCAGTAGATGTGCATGGCTGTACAGATACCATGCTACAAGTAGGCTATATACAAGTAACTAAGCCTACTGCGGCATTTACCATGAGTGACTCCTTTACTATTTGTCCGCCACTTATGGTAAACTTTACCAATACAACAGTAGGTGGGGTGTCTTATCTATGGCAGTTTAGCGAGGGTGGTACATCATCTATTGTATCGCCATCAAATTTATATACCTCATCTGGTGTATATACAGTAACGCTAATAGCTACTAACACTTGGGGCTGTACGGATACAGTAAGCCATAATGTAACCTTGTATGGATATGCAGGTGCGCTTACCTATGGCCCATTAACAGGATGTTCTCCGGTAACAGTAACTTTCCATGCCGATTTAACTAATATACCATCAGTAATATGGGATTTCTCAGATGGTACAACATCTACAGCTTCAACGGCAGATTCTGCAGTGCATACCTACGTACTGCCCGGAGCATATATACCTAAGTTAATATTAAGTGATGGTACCGGTTGCCAAAATTCAAGTATAGGTATAGACACAATAAAAATTAACGATGTAATAGCTGGCTTTACTACGGTGCCTAATCCGGTGTGTGTAACAGTTCCGTTTACTTTTACTGATACGTCTAAAGATTATTTTTCTACTGTAACTTCTTGGAACTGGACATTCTCTGACGGATCTACTGCTACTACACCTACAGCATCGTTTGTATATAATACTGTAGGAACCTACCCTGTAACACTAAGAGTAGTAGATGGCTGGGGTTGTACAGACAGTATAACTACTACGGTAAAAGTAAATCCACCGCCAACAATTACAACAAGTCCTGACACAACGGTGTGTGTAGGAGATGCTGCTACGCTTACTGCCTACGGAGCGTCTACATATGTGTGGACACCATCTGCAACGGTAAGTAGTCCTACTGCTAACCCTACATTTGCATCGCCTACTACAGAGACACTGTATACTGTAACAGGTACTGATACTAACGGATGTGTAAATACAGATACCGTAAGGGTGCTGCTGCGAACACATACATTTAGTGGAGCTTGGGGAGACACTGCCGTGTGTAGATACGAGCCTGTACCGTTATACGATACCGGAGGTAATAAATATACATGGATACCTGCAGCAGGTCTTAACAGCAGTACTATAGCCAACCCAACAGCCACACCAGATGCTACTACAACATATACTGTAATAGCACAATTGGGAAGCTGTATTCCGGATACTTCTACTGTAACTGTAATAGTACATCAATTGCCTACCGTAGATGCAGGACCTAACCAAACAATATTGGCAGGAACACAGGCGCAGCTGGAAGCTACGGGTACGCTGATAGATAAATATTTATGGTCGCCGCCCAACTTCTTAAGTTGTGAAACTTGTGGTAACCCAATAAGTACACCATCTTATAGCCAAACATATACTGTGACGGTAACGTCAGACTTCGGTTGTAAGGCTTATGATACAGTAAGGGTGAATGTATATTGCGATGTGTCGCAGATATTTATACCTAATACCTTTACGCCAAATGGAGATGGACATAATGATGTGTTTTATCCTAGGGGTGGTGGTGTAAGTATCATTAAAACATTTAGAATATTTAACCGTTGGGGCGAATTATTGTTTGAACGCACAAACTTTAATATAAACGATAAAAGCAATGCCTGGGATGGAACCTATAATGCAAATCCGCCAAGGCCGGATGTTTATGTTTATTTGCTAGATGCGGTATGCGATACCGGAGAACCACTATTCTTGAAGGGAGATGTAACTATTGTAAGGTAAAAAGAAGTGGCTATGAAACTAAGATTAAAACACATATTAACCATTGCGCTACTATTGCCTAAGCTGGCAATAGCGCAAGCTGACATACATTTTTCGCAGTTTTACGAAACTTCTATACTGCGAAACCCTGGATTGACGGGTGTATTCACTGATGACTACAAAGTAGGCACTTACTATAGAGAGCAGTGGAGTAGCATTAGCCATCCGTATACTACAGGCTCGCTGTATGGCGAAGCACGCTTTTCAGTAGGTAAGGTATCAGACGATTATGTAAGCATAGGCTTGCTGGGATATAACGACAGGGCTGGTTCGCTATCTCAAACGATTACAGGAGTGTATCCGGCACTGAACTATAGCAAATCGATGAATCCTGAGAAAAATGCCTATTTATCGCTAGGTGTTACTGCGGGTATGTTACAGTATAGCTTCGATTTTACCAAAGCTACTGTAGACGACCAGTATGTATTTGGCATGTATAGCCCAACTAACCCTACCAACGAGAATATTACCAGTACTAAAATGTCTATCTGGGATTTAGGAGTAGGGGTGAACTATAACTCTAGTGCGGGAGAGTATGAAAATGTGACGTACATGATAGGTATATCGGCATATCACCTAACACGCCCTAAGTTTACATACATGGAGATAGAGGGGCAAACCCAAAATATGCGCATGAATGTAAACGCTGCAGCGGCATTTAATGTAAAAGAAAATGTAGCAGTGCAATTACATGCCAACTTTGCTGCACAGGGAGGATTTTTTGAGCAGGTAACAGGAGCGTTAGCTACTTGGGCAGAAAAGGGTGGAGGTGCCAATCCGGAGTATGCTTTAACATTGGGAGTGCTTTACAGATATAAAGATGCCCTAATACCGGTAGCCAAGCTGAAATATAGAAGGGTGAGTATAGGCTATAGCTACGATGTAAACATGTCTAAACTAAAGCCGGCAAGCCGTATGATGGGTGGTAGTGAGCTTACAATAGCATTTACCGGAAACTTTAGAGACAAATCGGGTATATTAAGGAAAACGGTGTGTCCTAAATTTTAGAATAAGATATACAAACTGAGAACAATACCCGCTCATGTGCATGGGCGGGTATTGTTTTTACTTACCTTTGCCTTCTCAAAAAAATAATAACCATATACAAATGGCAAAACAAACCGAAAAAAAGTGTTCCTTCTGCGACCGTGCCGAAAGTGAAGTGAACATACTTTTTACCGGAATAAAAGGTAACATCTGTGATCAGTGTATTGAAAACGCACATTCATTATTAGTAGAAGCTACCGGCGACAGACCCAAACCCTCAAGCGGAGCTGCTGATTTTCAGAAACACAAGCTATATAAACCTAAAGAGGTTAAAGCATTTTTAGACCAGTATGTAATAGGCCAGGATGATGCTAAAAAAGTATTATCGGTAGCTATATATAACCACTACAAGCGTTTAAGCATGCCTCCGCAAGATGATGTAGAGATAGAAAAATCTAACATTATTATGGTAGGTGAAACAGGAACAGGTAAAACATTGCTGGCTAAAACCATTGCCAGATTGCTACAGGTTCCGTTTGCTATAGTAGATGCTACAGTGTTTACAGAGGCAGGTTATGTGGGTGAGGATGTGGAGAGCATTTTATCGAGACTACTGCAAGCCAGCAACTTTGATGTAGCTGCGGCAGAGCGCGGTATTATATTTATAGACGAGATAGATAAAATAGGCCGTAAGGGCGACAACCCTTCTATAACACGTGATGTAAGTGGTGAGGGTGTGCAGCAGGCTATGCTAAAACTATTGGAAGGTTCAGAAGTATTGGTACCTCCGCAGGGTGGACGTAAGCATCCTGAGCAGAAAATGATAAAAGTAAATACCCAAAACATACTATTTATATGTGGTGGTGCATTTGAGGGTATAGATAAAATGATATCTCGTAGGGTGCAAACCTCTTCTATAGGATATAATGCTATAAAATCGGCTAAAGATATAGACCGCTCTAACATACTACAGTATGTGAACGCTCAAGACTTACGCACCTTTGGCTTGATACCTGAGTTGCTAGGCCGTTTGCCAATAGTAACTTACTTGAATCCGCTAGACAAAACAACACTTAAGCGTATACTTACCGAGCCTAAAAACGCCTTGATAAAACAATACACCAAATTGTTTGAATATGAAGGTATAAAGCTACAAGTAGAGCAAGATGTGCTAGACTATATGGTGGAAAAAGCTATAGAGTATAAACTAGGTGGTAGAGGCTTGCGTGCTATATGCGAAATGATACTTACAGATGCTATGTTTGAAATGCCGTCTGCCGACCATGATGGTGTATTCCATTTGTCGCTAGAGTATGCTAAGCAAATGATAGAGCATGCCAAACTAGACCAACTAAAAGCTGCATAAACCACAACTCATAAAACAAACTTTATGGATACGCTACAGTTTATAGAGGCTGCACTGAAAGAGGATGTAGGAACAGGCGACCACTCTACCTTGGCTAGCATACCAGCTACGGCAAAAGGTAAGGCTACACTAAAGATAAAAGAGGATGGCATACTTGCAGGTGTGCAACTAGCAGCGCAAATATTCCACTTTTTGGAGCCTGAGGCTACGTTTACCTTCTATAAAAAAGATGGAGATAGTGTTACTAAAGGAGAAACTGCCTTTGACGTAAGTGCAAGTGTGCATACTATACTGAAAGCAGAGCGCCTGACACTGAACTGTATGCAGCGTATGAGTGGTATAGCTACCCTTACTGCAAAGTATGTAGATGCCCTAAAGGGTTATCGTACGCAGATACTAGATACTCGCAAAACCACACCTTTATTTCGCGCTTATGAAAAAGAAGCCGTGAAAATAGGTGGTGGTGTAAACCATAGAATGGGACTATATGATATGATAATGCTAAAAGATAATCATATAGACTTTTGCGGGGGTATAGAGAAGGCTATAGCTATGACCAATGATTATTTGCAAAAGAATAACTTGGACTTGAAAATAGAGGTAGAAACCAGAAACCTGGATGATGTAAAACGCATATTGGCGGCGGGTAATGTACACCGTATAATGCTAGATAACTATACGCCACAGCAACTGCAAGAGGCTGTAGACCTTATAGCTGGTAAATATGAAACGGAAGCATCGGGTGGTATAACTTTAGAAACTATAAAAGGATATGCAGCTACAGGGGTAGACTATATATCCTCGGGTGCTATTATACACCATGCAGTAAGTATGGACTTGAGCCTTAAAGCTGTGATAGCATAAGGGTACTTAACTAGATAGTTGATAATATAATTTCAGTAAATGGATCAGTTGCTTAGCAATTTGGTCCATTTGTTGTTTTTGGGCATAGGCTAGGGATGAAAATTTATACTGAATAAACATCGCGAACAAATGTTTTATTAAAAAAGTAATGAATTAGATAAAATTTAGTATTTCAATACTTTCAAGTTTGTATGCGAAAATATAGTTTTGCAATATAGAGCGATGCTTGCTACAGAAATTAAATAAACTTAAGACTATGAAGTATATAGATCAGTTAAACAAGTTCAATTATTCAAAAAAGGGAATAATTATTGGTTTAGTGATGGGTATATTGGTATCTATAATCGGAGGATCATCTCTATATCGTAAAATAGGTACAGAAGATTCAAGCTCAATATTTAAAGCTATTTGTGTCCTTGTCCTCGGTTTGTTTTCAATTGGTATGGACATTTATAGAGCCGTTAAGTTAAAAAGTATGAGCAAATGACAATACTACTATTATAAAAAATAAACTCTAAATGCTATACACGCTGTAGTTTGCCAACGGCAGAAATAGTTGATAAATAGTAAAGCCACAGTATTTTTTCCTGTGGCTTTTGCTTTTATAAAGAAGTAATAGGCTTACTTCACCATTTTTATAGGTGTGGTTACACCATTTTCAGTGAGTAGCACCGTATATAAACCAGCGTTCAATAATGCAGTATTGAGGGTCAGTTTATTATCCATAATGCTAGCTTCTACAGTTATAGTACGTCCCAATAGGTCTACTACTTTATAACTCATGCTATTGCTATACTTGTTGGCGTTGGTTTCAATAGTAAAATTATCGTGCACCGGATTGGGGTAGTATCTAAACATATTACCGGCCACACCAGCCACCACGTCCGGTATTATTCTCACTATGAATTGTCCCATCATGCCGTCGTCTTCATGCATTAATATATGGCAGTGAAACATATAAGGTATAACCGTATCCTCAAAGTCGGTAAACTTAGCAGCTATACGCACAGTTTCATTAGGCTCTATTAATACCACATCTTTACGACCACGCTCTATAGGCGGTGGCGGATTACCGTTACGGTCTAATATGTAAAAATGAACATCGTGCAAATGAAACGGATGCGCAACCATTGTGCTATCGTGCAGTGTCCATATTTCGGTACTGTTTATTTGTATGTAGCGGTCTATGCGCATCATATCAAATAAGTTGTGATTAAAGTAGAACGGACCATCCATAACCATCATACTATCGGCGGTCATTTCTATCATATAGTTAATGCCAGTGCTAGATGCAGAAATAGGTGTATCGTTAGCCAATGTAGTGGGTATAGCAGTAATGGCGCCTGAAGTAGCAGCAGTAACATTGATTTGCAGAATATTGAAATCAATACCATTGAGTGGGCTATTCATAGCCGGGCTACCCGGAGGCATAGGCATGGTAGGGCCACCTTGTATACCCATAGGTAACTCAGAAGCGTAACTCATGAGATAAATGGTTTGACCTTCCAAACCGCTCAGATTCAGCAATATTTCGTAGCGTTCTCCGGGCGACATTCTAACTCGTGTGGTGGTTACAGATGCATTTAATAGCCCGTTGTCGCTGGCTATAACACTAAAGCTGCGATTATCAGTAAAGCCAAAGTTGAATGTACGTTCGCCGGAGGCATTTAACAGACGCATACGCACTACCTGAGCCGGCATATTTACGTATGGAGAATCGGTGCCATTCACCAATACTATACTATCTACCATGCCTTTAGGCATAAACTGATTATTACTATCCAGTTCAAAACTTTGAACGATAATAGGAAAGTCGTCTACGCCATAGATGCGTGGTAGTGCTATGGCAGCTTCCTCCTCATCTCTCACTATTATTAGTCCGGCATCGCCTTTTATGGCTTGTTCTGCTGTTTTGGCCATCATGTGTGAGTGATACCAATATGTAGCTGCCTTATTCATAACAGTGAATGTGGGTGTCCAGGTTTCACCGGGCATTATCATACTGTGTGGGCCACCATCATTAGCCGCACTTACATGTAGCCCATGCCAGTGCATAGAGGTGGTATCGCCCATTTGGTTATCTACAGTAATACTAATGTTATCGCCTTTGCGGAGCAGGAGTGTTGGACCTAAGTAATGGCTGCCATTTATACCAAAGGTGTTAGAAAGCGGCCCCGGCCAAATGCTCATACTATCAGGATGAACCTGAAGCATAAAGCTAGTGCCAGATAAGGTATCGGGTATGTGCAAAAGGTTTTGCGCTTTGCTTTGAAGCACGCAAAGGCAAAGTAGCACGAGAAATACACTACGCATAAATATAGTTTTATACAGGGTTAACTTATTCTATTACTAAAGTTTGAGCATAGCGCTCTTCATTAAGAACTACACTTACAATATAATGACCTTTACTTAACGCGCTTGTAGGTAGGTTGTAACTGTTTCTACCTTTAGTAGCAACAATGTTTTGTACAATAATAGTACGGCCTGTAACATCAGTAATGGTAAGCATACCGCTACCGGGCTGAGTGGTACTTAGCTCTAATGTGCTGATTAAACCTGCCGGATTAGGATAAATACTGATACTTTCTACTGCTTTTACCGTATTGGCTATGCTGCTAGGTGCTGTACCAGTAAATGCTAAATCGTCTACATACAAATAGCTATTATTAACCGGGCTAGTGCCGCTAGACGATAATACTATAATAGCACTATCGGGTGTAGCTGATGACTTGTAGGTAAGAGGTATAGAAAAGGTAGCCCAACTCATTACCATTCCGCTTAGTGTATGGTCGGTATAGGCCACTGTATCTCTGCTAGAGGTAGTGGTATTCCATTTAGACAGATATACTATAATATGACCCGCATCGCTTCCGTAAGCCATATATTGCCATGCTCCGGTAAGTGAAGCCGGGCGCGCACTAAATGCAAAGCCAGATTGAGGCATATAGGTAGTAGTATTGATAACGCCACTAACAGCTACACCCGGTACTACACCAACAGTAGCTACACTTTTAGAGGTAAGCTGTATATAGCTGCTACCACCATAGCCGGGAGTGCCTTTGGTGCAGGTATAAATAGAAAGTGCAGAGGTAAGTGGGTTTAAATTATCCCAGTCGCCGGGCATATTATAGCCTGAAGAGGTGCTCCAAGTTTCGAAGCCGGAGTTAGGTATTTGTGCAAAAGCGGCTAGGCCTGATAAAAGATATGCTGTGGTAAGAAATAGTTTTTTCATATGCTATTGAATGGTTGATTTTTGAAAAATTGATTGTAAAAAATAATAATTAGAACGCCGTAGCGTCATGATTTCAAATGATAACTACAGCATCAAATTCTTAAATTTCTTACCAGCAGATAAATAGGAGGATCGTCGAGTATAGGCCTAGGGAAGTGCGTAATATTTACAAGCTTTGTAAAACAAGAAGGCTCGGCGAACGTAAAATAGGTATGGATAGTAGGCGGTAAAACAAATTCAAGTGGGGTGTTGAATATATCTGCCACTGTGCACCTGTGCTGCTCCTTGCATTTGGCAGTTACTACTTTGTTAGAGCAGCAGCCGTCATTTTCTTTTTCGTCGCAGCAGTCTTTTTCTGCGTTACCAAAAAAGTTTACGCTTTTAAAGGAGCCACCACAGTAATGAATGCAAAAAGTAATACCTGTGGTAGCTCCCAGATAACAGCATAGCACCACTAAGGATATTAGCTTTTTCATTCATGGTAAAGGTACTATACATAATTAAATAAACCATTCAACCAATAAAAAAGCGGAACAAAAATGCTCCGCTTATAAAATATGCTTGAATACAATAATTCTACTAGTCTTCGTCTTCTATTTCTATGCTACAGCCTACAAAGTTACGAGTGTTAAGGTTGTAGATATCGCCTTTAGACATGATGTGAACGATGATGTTTTCAACAGATATAGGTTCGCCAAAGCGGATATCGGCAATATTGTTATGCTCAATGTTTTTACCATCAATAATAACCACACTGCCCGAGCCTATTACCTTCATGCTTTCGCCATCGCTTACTATAACACCGGTGTCTTCGCCCAGACCTATGCCTATAGCGCCTGGCTGAGCTGCCACAGCCTGAGCCAATCTGTTGAAACGGCCACGCTTGTCGAAGTGGGTGTCAATAATTACATTTTGTAAAAAACCCAGTCCGGTAGTAATTTTTACTTCGCCTTTAAGATGAGCTATAGCAGCACTACCTTCATATATCATGGTATTGCTCATGGCCATTGCACCTGCACTGGTGCCACCTATAGGAAAGTTTTCGGTTTCGTAGCGGTGTTTAAGAATATCTAAAAACTCAGTGCCACCGAATATTGAAGAGAGCCTTAACTGATTGCCACCTGAGAACATGATACAATTACATGCTTTTAGGCGTTCAATAAATTCGGGGTTAGATGCATCTTCTCTATTACGAATACGCATATGACCTACGTTTTCGCAACCTAGTTTTTTGAAAGCATCTTTATAATTATCTGCCACCTCGTCCGGAATGGAAGAAGCAGTAGTAATAACCTCTACTCTCGGTTCATCGCTATCTATAAGGCTAACGATATTTTTTAAAATGCCAAGCTCAAAAAAGTTAAGCCTGTTGCGCTGCACAATACCTTTTTCAAGGTCTGTTCCTTTGTCTTCGGCACCACCAACTGCAATAAGATGCCCCTTCGGATAAGTCACGTATGAAAATAATTTTGTTAGAACGGTTGGCAAAAATAGCCAAACTTTTTTATGAATGTACTAAAACATAGTATAATATGCATCAGATGAACGGTAATGATGCGGAGATAAAGTTTATACCTACCTATATTTGTACCCGTAAAAGGGCAATGTATATAAAATATTACTACCATAAATATTTACTGGTTGTGCTGTTGGTTGTTTGGCTACCTAAGCTGGTGGTGGCGCAAACGCATGTAGCACCCCATGAAGTGCCTA
>CAYWUY010000036.1:0-24597 GCA_964461535.1 uncultured Flavipsychrobacter sp.
TAAAACATCATTTCATAAATGAATACCCGGTTACTCAAGAGATTTCTGCTGCCGAATATGAAGATATAGCTCTTAGACATATTGCCACTATACATCAACACAGTCCCTACGCAGTAGTATGTGGCGGAACTGGACTGTATATAAAAGCGCTGTGCGAAGGTTTAGATGCAATGCCGCAAACTAGTAAAGACATTGAGGCAAATATAGAAGCAGCTTATAACCAAAATGGGATTAGCTGGCTACAAAATGAAATACAATCCTCAGACCCTGAATTTTACAACAAAGGCGAAATACATAATCCTGCAAGACTCATTCGAGCCTTAGCATTTGTAAAAACCAACAATGAAAGTATTCTACGCTATAGAACAGGTATAGCAAAAGCCCGTCCTTTCAGAATACTAAAAGTTGGCTTAGAAATGTCTAGAGAACTGCTATACCAAAGAATAAATACCAGGGTAGAAATGATGTTATCTCAGGGGTTAATTAACGAGGTAAAAGAGCTATTACCCTATAAAGAATTAAAAAACCTACAAACAGTAGGCTATACAGAAATTTTCAACTACCTAGATGGAAATTGCACCCTAAACGAGGCTATAGAAAAAATAAAACAACATAGCAGAAACTACGCCAAAAGGCAGATGACATGGTTTAAAAAAGATACTTCTACCATTTGGCTTAATCCTTCTGAACCTAGTATAGCTCAGCAAATTACTAATCTTGCAACATCTCACTAAGCATCATTGATATTGTTTACATTTGTTATATCCAATAAATATATCAATGAAGTTATTTTCAATTATACTTGCCGTGCTGTCATTGTGTTGCTTTTGCAATACAGCTGATGCCTATCAATGTTCTCATAGTAACAAAAAACACCATGCTGCAAAAACCACTTTAGCTTCTCCGGCAGAAGATAATTATGATATTAAGTATTTAAACTTTCACCTTAATCTTACTGACACTTCAGTATATGTAGACGGGAACGTAGCAACTACTGCTCAGGTTGTGGTTAGTAGTATGAGCGACTATGTATTTGAATTAGATACCACCCTTACCATAGATTCTGCGTTTATAAATGGTGAGCTATTACCTGTATCACACAGTGGCATTGTACAAACCATTCACCTACCTACTCCATTAAGTACAGGCAATATCTTTACGGCGGAAATCTATTATCACGGCATGCCGCCTGGTGGTGGAGGTGGATTTTTTAACGGCATTACCCATGCCACAACTTCAGGAGGCTCTCATGTTGTTTTTACTATAAGCGACCCCTATGTTGCACTTAACTGGTGGCCTTGTAAGCAGTCGGTATTAGATAAAATAGACTCTGTAGACATGTATATAAAAGTTCCGGCTGGAGTAGTAGATGGTAGCAATGGCGTGCTGGTAAATGTAGACAGTACAACCACACCGGGCTTTTGGGAATATCACTGGAAAACCAACTACAACATTGCTTATTACCTTATATCCATTGCAGTTGCAAAATATGGTCAGTACCAATCTTACTGTCATCTTACCCCAGGCTCAGATTCTGTGTTAATACATAACTTCTTTTTAGACACTGCAACATTCAATCCTCTATACAAAGCAAACTTTGACAGCTTAGACCAGATGCTCAATTTCTTCTCATCGCTATATGGAAAATATCCCTTCTGGAAAGAAAAATACGGAGTATGCTACACTACCCTACCTGGAGGCATGGAGCACCAAACAATGACTACAATTGGCGTACCCAACACTTCAACTATAGCACATGAATTGGCTCATCAGTGGTTTGGAGATAATGTAACCTATAAAACTTGGGGCGATATGTGGCTAAGTGAAGGATTTGCCACCTATAGCGAACCATTATTTTTAGAGCATTTTTGGGGTGCAGCAGCAGCTAAAGCAAAGCGTGCAGCACACCAATCTGCGACAATGTCAAACCCATGTGGCATGCTCTATGTAAATGACACTACAAACTCAGATAGCTTGTTTAACGGTACAACGGTATATGCTAAAGGAAGTGCTATAGTAAGGATGTTACAATATGCAGCACCATCTGATAGCGTATTCTTTACTATGCTGCGCGACTATCAAAACACCTACAAATTGGGTAATGCAAGCACTGCTGACTTAAAAGCAATTGCCGAAAGCTACTATGGACATTCCCTTGATACATTCTTTAATCAATGGATCTATGGCAGAGGATTTCCTAGATATAAAACAAGGTGGAACCAAATAGGCAATACCGTTTACGTAAAGCTTATTCAAATGCCATCTTGCCCATCATATACGCCGCATTTCAGCACCTATATAGAACTTCAGTTAAAGAGCGGAACAGCCGATACTTTTGTAAAAATCTATAACAATGCAGACTCACAGGTATTCAGTTTTACATGGGATAGAAGTATGACAGGCATAACTTTAAATCCTAATTACTGGACACTATGTACCACGTTTGGCACAGTAGTAAAAGATAATACGCTAGCAGTAAATAGTCAACCCTTAGTTAAATACAACATATACCCTAACCCTACTGAAAACAATTGGACTATAGAGCTAAATACTCCCGAAAAAACACTTCAGTTATTTGATATAAAAGGAAGTCTTTTATGGGAAGGAATATCAACTAAGTCGCCCACTACAATACCAGCTACGAAATTACCACCAGGTACTTACCTATTATTGGTTGATAGAAAAGATTCTATCCAATTAAAGAAGGAATAAAATTAAATGGGCTCTCAAGAAGCCCATTTAATTTTATAATACTATTACCTACAACCATGCGAGTGATTGTAATAATGATAACGGGGTTGCGCAGGATGTGATGGATATACCATAATACACGAGCTAAGCGACATAACGCTAAGCACTGTCAATACAATCATTAATCTTTTCATTGGCTTCGTTTTTACCTTATAAAACAAATAGCTTACCAGCCTATGTTAACAAAAATAAAAAACTAGATTGGTAACTTTACCGCATACTCAAAATAGCATTATGTCTCTTTTATTCTCTCCCCTAACACTGCGTTCTATTACATTAAAAAATAGAATAGTAATGTCACCTATGTGCCAATACTCAGCTACCGATGGCTTTGCTAATAATTGGCATTTGGTACATATAGGCACAAGAGCAGTTGGCGGAGTTGGCCTTATTATTATGGAGGCAACTGCTGTTCAGCCTGAGGGGCGCATATCTCCCAATGATTTAGGCATTTGGAAAGATGAGCATATTGCCCCGCTTTTAGAAATTACAACCTTTGTAAAACAACAAAATTGTGTAGCGGGAATACAGCTAGCCCACGCAGGCAGAAAAGCGAGCACTACCCCTCCTTGGCAAGGAGACAAATACTTATCTGCAGAAGAAGGGGGATGGCAAATAGTAGGCCCTAGTGAAATTGCCTATGGCAAAGAAAAACCTACTCCTAAAGCCATGTCTATAGCCGAGATAAAAGAGACGGTTTCCGCTTTTAAAAATGCAGCCATACGCTGCATAAAAGCAGGCTTTCAAGTAATAGAAATACATGCCGCTCATGGATACTTAATACATGAGTTTCTATCTCCATTATCTAACCACAGACAGGATGAATACGGTGGTAGTTTTGAAAACAGAATTAGGCTTTTAAAGGAAATAGTAATTGCAGTAAGAGAAGTATGGCCAGAGGAACTTCCGCTATTTGTAAGAATATCAGCTACAGACTGGGTAGACGGAGGATGGAACATTGAAGAAAGTACACAATTAGCTACCAAACTAAAACAGTGTGGAGTAGATCTAATAGACTGTTCTTCAGGTGCACTAGTACCTGATGCCGTTATTCCTGCCAAACCTAATTATCAAGTACCTTTTGCGGCTGCAATAAGGCAAACAGGCATTGCTACTGGCGCAGTAGGCATAATTGTATCGGCAGAGCAAGCCGAAAAAATATTAGAAGACCAGCAGGCCGATTTAATATTCCTGGCACGTGAACTACTACGCAACCCATACTTCGCAATTCAAGCAGCTGATGAACTAAATAGCTATGAGTTACAGCCCTTACCACCACAATACGAAAGAGCTAAACGTAAAAAGAAAGGGTAGCCTTAAGCTACCCTTCATACATTACTTGCGAATAAGCTACCTGCCCTTGTAATGGCGGATTTAGCTTACGCACAGCTACTTTTATCTTTTCTGCAAATAAAAAAGTAGCTTTTAATTTTTTATGTATCTCGCTTACAAAAGTCTCTAACAATAATCCTTCTTTATTAAACACCTCGCATACTACAGCATGCACTACAGTATAATCTGCATATGGCCATGGCTCAGCATCAGGAAGATACATATCTACATCTACCTCAAAAGTATTTCCAAGCACATGCTCTTCCGCGTATAGTCCTAAGGGTGCATGAAGCACTATTTTATGTAACGATACTACTAACATTAAGTAAACCTATTTTAGTACATATCTTTTTTAGTACATATCTTTTTTAGTCCACTTATTCAGCTGGTTGGTAGTTGCTGCCATATCTTTGGGCAGTGGCGCTTCTACCGATATTTCAGTTCCGTCTTTTTTAGCAAAGTCAAGACGATAAGCGTGCAATGCCAATCTGTTCAATAACGGTTTCTCCTCTTCTTCCTTCTCAGATTGTTTGTACTTACGTTTTACTTGAGATAAGAAAAATGGCTTCCCATCGCCATACAATTCATCGCACATAATAGGATGCCCTATAGACTGCATATGCACTCGTATTTGGTGGGTACGCCCTGTATGAATTTGAAACTGAACCAATGCATACAGCGGCCATTGTTCTACCACTTTGTAGTCGGTAATAGATAGTTTACCTTTTTTAGTTACTATCATTTTTCCTTTCACTGCCGGATGCTCAGCTATGGCACCTTCAATACGTCCTTCTTCTGGCATTACTCTACCTACTACCAACCCTGCATACATTTTTCTTACATCACGATCCATAAACAAAGCCGACAAGTATTTGTGGGTATCTTCATTTTTAGCAAAACAAATAACACCGCTAGTATCTCTATCTAGCCTATGCACTACCCACACTTGTTGCCCTAACTTCTGCTCTAATAACTTATTCAGACTTGGCAATTCTGAGTTAAAACGATCTGGTATTACTAACAAGCCAGCAGGCTTGTTTACTATTACCATATCATCATCTTCAAACAATATATCAATTTTCATTTTCTAAACTCTTTAAATATGCGGCTATAGCCTTATCTTCTTGCAGTCTCATTTCTTTAGCTTCAGCCGGCTTTTTATCCTTGAATCCACTCAAGTGTAACGCCCCATGAAAAATTACTCTATACAGCTCTAACTCGTACGAGGTGGCAAATTTTTCAGCATTTTCTTTTACCCTATCTATACTTACATATATTTCGCCAAACAATTCAGTATCTGTCTCACTTAAATCAAAAGTTATAATATCGGTATAAGTATCGTGATCTAAATAACTTTGATTAATACCTAGTAAATAAGCATCACTGCAAAAGATATACTGCAAATCTACGCGCTTCAACTCAGGCCTATGTTGTTGTACCAATGTCTTTAAAAAAGCTGAAATTTTTCTTTTCGCACTGAGCTTCGATTTTACTTCATGCTCTACAAATACAATAGCCATAGGCAAATATTTTTTGCAAATGTCGCAACTAATTATTGTTATTACTAACCTTACTGTCTTATAAAACAAAAAAGTGTGGGATTACCCACACTTATATTAAAAATAAAATACTTAAATTATTTAGCTGCTACTAGTTCTTTTACTTTAGCAAACACTTCATTTTCTCCACCCTCTTCATAGCCAATATGGGTAAAGGCCACTTTGCCGTCTTTACCTATAATCATTATGAAAGGAACAGACTGAAAATTTAAAGAACGTTTCAAATCCGAGTTAGGGTCAATATAGAAAGGAAAATTCCAACCTTGAGAAATAGCATATGTTCTAGCTATACCCTCTGCACGAGTTTCATCTATAGACACTGTCATGTAGTTGAAATCGGCCTCTTGTTTCCATTTTGGTAGAGCCAAAGTAATATTTTTAATCTCCTTTTTACAAGGGATACACCAGGTAGCCCAAAAGCTTATTACAGTTACCTTTCCTTTCTCAATAGTCTCGCTAAAAGGCATCTTTTTACCCGTGTTCAAATCTTTGATTTGAGTGTTAGGCAGACCTTGGGCAATAGCTCCTAAAGAGAAAATTAATGCTACTGCTACCAATACGATTTTTTTCATGTTTTGCTGTTTTATAAAATTAGTAGGCCAAAAGTTTGCCAAAATTGTAAAATTTACTCAATTTCGGAAAAATTTTAACAAATTTCTACATTCATGAAGAAATATTCCTTGTTCTTTGGTCTTTTAGCCCTACCCTACTTATCTACAGCACAGGCGCAAGGAACTCTTTCCGGCGACCTACAATCTAACATAAACTATTTTGTACGCGATACTAAAATAGGTGCTAGTGGAAACCCACTTTACGATAAATATTTGAGCGGTAGTGAATCATGGTTAAGCTTAAGATATAATGTAAATGACTGGACATTTACATTAAGAGCCGACCACTTCAACAACTCTAACCTTAGAAACCCTGTACAAGCGTACACAGCTTACGGCTTAGGTGCATGGAGTATTACTAAAGAAATGAACGACCTAACCATTACGGGAGGGTATATATACGATCAAATAGGTAGTGGTATACTATTCCGCTCTTATGAAGACCGTGGCCTACTTATAGATAATGCGCTGGTAGGTTTACAACTTAAATATAAAGTAAAAGACAATATTACTCTTAAAGCCTTCGGCGGACAACAAAAAAGAGCTCTTGATCCCGTTTATGCACCAATTATAAAAGGGTTAACCGGCGAGGGCGATTTTAATATCGGAAAAGTACACATAACTCCCGGTGCTGGCATCCTTAACAGAACTTTAGATGAGACTAGCTTTAATAGTGTAATTGCTACGGTTAATGGCTATTTAGACACCTTAAAATATCAACCTGTCAGAAACAGTTACGTTTATACAGTCTTTAACAATCTCGTTTATAAAAACATCTCTTGGTATTTTGAAGGTGCATACAAAACCAATGAAGCTATACCTTCTATCGATCCTGGAGATTTACCTCTTATCAATAAAGACGGAAATATACAGTTTACAACTCTTAACTACGCAAAAAAAGGTTTTGCACTTAACCTAACAGCTAAGCGTACTGAAAACTTCTTTATGCGTACATCGCCCAATGAAAGCTTACTAAATGGTATGCTTAATTGGCAGCCCGTTGTTGCTCGTCTTCGCCCGGAAAGATTAATATCTCGCTACACCCCTCCATCTCAAGATTTATCAGAGCAAGCAATAACAATCGATGGATTAATCTCTCCTAACGATGTTACTAACTATACGCTTACATTTACACATATAGATAGACTAAATGGAGAAAAGCTATATCGTGAAGGCTTTGCACAAGTAGACTATCAAGGTTGGGACAAATGGGTGCTTCAAGCTGGTATTCAATACATGGAATACAATATAAAACTATACCAAGGAAATAATACTAAAGATGGCAACCCAATAGTGCAAGCAGTTACCCCATTTGCCGATATCATCTATAAATTCAATGATAAGAAATCTATACGATTCGAAGCCCAATATATGGCTACGGAGCAAGATTATGGTTCATGGGTATATGGACTAATAGAGTACAATATAGCACCTACTTTCTCTATTTCGTTCTCAGATATGTATAATACTGCGCCAAGTTATAACAACCCAATTAGGACTAAAGACGACGCTAAAAACTACTACAGTATATTCACCGCGTATACAAAAGGACCTCATCGTTTTACGCTTGCCTATGTAAAACAAATTGCAGGTTTTAACTGTTCGGGAGGCGTCTGTAGATACGAACCTGCATTTAGTGGTGTGAGAGCTACTATTACTTCAAGATTCTAAGAAACAAATCATATGTTTGCACAATCCCCCTCTAAACGGGGGATTATCAGTTTAATAAATATCGTATTTTACAGCTATGCTTACTAAATTCTACTGGGCATATCTTCTATTTACCCTTAGTTGCATGAGTGCGTTTGCCGCTGATGGTAAAAAAGATGTACGTGCAGGTAGAACCTCTGAAAAAATAACCATTGACGGAAAACTCAGCGAAAAAGCTTGGCAAGTAGCAGATAAAGCAGAATCCTTTACACAACTATCTCCCAACCCGGGAAATGCATCAAGACAACGTTCAAAGGTTAGTATTTTATACGACGACCACAATGTATACATAGGAGCATTTTTGTTTGATACAGCTGCTGACAGCATTTTAAAACAGTTAACCCCAAGAGACAACTTTGAATATGATAATACTGATGCGTTTGGTGTTGTTTTCGACACCTATAACGACCATCAGAATGGATTTGCATTTGTAGTTACTGCAGCTGGCGTACAAGCCGATGCAAAAGTAAAATTTGATGGCTACGACTATACCTGGAATGCCGCTTGGTATTCTAAAGCCCTGATCACCGATAGCGGATGGTGTGTAGAGATGAAAATACCCTATTCTGCTTTGCGATTTCCTAAAAAGGATATACAACTTTGGGGTGCTAACTTCTTTAGAAACCTAAGACGTGTAAGAGAAAAATCTTATTGGAGTAAAATAACACCAGGCACTTCAAATACATTAAATAGCGCAGGACTTATAAAAGATATTGCTTCCATTCAGTCACCATTAAGATTGGCCTTACTGCCTTACATATCTGCCTATGCTGAAAATTATGATGGTAAAAATGCCAATACAATCAATGGCGGATTAGATATTAAGTATGGTATCAACGAGAGTTTTACCCTAGACATGACACTTGTACCCGATTTTGGTCAAACTCTTTATGACAATAGAGTACTTAACCTTTCCCCAATTGAAGTTCGCTACGACGAAAGACGGTATTTTTTCACGGAAGGAGTAGACCTATTTAACAAAAACGACTTATTCTACAGTAGGCGTGTTGGTGGCACTCCCATTAATAATAGCAAGGTAACTGACCAATTAAAAAACAATGAAATAATAAGCGAAAACCCTGCTAATACACAGCTCTATAATGCCACAAAAATATCAGGTCGCACAAAAGGAAATTTAGGTATCGGGCTCTTTAATGCTATTTCAGCTCCCACCTATGCAAAAGTATATGACACCACCACACGTACTACAAGAGAAATTCAGACCGCTCCATTATCTAACTACAGTGTACTAGTTCTAGAGCAAGCGCTGAAACACAACTCTTATATAAGCTTCATAAATACTAATGTTAGCCGGAAAGAGAATAGCTACAATGCCAATGTATCAGCATTATTAATGCGCTTTGTTAGCAAATCCAACAAATATGCAGTTAATACCTCCGGAGATCTCAGTAGTATATATGGAACAGCATCGGCCTACACAGGGCACCGCTTCTTTGTACAGGCTGCTAAAATTAGTGGCAACTATACTTGGTATATAAATACACAACAAATTTCTGATAAGTTCAACCCTAACGATTTGGGTTATCTTGCCCGAAATAATGTTGCTTACTATAATTACAATCAATCTTACAACATTTATAAACCATTCTGGATAGTCAATCAAGCTAATAACAATATTATCATTTCGTACAATAGAATACTCAATCCTGATGCATTTCAATCATGCTCTATCAGCGGCAGTCATGGAGTCACCTTAAAAAACTTCTTATCACTTGGCGTTAATTGGAGCACCCAACCCATAACCTCTAATGATTACTTTGAACCTAGAACACCAGGAAGATACTATGTATACCCTAGCTATTTTTCCTATGGGGGATATTTTTCATCTGACTATAGAAAGAAATTTGCTCTAGATGGCTCTGCATATCATACTGCTTATGGCAGTAAGTATAGAGAAACTATTGAACTGTTTTTATCTCCTCGATACCGCTTTAGCGATCAGTTTTCAATGGTGTATTCCATATCATCTACCCATGCTTATAGAGATGTAGGATACGTCAACAAAGTAAACGACAGCATTTTTTTAGGCACACGCAATGTGCATACTCTTGAGAATGCATTGTATGCAGCTTATATCTTTACCAGTAAAATGTCTTTGCAGGTAGATGCTCGCCACTACTGGTCTGTGGCTAATTACCTTAAGTATGACTACCTAGAAAATAATGGCCAGCTAACTTATACAGGCTATACCACCAATCACAATATCAACTTCAACACCTTCAATATATTTGCCAACCTAATTTGGCAGTTTAAGCCCGGCAGCGAGGTACGTGTAGTATATCAAAACAGTATTTATTCTCGTAGTTCCTCACTTCCTAACAATTTTGCCGACAACCTTCAGCAAACTTTTAAGTACCCGCAAAGCAATAGCATATCCGTAAAAGTTATTTACTTTTTAGATTATCAAGACTTAAAAGGTATGCTGAATAAAAACTCTAAGACTTAGCTTCTTTTTCTGGAACGGTTTTAAAAACAACATCCCACAAAACCGAGCTGACACCGAAGCCCTTATCAGGATGCTTGTAATGGTGTAAATGATGATTGCGCCATAACGCCTTTAAATATTTGGGCGGTGCAAAGGCATGTATAGCATAGTGCATAGACCCATATGCCATGTACCCAAATATAAAGCCAGGAAAGAATGCCAATGCACTCCAATGCATAAGCATATACATGACATAGAAAATCATACTAGATATAATAATACTAGGCACAGGAGGCATAAACAATCTATTCTTATCTCTAGGATATTCATGATGCACACCATGCATGGTATACACTATTCTTCTAGCCCTTGGCGACTCAACTATCATATGAAACACATAACGATGCATAACATACTCAAATAGCGTCCAAAATAAAACACCGGCAAAAAACAAACCTATTTCTGATTGAACAGATAATCCCTTTTGGGTGTAACCTATATACAGCATATAGGCTATTAAAGGAAAATACATAGTGTAGACAACAAAAGGATGCGTCTTTGTCATCATCTCAAGAAATTCGCTCTTGAACAAACGGGCTTGGCCTTTATTTTTGATTTTTTCAATTTCCATAATAACAGTACTGTTTTTAAGAGTAATTATTATGCGCAAAAAATATGACAGGACTGTAAATAAAGGTAGCTCTTTTTATTCGCTAATCTTTATTTTATCATCCTCATCTTCTCCCATCAAAAAGTTTGCCGAAGTATTCTTTTTCTCTATTACTTTATCCATCCATAGCAAAAGTGCCGGCAATAAAGTAAGGTTGGTTACCATAGCTAAAAACAAGGTTAAAGAGGTAAGATAGCCTAAAGACTTAGTACCATCAAACTCAGAAAGGGCAAATACACCAAACCCGGCGATCAGTATAAGAGATGTATATATAATGCTAAGGCCTGTATCTTTTATAGTTCTATGCACCGTATCTGCAATACTGTCATCATGTTGAGCCAATTCTTGCTTAAAGTTTACCAGGAAGCGTATAGTTACATCAATAGTTATACCCAATGCAACACTAAACACCAATACTGTAGAAGGCTTCATTCTTATACCCATCCAGCCCATAATACCTGCAGTAATAATTAGAGGTATAATATTCACCACTATAGATATTAATACTATTCTCCATGAGCGGAAAACTGCTACCATACAACCAAATATGATTATAAATGCTAGTATTAAACTATCTCTAAGGCTGTTTACTATAAACTTACTACCCTCTAGGAACGTAATATTTGTTCCTGTAAATGTCACCTTGTATTTAGTAGAGTCAAAGATCTTAGCTACTTCTGGCTTGATGCTATCTAATAGCTTTGGAAGTCTACGAGAACCTACATCAAACATACTCACACTTATTCTTGCTTTCGACTTTGAGCTATCTACAAATGAATTCAACAATTTATTGAACATTGTACTATTGCCAGAGCCCTTAGTTTTTAAATAAGGTAAAATGAATGCAGCCTGTATCATATCTGCGGGTATGCTGTAATTGGCAGTATCACCCCCAAAATAAGCCTGATTGGCAAATTTTATACCCTCAGTTATTGCTAGGGGCCTACCTATTTCAGCATACGTTTGCAAGTATTTTGTAAGCTCATCCATTTTGTTGAGCACATTCAAATTAAGTACCCCATTCTTCTTGCGCGTATCTATGACAATTTCAAGCGGCATTACCCCCCTGAAATTTGATTCAAAAAATTTCAAGTCAAGGTATACTTTATCATTTTTAGGTAAGTCATCTACAATATGTGCTTCATTATTTAATTTAAACATTCCCATTACAGACAACGCACTCACCACTATAGTGAATATATATATAATAGGACGGTGCTCAAATACCCACTTTGTAACTTTTTCTAATAATCTATTTATCCAGCCACCTTCTAAATAGCTAGTGTGCTTACCTCCCGGAGGCGGTAAAAAACTAAAAAAAGCAGGTATAAAAACAAGAGAAATGATAAATAATGCCAATATATTAATACCAGCAACTAAGCCAAACTCCTTCAACAATACACTTTTCGTAAAAAAGAATACCCCAAAGCCTATAGCAGCAGTAAGATTAGTAAATAGTGTTACTATACCCATGCGGTCTACCATCCTGAGTAGAGAACGCATTTTATTAGGATTCCTATGATAATCGAAATGGTATCTATTTAAAAAGTATACGCAGTTAGGAATACCTATTACTACTACTAGCGGAGGAATTAAGGCCGTAAGCAAGGTGATTTTATAACCCAATAAATCTATTGTACCTACCGACCATATAACACCTATAGCTACTACTAGCATAGATGCAATAACTGCCATGAAAGACCTGAAGAATAAAAATAATATAATAGCTGTAAGTACAAAGGATGCTATAAGGAACAGCTTCATCTCACTTTGCACCCTCATAGCCATATCTGTGCGTATAAGAGGCAAACCGGAATAGTGCATCTCTATATTATGTTTCTTACCAAATTCATTGCCTAGTTCTACTATTGCAGTTATTACCCTAGCCCTGTTTTTAGAGTTAAGTACATCTTTCTGAATTCTTATACCCATTAAATAGGCATTCGAATCAGGATTATACATTAATCCCTTGTAAAAAGGCATATTTAAAAACTTATCCCTAATACTATTTACATCAGCATACGGAGGTTCACCCTGAGCTATCAAGGCAACTTTTAGTTTTTGAGAAACAGTATCCTTAACCAGCTCAATAGCACCTGGTATACTCAAAATATTTTCTACGGCTTCTACCTTTTGTATTTTTTTTACAAGTGTAGCATAATCATTGAAGAAGTTAGGATCAAAAAAGTTTTTAGTTTTTACACCTATCACCATCAAATTACCATCTTCCCCAAACTGTTTTCTAAACTGTTGATACTCTATGTATTTAGGATTATCTGTAGGTACTGCGCTGGTAAATTCGTAGCTTAATTGAACTTTTGAAGCATAATAACCGAAAAAACCTGTTACAGCCAATAAAAGCACTAGTAATGCAACACGAAACTTTATAATGAAGGCAGCAATATTATGCCACATGAGCTAAATTTATAATTAATAATGCGGCAAAAGTAATAAATACTTGCTATTACCCTTCTAACTAAGTTAGCTAAATACCCTTACTCAGCGTTAAATAATTAATAAAGCTGTCAATAATATCAAAACACAATCAATCATAAATCAACAATATATAACATGCAATAAAAACCCATCGTTTATTGTATTGTTTATCATAATTATAACGGAATAAACAAGTTAAAAAAAACACAATACGAACATCTCGAAAGTACACAAGGTGGAAATGTGGAAAAAAAAATATAGTTTTGTTACACAAATGTCATTATATGGCTAAAAATAATCATCAGAGTGTAATGGAGAACAACAGTGCTTTCATGGCAAAAATGGAAGACCTGGTTAAAGAATTGGTGTTACAAAATAACATCCCACTCTATCGTATAGAGTCCATCATGGAGCACCATTTCCATCCTAATGGCTCTACTTACATGCCGGTAGTAAGAGTTATTACTTATTTCGAAGATGCTGTAGCTAATGTAGCCAACGTAATAAGTAAAGAGTTTGACATTTATAGTCTACCTAATAAAGATAATAACAGTTCGGCCAATGGTTTTAATAGTAAAATGGTGCAATACCTTACTAGTCTTAAAGCCAACCGCCAGTCTATGATTGAATATAGAAGAACTGCTAATATTCAATTTCAAATACAAATTTGCTCAATGCTGCAAGATGCATGGGTAGGTATAGAAAAAGAGTTAGGTTATGAAAACGGTGCTTATCCTGAAAACCTTAAACGAGATTTATATCGTGTAAGTGCTTTGTTGGAGATGGCTGACCTTGAATTTATGAAAATTCGAGGGCTATTAAAGCCCCACCAGACTGCTATGCCCAACATAGCACCACAACCTGCTGCGGCTCCACAACCTCAGCCTATAGCCTACTCAGCTCCGGTAGCTGCACCTCAACCAGAAGTAAAACCTCAAGAACAACCCATCCCAAACTATAATACTTCATACATGGCTGCTGAAGTGGATGAAGTAATAAAACCCATTATTTCAGCAGAAACAGCCACAAACACTGACAAAATATCTTTAGATACATTAGAGATTAACGTAAAAAAATCTGACGATTTAAGTCTGAATGTAAATGAAGTAGGCGAAACTAATGGAGTAACCGAAGAGAATGTTAATAACATGATGAAGGTTACTGACAATGGTATAGTTGAAGATACCAATGTTAGTGAAAGCAGCACTTCCGGCAATTCAGGTGATGGAGTGGCACTGAATATCGACAAAATAGAAACATTCAATATGAATGTTAATGGTATGATTGAGCGCGTAACCGAAGGTAAAGGTGCTGATGGTGAAGAGGAAGATGAAAATGTACCATTCTACAACCGCGAACCAAAAGCCGAGAAGCCTGCACCACTTGACGAAAATTCACCTATGACTGATGCGACATTAAAAGAATATGTTGGCACCAGCAAAGTGGTAAAAGAAGTAGATAGTGAAATTGCCAAAAGAGCAGGTGCATCTTTAAATAGCGATGTAGATGTTGAAGGCGATGTTGAAAGACTTAGATTCTTGAAGATATTTACTGTAAAGCAACTACACGAAAGAATAGTGGATAATAAAGAAGATATTATTGCGTTCGCAGAAAAATGGATAGGAAAAGATAACGGCGGATCATTTGACTCTGGTATATGCCTATTCTATTTAGAATATTTGTTAGTAGGTAAAAAGAACGACCCCGCCTTCGCAGTTGAATATGTACTGAAGTTCATATCTGATAACGACTACAGTGCTAGGTTCATTATTCCTACTTATAATGCAATTAGTAAGAACGAACAACCTATTGCTTCGCATCTTACCTTAAAAAAATAAAAAAAATATACTGGGTGGCTAATTTATTAATACAAAGAAGCCACCCATTTTGTGTTATATAAGGTGACTATAAAAAATTATTCTAGTCTTAATAAGGTAGTGCAATAAAAATTGTTGTGACTTATAAGATTTTTTTAAAAAAATTATAGATTACTGAAAATAATCACTATCATTGTACAGTTTTTCTATTTGTTCTAAACTATATCAAAATAAATTGCCTTTTATGAAAAGAATAAAACTACTTTTCACACTTGCTTTACCTGTTCTTCTTTTGCAGAATGTTCAGGCTCAGTCTTCCAGATTGGTTGCTAAATCAATGTGGTACAATAACGGTGCGATTTTCCTTCCATCAGATTCGACCAATTATCAATATACTAACCCTAGAGGTGGTGACCTTATGTCTAAGGCGATGAAGTTCGATACTGCAACTTCTTGGTCTTGGGCTACTGGTACTCAGAAATATTCTAAAAATAGCATTCAAGGTTTTGATGCTAACAACAATATTAAGTATACTACTAATCAAGCGTGGGATTCTGCATCTGCTAGCTGGAAAAACGTTGATAAGTATGTATATTTCTACGATGCTTCTAATAAAGTAACTAACGTAATATACCAAACTTGGGGTGGCGCTAGCTGGACTAACGTATCTCAGCACTTATACAGCTACACTAGTACTGGTCTAGTTTTTTCTGACCAATTAGGTACCTGGAACGGTTCTGGTTTTGATGCTGTTTCTCAAACTACTTATTATTATGATGCGTCTAACAACGTTTTACAAGAAATAAGTAATGCTTTCCCACTAGTTTATACTACTCAGTATACTTATACATACAACAGTAGCAACAAAATGTTGACTAAAACATCTTGGAACTGGGGTGGTTCATCTTTCGTAGAGTTAGATAAAACTACTTACACTTACAACGATACTACTGGCGCTTTAGTTAATAAATTATACCAAACTAAAAATGCGACTACTAGTTCTTGGGATAATCAAATGTTAACTTTATACAGCAGCTTCACTGCAATGTATAGCCCACTTATCCAAATCAACCAAACTTGGGACACTTCAGCTGGTGGTTTCTGGAAAAACCGCTTAAGATATGATTATACTTACAACACTCGTAATCAAATGACATCTTCAGTTGCTGAGTCTTGGAACATCGCTGGTTTCTGGGAATATGTAAATGGCGATTTAAAAAATAACTATTACTACCAAGAATATACTGCAGGCATCAACGATGCAGAGGCTACAAATGGTTCTGTAAATGTATATCCAGTACCTGCTCAAGGTTTCATCAATATCGATGTTAATTGGAATAACGCTCAGAAATTCTCTGTTGTTGTTTATGATATCAATGGTCGTGTAGTTAGAAACGTTAGTTTCCCTGCTGCAACTAAATATTCTACATCTATCAACACTGAAAATTTAGCTGATGGTAACTATGTAGTAAGAGTAATTGGCGAGCAAGGTCAAATAGTAAAACAAATAGCAGTTGCTCATTAATTGAGTTACTTATAAAAACTAAAATAACCTCCTTTATTAAGGAGGTTATTTTTTTATGCTATACACCCAGTTTTCTATTTCTACCCTTGCAGTTGATTCAAAACATCTTTAAATGCTTCGATGTCTGTATCTGTAGTATCCCAAGAACACATTATTCTCACTTCGCATACAGACTCTTTCCAAATATAAAATGGGAATTGTTCATTTAGCTTTTCATACCAGGCATAAGGCATTGTAGCAAAAATAGCATTGGCTTGTACAGGCTTGGTTATAGTTATAGCACTATAGCTAGATAGTACCTTAACTAAATTTTGTGCCATTGCATTAGCATGCAATGCGGTATTTCGCCATAGTTCATCTTTTAGTATAGCACTAAACTGAGCTGCTATGAATCTAGTCTTTGAGGCAAGTTGCATCACCTGCTTATGCTTATACCCTACATATTGTTTCAGCTTATCATTAAAGATGATCACAGCTTCGCCAAACATCATACCAGCTTTTGTGCCTCCTAACGATAGTATATCTGCTCCTGCCAATGAACTAATATCCGCTAGGGAGCAACCTAAACTTGCAGCAGCATTAAAAAATCTGGCTCCATCTATATGAAAATACATACCATTAGCATGTGCTAGCTGGGCTAATACTTTTATCTCTTCAGGTGTATATACAGTACCATATTCAGTTGTTTGAGTTATAGATAATATAGTAGCTTGTGCATAATGTATATCCCCTACTCTAATTAATCTTTCTTGTACAGCCTCGGGTGTTATTTTCCCTTCATTATTAGTGGCTAGCGGAAAAAATCTACATCCTGTAATTGTCTCCGGTGCTGAGGACTCATCACAATAGATATGTGAAGTATCTGCACACAAAACAGCATTGAAAGATTGTGTAGCACAGCTTAAACTAAGCACATTTGCACCTGTACCATTAAATACAAAATAAGCATCCGCATGGGCTCCAAAAAGCTCTTTAATCTGTGCCCTTACAGCGGCTGTAATATCATCAGCACCATACGATCTTGCATGCCCTTCATTGGCCAGTTGTAGTGCATTCATTATTTCAGGCAGCACTCCTGCATAGTTGTCACTAGCAAAACTCTTCATTGTTATATATTTTATACCTAAAATTAGAGGATTTCATTACTTTAGCCTTAATAAATTAGTAATTGGAATGATAAGGAGTATTATTGTCTTTTTAACTATCCAGTTATCGGCACTTATCACTCATGCGCAGCATAATATTCACCTGCGTAACTTATGGGTAGAGCCAAACATTCATATATTTTTCCAAGGCTACACTGTCTCATTTGCTATAAAGGACGTTAATAAGGCTATGTACATGCAACACTTTGAATTGGGAGATGTTCAGCTACCTACTCAATGCGACTTGGATAGCAATAAGCACCACTATTTTGAGCTTTTTAGCAGTCCAAACATTCTATACAGAAACGCGATGCAAGAATATTTGCACGTGGCAATAGGTTGCTACTTACTAGGAATAGGTAAAGCTCATATACTCAACCCGAAGAAAAAGTTAGTACCCGATATAATAGAAGATGTAGACCCCAATGAGAACAGTCCATTTTTGTATATAAAGTACTATGATGCTAAAACACATAGCTTACTATTTTCAGGCAGAATGTTAAGAGGCATGTACCATAAAGACATAGGCATTGATGATTGATTTTCATCACTTTCTTGCTAATTATGTTATACATATATTCGTTTATAAGCTTTTGAACTTAACTTTGCCCCCTCATGGAATTACCTGAGGGCAAAAAAATCTATTTCGCTTCCGATTTCCATCTTGGCATACCTGACCATGCTGCAAGTATAGCAAGAGAGAAACGTCTTTGCAATTGGCTAGACTCCATTGCTGCAGATGCTTATAAAATATATTTAGTAGGAGATATATTTGACGCTTGGTTTGAATATAAGCATGTTGTTCCCAAGGGCTATGTACGTTTTTTGGGTAAACTTGCCCAACTTACAGATGCGGGAATAACTATTGAAGCATTTACAGGTAACCATGACTTGTGGATGCGCGGTTACTTTAAAGAAGAATTAAATATACCGGTACACTACCATTACATAACCGAAACCTACAACAATAAACATTTTCTTATAGGTCATGGCGATGGACTTGGACCCGGAGATCACGGTTACAAATTGCTAAAAAAAGTGATGAGCAATCCATTCTCTCAATGGCTCTACAGACGCATTCACCCTGATAGCGGTGTTGGTATTGCTAGCTGGCTTAGCAGATTAGGCCCTAAACATACCGATGCCATACCTGACAAAACATTTTTGGGTGAACAGGAATGGTTAGTACAGTTTTGCAGAGAACAACTAGCTGCTCAACATTTCGATTATTTTCTATTTGGGCATAGACATATAGCTATAGAATATCCTTTAGCTGACAATAGCCTATACATAAACCTTGGTGACTGGATAAAATTTGACAGCTATGCTGTTTTTGACGGAATAACTACTGAATTGAAATACTACAAGTAAAAGTGCAATAGATGTATGAAACGGCTCTTAGTGATGATAAGACATGCTAAATCTAGTTGGGCTAACCCTTTGCAGAGCGACTTTGACAGACCCCTAAACGAACGGGGGAAGAGAGAAGCAAAAGAAATGGGCGAAAAACTATTAGAAAGAGGACTAAAACCAGACCTCATTATTTCTAGCAGTGCCAAACGAACCAAACAAACAGCAAAAAAGATTGCCAATGCCGTTGGATACGATTTTGATAAAGTACTGTTTGAAGAAAAATTGTATCATTGCATCCCTTCGGTTTTTGAGGAAATGCTCTATGAAGTAGACGATAGTGTAAAAACACTTTTCATTGTAGCGCATAATCCAGGCATTACCGAATTTGTGAATGAGCTTTCAACAGATTTTAGAATAGACAATATGCCTACATGTGGTATAGCAGCAGTCGTTTTCGAATCTGATGAATGGTCTAAATTACTCTCCTTAAAAAGAGAACCATTTTTATTTGAATACCCAGAAAAAAAATCATGACATCAACTAAAACAGCGCCTCAAATAAGTGTTACAATGGAGAAACTGTTCGAAGAACATTTCGGACACAAACCCCATCAGGTAGAACCCTTAGCCGTATCTGGTTCTGACAGAAGATATTATAGAATAACCGGAGATAAAATATCTGCAATAGGCACTTATAATACTAATGTTGCTGAAAATAATACCTTCTTTTATTTCACTGAGTTATTCAGAAAAAATAAAATAAACGTACCCGAAATTTATAAAATAAGTAAAGATAGAAAGGCTTATTTGCAGCAAGATTTAGGAGGTATTTCTCTTTTCGATTTAGTTACAAAAGATGGCTTTACAGATAATACTCGTAAGCTATACCACGCGGCGCTAGCACAACTAGCTAAAACACAGTGGATAGCTGGCAGAGAAGCTGACTATAAACAATGTTTTTCTTCAAAACAATTTGATGAAAAAACCATAATGTCCGACCTTCTTTACTTCAAATACTACTTTGCAGACTTACATGGTCTAAACTATGACCGTTCTGCACTGATAAGTGAAATGGAGCTTTTGAGTAAAGATTTAGGAAGAGTACAGCCTCAAACACTTATGTATCGAGACTTTCAAAGCAGAAACATAATGGTTTGCGATGGTGAAATCTACTTCATAGATTACCAGGGTTGTATGCAAGGTCCTCCACAGTATGATATAGCATCACTGTTATGGCAAGCAAAAGCACAACTGCCAAATGCTTGGAAAGAAGATTTACTAAACGGATATATAAGTACACTAAAAGATTTGGGTGTACCGCGTATGGATGAAATTCATTTCAGACGTGGCTATGTTCAGTTTGTATTGGTTAGACTATTACAAGTGCTAGGTGCATACGGGTTTAGAGGTCTGCTACAGCATAAGGCACATTTTATAAGCAGCATTGGCCCGGCACTAAAAAGCCTTCAAATGTTTCTATCTGACCATCCACAAACACCAGCCTATCCCGAATTACGTTCACTACTTGAAAAGCTAACATCACCTGAAATTCAAAGTAGGTATGTGATATCTGGTTCGGCAGAAAAACCAAAACTTGAGATTCAAGTTTATAGCTTCAGCTATAAAAACGGTATACCCAAGTTTGGTGGTCAACATGGCGGCGGATATGTATTTGACTGTAGAGGTTTATTGAATCCCGGAAGATATGCAGCATACAAACACCTAACAGGAAACGACGCACCTGTAAAACTATTTTTAGAGCGAGAAACTAAAATGCCTGATTTTATGAATCATGCATATGCTATGGTTAGTATAAATGTGGAAGACTATATAGCCAGAGGTTTTGAGCAACTAGGTATAGCTTTTGGATGTACGGGAGGTCAACACCGTTCGGTATATGCTGCTAACCATATGGCGCAATATCTTCAATCAAGATTTGGTATTGAAGCTACTGTTACCCATTTAAACGAAAAAAAATGGGTATTAAACGATGAAAACAATGGCTAAATAGCCTCATTTATCTGCCAAAAACTATATTTTTACACCTACGGGTGTATGTATAAACAAAATTGATGTGTATCTTACACCATTAAAGTAAACCAACTAGATGAAGAAGTTATTATTACTCGCTGTAGCTGCTGTAGCTGTATATAGTCAATCGTGCACCAAAAACGTTGCAGCTCCGCTTTCATATAGTGTAGACACATTTGCAAATGCATATGTAAACAATAACGACACTTTAGATTTACCTGTTCGCATAAAATTCTTGGCAGGAAATACTAATGAAGAAATGAAACTGTACATGACAGGCTTACCTAACAATGTATCTCTAATTGATGATACCTTAAGAGGAACTCCATCATTTACAGCTATGTTTAAAGTAGTGGCAGATAATGCTACTTTAGGCTATTATCCGGTTACATTATGGATTTCTAGTAAATCAACAGGAGTTAAGTCTTATCCATTTACTTTAGGCGTAGTTAATAATAACTGTTTGTCTTACTTTACTGGAAGCTTAAACGGCACTAATGCATGCAGTTCTGCCAATTACAGCTTTACCGCTACGGCGACAGCAAATGCTGACAACTCGCTGAATATTGTAAACTTTGGGGGATACGGTACCAATACAAGTACTAAAACCACTCTTGACTGTAATACCGGTACCATAAGCATACCTAGCCAAAACATAGGTAACGGCGTTACTGTATCTGGTACAGGTACATTCACTACTACCAAAATGACAATTAATTATATAGCATTGAATACTCCGGGTGGATTTAACGATACTTGTACCGTTCAGCTAACTAGATAATTTAATATATTAAACTATCATAGAAAGCACACTTTAACGGTGTGCTTTCTGTGTTTATAACCTTACATTGACAAACATTATTTCTAAATATTGCATCTTTACAGTATGAATTGGGAATCGCTTTACACCACACAGCGCACAGGAAAAAATAGTAGTGCTACACAGCAATATGACCCTGCTCGTAGCCCATTTCAGAAAGACTATGATCGCATTATATTTTCGTCGCCTTTTCGCAGACTGCAAAATAAAACACAAGTATTTCCATTACCTGGAGCAGTATTTGTACACAATAGGCTAACCCACAGCTTAGAGGTGGCATCTGTTGGCCGCACATTAGGAAAATCTGTTGGAAGTCAATTAGTACAAAAGCACAACTTTAAAGATAGCAGCATACGTAATTTTTACGAGCATGATTTAGCAACAGTTATTGCCTCAGCATGCTTAGCACACGATATTGGTAATCCTCCCTTCGGCCACTCCGGAGAGGATGCTATAAGAACTTTTTTCAAAGAATTAGCACCTCAAGATGCAGCATTGCTTGAAAAAGAACTGACAGCAAATCAGATGCAGGATTTACTAAAATTTGAAGGTAACTCTAATGCGCTAAGAATACTTACACACCACTATAACGAAGATAAAAAGGGAGGGTATGAACTTACCTACCCTACACTTGCAGCTATAGTTAAGTATCCATGTACTTCTTTAAATGGTTTTGATAATACTACGGGTTGGATAGCTACTAAAAAATCTGGCTTCTTCGATGCAGAACAACCTACCTATGTAGCTATAGCTGAAGCACTTGGTATACCGGCATATAACAAAGATCGTAGCGTTTATGCTAGACATCCATTTGTATACCTAACTGAAGCTGCTGATGATATTTGCTACAGAGTAATAGATCTTGAAGATGCGCATAGATTAAAACTAATAAGTACAGAAGATTTCAAAAACTTATTCTTACCATTTTTCAATTATGTAGATGCCAACGATTATCGCAGTATCAGCTATATAGAAAATAAGATATCTCAAATAAAAGATCCTAATCTACAGGTACAGTATATAAGAGCTATGTGGATTGGCCTAATGACGGATAAGATTTCTAAAATATTTATAGAGCAAGAACATCTTCTCCTAAACGGCACTCTACAGAAAGACCTTATGAAATGCTTACCAGAAGATGTTTATAATCTCATAAAAGTCATCAACAAATTTTCGGTTAAGCATATCTATAATTACAGGTCAGTAATTGAAATAGAATTAGCAGGCTACACCATTATAGGAGGTCTATTAAAAGAGTTTATAAATGCAGTCCTGCACCCGGAATTCCCAAGATCTGAGAAGCTACTAAAACTAGTCTCAGAACAGTTTACGATAACACTAGAAACCGGACAGCTATATAATAATATACTATCAATAGTAGATTTTATAGCGGGTATGACTGACTTATATGCTATAGAGCTGTATAGAAAAATAACAGGTATTAATATTCCAGAAATAAAATAAGTATGCACCCTAAAGAATTACGAATAGAAGATTTTACCTATCATTTACCCGAAGAGAAAATAGCACAGTACCCTCTTGAAGAACGTGATGCATCTAAGTTGCTGGTTTGGAATAGGGATAACACTATAAAGCAGGACAATTACTACAACCTGGCAGAGCATCTGCCATCTGACACTTTATTGGTATTTAATGCTACTAAGGTAGTAAATGCACGCTTACCGTTTAAGAAACCTACTGGAGGGCAAATAGAAGTATTTTGCCTAGAACCACACCATAGCTATGCAGATATGCAAACGGCTATGACGTCAACCAGAAGCGTACTCTGGGAATGCCTAGTTGGTGGTGCTGCTAAATGGAAAGAAGGAGTAGTTTTAGAATTAAGTACTGATTATAATAATCTAACATTGTATGCTAAGCTTATTAGTAAAAACGTATCTTCTTATACCATAGAGTTATCATGGAATATACCGGAAACCACTTTTGCAGAAGTGCTTTTGCATGCCGGAAAAGTTCCTTTACCACCTTACATGAATAGGCAAGCTGAGATTACAGACAGCGAGCGCTACCAAACCATATTTGCAAAAAATGAAGGTAGTGTTGCAGCACCTACAGCATCATTACACTTTACAGATAGATTGATGAGCCGACTAGGTAATAAAGGCATTACCCATACTACCCTAACCCTACATGTAGGTGCCGGAACTTTTGTGCCGGTAAAAAGCGAACGTATGGAAGACCATCCTATGCATGCAGAATGGATAGAGATAGATATTCCCCTACTGGATAGTTTAATAAGCTATGCTAATAAACAAGTAATTGCAGCAGGAACAACCGCTTTAAGAACCTTGGAGTCACTGTATTGGATAGGCTACAAACTATTTAATAATATACCTATCAACTTTGCTGAAATAGCTGTTGAACAATGGGA
>CAYWUY010000036.1:24697-29288 GCA_964461535.1 uncultured Flavipsychrobacter sp.
TTTTAGTATAGTGTATCTTAAAAGAATTAACCACCAACAGCAACACGTACAAAAGAAGTAACTGTAAGACCTTTTTCTACAGACTGTAAGAAATCAGCTACAGTTTTACCATTGTCTTTTACGAAAGCTTGAGGCAATAATGTATTGTCTTTAAAGAATTTATTCAATTTACCCATGGCTATTTTCTCAGCCATGTCGCCTGTTTTACCTTCAGCCATTACTTGCTCAACAGCGATAGCTTTTTCGCGAGCAATCATTTCTTCAGAAACAGACTCAGCACTAACAGCAAGAGGATTCATAGCCGCAATTTGCATTGCTACATCTTTACCTGCGTTAATGATGTTTTCGCCAGCACCTTGGTTAAGAGCTACCAATACGCCAATGCGATAACCACTGTGAATGTAAGGAACTACAACAGGTGCAGATACTTGCTCATAACGAACGATATCTATTTTCTCACCTATTTTAGCAACTACTTCCATTAGTTTTTCACCTACAGTAGCGTTATCCATTTTAGCTGCTTTCAATTCTTCAACTGTAGCAGGTTTATTGTTAAGAGCTATATCAGCAATCTGCAAAGAGAAATCGATGAACTCTTGGTTTTTAGAAACGAAATCTGTTTCAGCACTTAAGTTAACGATGATACCATAAGTGTTTTCAGCATTAGCTTTTGCTATCACAACACCTTCTTTAGCATCACGATCGCTACGGTTAGCTGCTACTTTCTGACCTTTTTTACGAAGGTAGTCTATAGCTGCTTCCATGTCGCCATTGCTTTCAATCAAAGCTTTACGGCAATCCATCATACCTGCACCTGTTTGCTGACGTAGTTTATTAACTTCTGCAGCTGATATTGTTACTGTGCTCATTTAGTATATTTTTATTTTAATTTATTGCTTATTGAGTGTGCAAAATTCGTAATTTATTATTAAAGCCCCAAATACGGGGCTTTAATGAAGTGTTATATTTTAGCTAAGAGGTACTCTTATTAGCGTTTAGCAGCACCGGTTTTGTTACCACCACGGTTGCCAGCACCACCACGGTTACCCGTGTTGCCACCACCGCGATTGTTACCACCACCGCCGGCATTGTTGCCGCGACCACGACCACGACCACCACGGCGACCGCCTTCGTTATCTTCGTCAGTGATTTCTAAACCACGAGATTGCTCGTCGTTTTCTTCAGCTGTTTCCTCTTCGTTTTCTTTATTTTGAGCTCTCTCTTGAAGACCTTCCATGATAGCAGCAGTCAAATAGTTAGTTATGATAGCTATTGATTTTGTTGCATCGTCGTTAGAAGGGATAGCGAAATCTACTTTAGTAGGATCACTGTTAGTATCTACCATTGCAAGAGTTGTAATGCCTAGGCGCTTAGCCTCAGCAAGAGCAATATGCTCATGGCTGATATCTACTATGAATAAAGCAGCAGGAGTACGACCCATTTGAGAAATACCACCTAATACTTTTTCCATTTTCTCTTTGCTGCGAGTTAATGTTAAACGCTCTTTTTTAGTAACGCTATCCATAGTACCATCAGCAAGCATTTTTTCAATGCTCAACATTTTCTTTACGCTCTTACGGATAGTTTGGAAGTTGGTAAGCATACCACCTAACCAACGTTCTGTAACGAAAGGCATATTTACTTTAGCAGCTGCTTCAGCAACAATCTCTTTAGATTGTTTCTTAGTAGCTACGAACATGATTTTTTTACCGCTTTTCGCGATAGATTTCATTGCTGCTGCAGCTTCTTCAAGACCTTCAATAGTTTTATTTAGGTCAATGATATGGATGCCATTTTTTTCTGCAAAGATGTATGGCAACATCTTAGGATTCCATTTTTTCTTGAGGTGGCCAAAGTGAACGCCCGCTTCAAGCAACTGCTGGTGCAATGATTTATTATCTTCCATTTGAATAATTTCTTGTTGGTTAAAAAAATAAAAAATACAACTGTGCGATTAGCGTTTAGAGAACTGGAAGCTACGACGCGCTTTACGTTTACCAAATTTCTTACGCTCAACAGAACGACTATCACGAGTAAGTAGACCTTGTTTTTTCAACAATGGACGATACTCAGCGTTCACTTCGCACAATGCACGAGCAATAGCCATTTTAATAGCTTCTGCTTGACCTTTAGGACCACCACCTTGCACATTTACTACTATGTCGAATGAGCTAACTCCTTCGATTGTTTTAAGAGGAAGCTCTACCTGATTTTGCAGGTACATGATAGGAAAATACGCTTTATATTCTTTGTCGTTAACCGTGATGCTGCCAGTTCCTTTGCTGATGTATACACGGGCTACAGCTTCTTTACGGCGGCCAACGGCATTTTTTTGTTTTTCCATTTTATTTATAAAATATTTTTATAAGTTGGTTAAATTGAGTTCCGCCAATCGCTTGGCCGGACTGACTATTTCATTTCTTTTGGCTGTTGTGCTTTATGTGGATGCTCAGCGCCTTCGTAAACAAATAATTTTTTAGCCATAGCACGACCTAAACGATTTTTAGGCAACATACCTTTAACTGCACGCTCAATCATCAAGTTAGGACGACGGCTCAACAAGTTCTTAGCTGCTTCAATTTTCTGACCACCTGGATACAAAGAATATGTTTGATACTCTTTATCTTCCATTTTGTTACCTGTAAGGATAACTTTGCTAGAGTTGATAACGATTACATAATCACCACAATCGAAATGCGGAGTATAATATGCTTTGTTTTTACCACGCAATACCGATGCGATTCTTGAGCTCATGCGGCCCAATGTTTGGTTAGTAGCATCTACAACATGCCAGTCGCGTTTTACGATTTTCTCGTTAGCAGACTGTGTCTTAAAGCTTAAATGTCTCATCTTATGTCTATGTATATTTTACTTTGCCCGTTTGTATACCCTAAGCATAAGGATACTCAAACATATTTTGGGAGGGCAAAGGTAAAATTGACATACGATTACACCAAATATTTTATTAAGATTTTTTCAAGCACCATCATAACTAATTGATTATCAATAAAAAAATCGATAAAATTTTTCAATAGCCAATAGTAAATTCTACTTTTTAAACCTGTAAATATTCATAATACTACTATTCAGCACCTTTATAGAATATTCAATATTGTTTGAAGGATAGTCTTGCGGGTGCAGCCTGAAGTTGGTTATGAAATAGTCAGCATCTTTTACATCATTTACTAGCTGAAAACGTTTTCTATCCTCTTTAGGCAACATATTTATATTATTTTGCCCTATGATGTTGTAGTTACAGGATAACTTTATAACAGGGCTTTTATCATGCTCTAATAAATATTGTAACCCTTGGTACAAACTACTCCCCCAGTAATCCATCTCATAAGTTTCTCTTAAATACTCATCATTATGGCTAACCAAACTATTAAAATACGTTTGCTGAAATGGATGATTTGCCACCATAAAATACAATATCAATGCTGCCTGCGCACCACATACACCATACACATACTTAATAAATTTCTGAGTTTCAAGTCTATGTAAAAAATACAATGCAATAATTACGAATGCAGGATATACAAAATAAAGGTGCCTCCAATCGTCATATATTACTGAGTGCATTCCCAATACTGCAAGAATAGGCCCCCAAAAGCACAAGAGATAAAATAAATTATTTCGTTCCCGAGATGGCACCCAGATAGCACTAAAATTTAGTAGTAAATCTTTTGTCATCCATACAGCACCTAATACCCCTAAAATCAGCCATAATATTGGATTAGTAATTATAAACCAAGTAGGGAAATAAGTCCAAGGTAATTCAGTAGCTTTTATAAACTCGCCTCCGACCAACACAGAGCCCTCCCATTTAAAGTGAGACAATGCATTAAAACTTTCAACAAACTTAGCTATTGGTTCTCTCCATAAATATGGCCAAAACGAATATAGGGTTACACAAAAACCAACAGTAAATACACCCAATGATATTAAAGTGCTTTTTAAGTTTTGCTTATTACGAACTTGGTGTATAATATCAAGTAAAATAAACCCTCCTACTAATAAAAAATACATAATGCCCATAATACGTATACCAGTACCATAGCCACATGCTAGGCCAGCTAATAAAAACCACCACCATTTTTTCTTATCAAAAGCTATTTGGGCAAATAGCATTGTAAAAATCACAAAACATAGAAAAGGTAAATCTTTACTGTTAAAGTATGAATGGGCATAAATACGCGGCTGCAATACCAACATTAAGAAACCTATAATAGCCAACCATTTATTCCTAAAAAGTCTAAATATCAGTACATATCCGGCTAATGCACTCAATAAAAACAAAATATGAGTAACTATATGACGCATCATATAGATATCTCTAGTATCAGTAAAACCCGCTTTCTTTTCAATAAAAAGTAATAATAACTCATAAGCGGCTCCATGGTTATCCGTAGCCGTTTTAAACAAGGTAAGATCACCTGTAGTAGCATAGTTCCAGCTTAGTAATGCAGGATCTCTCTGCAATGGCTCATCCCAAGCCATTCCATAATTTTTATATACGGTTAAACCAATTACCAATGCAATTACAAAAAGCAATATTCCGGGAATGTATGGTTCTATTTTACTTTTCATA
>CAYWUY010000037.1:0-22077 GCA_964461535.1 uncultured Flavipsychrobacter sp.
ATAAGCAAAAATCAACTTGTTTTAGTAAAGAAATACGCTAAAGATAACGGACTTCCTAGCAACTACGTTTATCAAATATACCAAGACAAAACCGGGAAAGTATGGATGGCTACAGATGGAGCAGGACTCATATCCAATAGCAATAGTAGTTTTCAACAAATACTGCATACCAAAGAAAATGTAGTGTATAGCACCACAGTAGATTCATATAATAACTTATGGTGCGCCACACTTAATCATGGGCTATACACATATAACAATAAATGGCAAAACATAACTGTAGAAAATGGCTTGTTAAGTAATAATACTTCTGCAATTATGGCAACTAACGACGGAAGGATGATACTAGTGCATAACAAAGGTATAGATGAATACTATATACAACAAAAACAAATAAGAAGATATAATAAAAGGCTTAACCCTGATTTTGATAGTACATCTTCTACACTAAATTGCATTACAAAAGATATTTATGGAAATATATACGTTCCATATGAGCATGGATTCATAGTATTTAAATCTATATTAGGAAAACTCCCCAACATAAAGCCCGGTATAAATATTACTGACGTTCATTTATATCTAAAACCGGTAGAACGAGGTAAAACCATTTTTAACGCAAAAGAAAACCACATTACCTTTTTTTATGAAGCTACAAACCCAACCCACATTGAAAAATTATATTATAAATATCAACTCATTGGCTTAAATAGTGAATGGATATCTACTCAAGATGAACAAATAACTTTTCCCCAGCTTGCCCCAGGAAATTATACATTTAAAGTTAGGGTAAGTTCCTCACCAAATTTTGATAACTATAGTGAGGCTATTTCATCATTTCAAATTCAAAAACCATTTTGGCAAGCTATTTGGTTTATCATTGCATGCTTTATTACTGTATCAGGTGGCATTATATTTATCATTAGGAGAAGAGAAATGCGCTTACTTCATAATAATAAGCTTGAAAAGGAAAGACATTTATTTGAATATGAATATCTAAAAAGTCAAGTTAATCCACATTTCTTATTCAATAGCCTTAATACATTGGCTAACTTAATTGAGGAAAATAGCGAGCAAGCATCTAAATATACTCTTATGTTATCTGACTTATACAGATACATGCTCAAGTACAAGAATATAGATTTAATTAGCCTACAAGAAGAATGGGACATACTTGAAAAATATGTGTATATACAAAAATGTAGATTTGGAGACGCCATTCAATTAAAATTGGATATTGATAATGACAAATACTTCAACTGTAAAATTCCACCTATGGCGCTACAGTTGCTTGTAGAAAATGCCATAAAACACAATGTTGTATCTATGGCACATCCATTAATAATTAAAGTACATATATCTGCATCACAGATAGTAATATGCAATAATTTACAACCTAAAAAACAAAAAGAAGCTGGTGCTGGGCTAGGATTAGCCAACCTAAAAAGCAGATACCAATTATTAAGTGCAGGGCAAGTAACCTATACAAGTATAAATAATTTATTTACCGTAATACTTCCATTAATATGCGAATAGTGATTTTAGAAGATGAGATACCGGCATATAATAGATTATGCAGATTAATAAACGAGGTAATTCCTAATGCAGAAATTATTACACAGTTAGATAGTATAGAGACAGCTATGAGCTGGTTTTCTCAGAATACTACACCCGACCTTATATTTGTAGATATACACCTTGCAGATGGTAGCGGGCTAGAACTAATACAAGAATTAAATCCTAAGTGCCCGTATATATTTACTACTGCCTACAACGAATATGCATTAGAAGCTTTTAAAACTAATGGCATAGGCTATCTACTAAAACCAGTGAAGAAAGAAGAGTTACTTTTAGCCTACCATAAAGTAGATGCTCTAAAAAAAATACTCACCTCTACCAATAATATTACTAATGATGAGGATACTTTGGGTATACGCTCCAGATTTATGATTAGATTCGGAGAAACCATAAAGACCCTTCTTACCGACGACATAGCCTATTGCTATAGCGAGAACAAAGCCACTTATGCAAAAAATATAACAGGTCAAAATTGGCCAATGGACTACAATCTTGACACTCTAGAAAACATGCTTCCTAACAGTAAGTTTTTTAGAATAAATAGACAGTATATAGTAAACATAAACGCTATTGAAGAGATGAAAATATATACTAAATCAAGAATTATTGTTAAACTAAAACCTGACTGCAAAGAGCAGCCTGTAGTGAGTACTGAGCGATCGGCAGAGTTTAAAAACTGGCTCGACGGTAAAGTATAGTTGCCATTTGGGTATGCTATTTTACGTTTTCAACCATATATATTACCTCTTTATAGTATTTCGTTTTATAAGCATGGTTTTCTTCAAGTAATTTTACACCATCTTACATCAATGTACTTATGCAACTTACTACGATCAATAAACTTATGCTAATATTTGGCCTGCTCTTAGGTGCTACTGCTTGTACACATGAACCCAAATATACAGCACCTACTAACAATGGCGGAAATGGTAATAATAATGGTGGTGGCACCGCGGATACAGGCATATGCTTTGAACGTGACATATTACCTATTTTCATAGCTAATTGTGCAAAATCAGGCTGTCATGATGCAGTTTCAAGCCAAGAAGGTTATACCCTAACCGACTATGCTAGTATTACATCTAAAGGCATAATTGCCGGCAATGCAGGAGGTAGCGAAATATACGAGGCCTTAATTGAAGACAATGAATCTAAACGGATGCCACAGGCACCTAACCCAAGACTAACAACTGAACAGATAAACCTTATAGGACAATGGATTAATGAAGGAGCCAAAAATGGAACAGGATGCGCTCCAAAAGATTGTAACGATAGTATTTTTAGCTATACTGGAGCCATAGTACCCATTATTAATACTTACTGTAGCGGTTGTCATAATGCTACCACAGCATCCGGGGGCATTATACTCACCAGCTATGCAGGAGTAAAAGTAGTAGCCGATAATGGTAAACTAACAGGCGCTACTAAACGATTAAGTGGATATTCTCCAATGCCAAAAGGAGGAAACGCATTAAGTACCTGCCAATTATCGCAAATAGAAAAATGGATAGCAGCGGGTGCACCTAACAACTAATAATTATTATTCAATGAAACGCGCTCTATATCTTTTATTATCTATATCTGTATTATCAGGATGCTACAACGATGATAAAGAAACACTTTATCCATCTACAAACTGCAATACTAGTACAGTTACCTATACTTCTACTGTAAAACCAATAATTACTCAGTATTGTGGATTTTCTGGTTGCCATGCAGGTGCAGCACCAGCATCTGGCATAGATTTATCTACACATAGCGGATTACAAATTATCGCTCTTAATGGAAAACTAAAAGGTGTCATTAACCATACTGCAGGTTTTTCTCCAATGCCTAAAAATGGAGGCAAGCTTACTGACTGTCAAATAAGCCAAATTGAAAAGTGGATTACAGACGGGGCATTAAATAATTAAAACAACAATAAATACATATGAAAAAAGTAGTATTATCGATGCTTTTATTAGCATCGTCGGTGGCTTTGTATGCTCAAAAAGCTATAACAAGAACAGCAAAAGTGAGCTTTTTCTCAGGCACCAATGTAGAAAACATTGAAGCAGTTTCTAATGAAACAGCAGCAATACTTGACATGTCAAATGGAGCTTTTGTTTTTCAGGTACCTATTAAAAGCTTTAAATTTGAAAAAAGCTTAATGCAAGATCACTTTAATGAAAACTATATGGAAAGTGAAAAATATCCTAAATCATCTTTTAAAGGTAAAATAGTCAATTACAATGCTGCAGATTTAGGAAAAGATGGAATTTATAAAGTTAGTGTTACCGGAGAATTAGAAATGCATGGCGTAACGAAAACTATTACAGTACCCGGTACTGTAACCAGTAAGGGCGGTATGGTTACAGCTACTGCCATTTTTAAAGTTAAACCTCAAGACTACAAAATAGAAATACCGTCGCTAGTGGCAACAAAAATTGCCAAAGAAATAGAAATTACCGTAAATGCAGTAATGAATAAATCAAAGTAGTTACTAATTTCACATTACACAATTATTACTGCCAATGTTTAAAAATGCACTTTTATTATTTTACGCGTCCATATGCAGCCTGCTTACATACGCACAAAATACTGACACTACGAATAGTACTGATGAGGATAATTTAATGAGCATGCTAGACGAGACTGCACCATTAAAAAAAGAATATACAACAGCCACATTTAAAACTACTCGTTTAATAAATGGTCACAGTATTGAGAATGTTGGGAAAGGTGTGCTAGACTTTAAAATATCTCATAGGTTCAACCGATTAGATAAGGGAGTAGGTGATTTTTTTGGTCTGGACGGCGCTACAATAAGGTTAGGGCTTGACTATGGTGTAACAGATTGGCTAATGGTAGGTATTGGCAGAAGTTCCTATGAAAAAGAATATGATGGTTTTGTTAAGGTGAAATTACTGCGCCAGAGTAAGAATACACCCATAAGTATTAGTTACCTTGGCTCATCTATGGTGCAAACCATGGAAGCCAATGTGCCTGCAGGAAGCGAATACTACTTTAGCAATAGATTGTGCTATGCAAACCAAATACTAATAGCCAGAAAATTTAGTAAATCATTGTCTCTACAACTAATGCCTACACACGTTCATTACAACTTAGTAAATACTGCTAAAGAAACAAACGATGTATTAGCAATGGGCATAGGAGGTAGACTTAAACTAAGTCAACGAATATCGTTAAACATCGAATATTACTATCAACTTGACCAATATAAACTAGATGGAACAACAAATTCTTTAGCAGTAGGCTTTGATATAGAGACTGGAGGACATGTATTTCAGCTACACTTTACCAACTCTACAGGTATGACTGAAAGAACATTTGTTGGTAAAACAACAGACAAATGGGATAATGGTGGGATTAGATTTGGTTTCAATATATCTAGAGTGTTTACTGTTGTAAGACCAAAAGAATTCAAAAACTCAAGAAATAAGATATACTAAAATAAAAAACGCAGCCCCAAGCTGTATAATCAACTTGGGGCTGCATATTTATTGTGTTATCACTACCTATTGTATAGTTACTGTCTTTGACTGCACTGTATGTGCACTAAAGTAACCTAACTTGGCACCTACTATGTTTGTGGTAGGATTAGCGGGTGTTGCACTACCGAAAGGCCCTCCACCCTGCTGAGGAATACTATTAAAATAATTAAATACAGTCTTATCAATATTCCATACTGCCACCCTTACTTCATTTCCCTTTTTAATCTCCTCTTGGGTAAATAAATTTGTAAAGACTTCATTTCCATCTAAAAACCTATCATCAGTAACAAAAACATCAGGTGTTTTTTTACCATTTATAAACATGGAAGCCAAATAGTAATTTGATATTCCCTCAGGATCTTTGAAGCGGATGTAGATAGTGTAATTAGAATCTGAAGACCCTCCACCAAATCCACCGAAAGACTCTACCTTATAAGAAAGAGTATCGAAACTTACTTGTGCAGCCATAGTAGACATTGATGTAAAAGTTTTGCCTTCTGCAATTACTTTCATACTGTAAGTATGGCCAACTACACCGGTAAAACCGGATTTTTTATATACACCTGGCACCGTTTCGGTAAAAGTATCTGTATGACCTAAATCGTCTGCAATAGTTACAATAGCTCCAGAAACAGCAGGGTATACATTATCCTGATCAAAGTTTACCGTTTTTGTTATTCTTACAAAAGAAGAATCTTGCTCATTAGTAACATTTCCTTCTATTACTATTTGTGGTTCGGTTTTATTTAAGTCTATGTTTATCACCTTTTCGCATGAGGCTAATAGACTACCTAAAAATAGGACACTTAATATATGTAGCTTTTTCATTTAATTAGAATTTGAAGTTGTAAGTAACTGCCGGTATCCAGCGGAAAAGAGAGGTTTGTACTGCACGTGTTCTGTTAGGATTGTTTGGATCATCCTCAAACGTTATTGAATATGGATTTTCTCTACCATATGCATTATACAATGAGAAATTCCAGCTAGACTCGAACTTATCAGTTTTTCTAGTAATCCATGTCAAAGAAATATCTAGCCTGTGCGTTGCCGGCATTCTATATCCATTCCTTTCTGTGTAATAAAAAGCCGTTGTGCCGTTTACACTATACTTACCACTAGGGAAAGTTACTGCATTACCAGTCTTATATATCCATGATGCCGATAGAGATACTTTCTTATTAATATCATATATACCAACTAAAGACACATCATGTGTTTGGTCTTGCTTGGCTACGTACCAGTCATTATTATTAATGCCATTCACCTTTCTTTCAGTTCTAGATAGTGTGTAGCCTACCCACCCGTGAAAACGACCTTTTTGCTTTTTCAACAATAGCTCAATACCATAAGCCCTACCAATACCATCTAGCAATTCACCTTCCAATTTTTCGTTAGCTCTTATCTCAGCTCCATTTCTTAGGTCTATTTGATTCTGCATATACTTGTAGTACACCTCAGTACTGAACTCATATTCATTATCATTAAAGTTTCTGTAATATCCTGCCGATACTTGATCAGATATCAATGGTTTTACATTATTACTACTCATAATCCATACATCAGTAGGTGTAGATGATGTAGAGTTAGAAACAATTTGCATATTCTGCGTATTTCTAGCATAGGCGGCTTTTATTGAGCTAAACTCGTTCAGCAAATAGCTAGCAGATACTCTAGGCTCAAGATTAAAGTAAGATTTAACAAACTCTCCATCTTTGCCTATTATAGAATCTTTTACTGAACCGTCTGTGTTATATGTAAAATATCTACCAGGACCTATTAAGTTGAAATTAGATAATCTCAAACCATATGTAACCGTCAAATTGGCATCAGCTTTCCATGTATTAGAAAAATATGCTGCATTTTCTAAACCATACCTATTCTGCAATTTTACAGTATTGAAAGAAGAATTGTCCGGAGCTTCTACCTGTCCTGGTGTTATAGTATGGTGGATAGCATTTACACCAAATTTCATAGTATTCTTATTATTCAAAAAATACTGGAACTCGTGCTTAAGATTGAAATCTCTGATTTTAGATATTACAGAAAATTCATCTTTATCGTCTTTAATTTCGATATTATAATTATAATTACTGTATATTAAAGAGGTGTTAGAAAATAGTTTATTGCTATACAAATGGTTCCATCTTAATGTACCCGTAGCATTTCCCCAGTCTATTCCAAACCTATTAGAAAAACCTAGCACATCTCTACCAAAGTAGCCGGAAAGGAATATGCGGTTATTTTCATTCAGCTTATAATTAGCTTTTGCATTGAAATCATAAAAATATAATTTACTATCCTTCAGTTGCTCATCTGGCGATGCTCTAAGAAACACATCGGCATAGGTACGTCTTGCTGAAACTATAAATGAACCTTTATCTTTAACTATAGGGCCTTCAAAGTTTAGGTGAGTAGCGATAACACCTATACCACCGCTTCCTGAAAACTTCTGATTATTACCCTCTTTCATACGTACATCAAGCACTGAGGACAAACGACCTCCGTATTCGGCAGGACCATTACCTTTGAAGAGAGTAACATCCTTAATAGCATCTGAGTTGAATGTTGAGAAAAAACCCAATAAGTGATAGGCATTATAAACAGGTGCATCGTCAAGTAAAATCAAATTTTGATCGGTATTACCACCTCTTACGTATAAACCACCTGTACCTTCACCGCCAGATTTCACACCGGGCAATAGTTGAATAGTTTTTAATACATCTCTTTCACCAAACAACACCGGCAATTTGTTTATCTCTTTCATCTCTAACTTTTCTACCCCCATTTGAGGCCTAGATACGTTAGCATCTTTTTTCTCAGAAGAAACAACTACCTCTTTCAGCTCATTTCTCTTTTCGCCTAGCAAAAAATTTATAACTGTATCTCTAGTTATTTCTACAGATATAATTTTAGCATCATAACCCATGTATTGGGCAACAAATGTGTATTCTCCTTCGGGTAATGTAAGTGAATAAAAGCCATAAGCATTACTAACAGCACCGTAGGCTTTATTTTCATTAGCATAGAGTGTGGCACCTATTAACTCTTCACCGGATTTAGCATCCTTTACATAACCATTGATAGTTACTTTTTTACTCTGTTCCTGTGCCCATACAGAAAAATGAATCAGAGAAGCCCCAATAAGCAAGAGCGTTTGCTTTAAAATACGCATTAGGTTTAAAAAATTTTACGCAAGTTCTAGTTCAAAAAAAAATTATAAGAGTAGTAAACGGTAAACAACATTTTTTAGTCGGTAAATGAATTACTAAAATATCGTTAACACGTTCTTATATGTAGACAATCATACAAAACTGCACCCCTATGCCTTCACTTTTATTTAACAAAAAAGGAATGGGGGGAGCCATTCCTTTAAAAATTCTATATCCTATTTATCTACTTTAAAAGATTAGTAATGGGTTTACCTATACAAGCATTGGGCATCTGTATATGTAGTAACGCTGCCAATGTAGCGGATATATCAGCCATTGTTACCTGCTCATATGACTCTCCTTTTTTAATACCCCACCCCATCCATAATAAGGGGATGTGCGTATCATAAGGATTCCATGTACCATGAGTAGTGCCTAGAGAATCTGACGACTCGTACCAACCGGGCTGTAAAATAACCTGTAGCTGACCAGAACGACCTTTATTATAACCATTGATAGCCATTTGCTTTATATGATCTGGAATAGCCGTATTATTTACATTTTCCATATCAATAACAAAAGCCACCTCTTTATATGACATTAGCTTTGCTGACACAGTAGCTTTTATTGCTGTCCTATCTAGCTTTGCAGAAGCTATAAGAGAATCATTCAAGAAAATCTGGTAATTAGTAAAATGATTACACAGCTTATCATATCCAAACTTGGCTTTTAGTTCGGTATTCACATCTTTAAAAATTTGTTTACCCACTACGCCGGCATATATATTATTACGCTCTAAAAACTTAGGATTGTGTGCTGCACCATGATCTGCTGTTAGAAAAACAACATATTCATTTTTACCTATATTTTTATCTAAATATTTAAAGAATGTGCTAATTTCTTGATCTAACCTTAGATAAGTATCTTCAATTTCTATGCTGTTAGGTGCAAACTGGTGTCCCACATAATCGGTGCTGGATAAACTAACACATAAAAAATCTGTTTCAGACTCTTGGCCTAGATGCTCTCCACTAATACAAGATTTAGCTAATTCTAATGTTATGGTATTACCTGCTGGAGTGGCCTTTAGCATGCTGTAATTCTTAACATACTTATGTGGGAATGTAGGTGCAGTTTCTCCCGAAAATGGTTTTTCAAACCCATTTGAATCAGTCACACTCTGTACGTAAGAAGCTATAGGATATAAGGTTTCCCAAGATTGAGCTGTTAAACTATCTGCTAAATGCCTGTTATTAAAGATTTTAAGCCAAGAGGGATTGGGATTAGAATAAAATGAACTGCTTATAAATGTACCTTCTTCATCATTATACCAGTAAGCCGCATTAGCCATATGGCCAGCAGGCAAAATACTTCCCCTGTCTTTTAATGCAACGCCATATACCCTAGACTTTTTATTGGTAGCCAATTTCAACTCATCTGTAATGGTGCTAGCCAATAAATTTTTAGGACTCATTTTACCTGCCTTACAGTTATTACATCCTATTGGCGTTACAGTATCATCATCGGTACAATACACCTTTTTATCTGTAGCAACTTCTACCCAATCGTTACCGGCAATACCATGTAGTGCAGGTACGCTGCCAGTATATATGCACGTGTGCCCTGGTGCAGTAAACGATGGTAAATAGTTGATCTGGGTATTCTGACAATTATAGCCCGACTGCATTAATCGCTTAAAACCACCGCTACTATATCTATCGTAATATCTATATAAATAGTCCCACCTCATTTGGTCTACTACAATACCTACTACCAATTTAGGCCTAGGTATATTATTTTTTTCTTTTGCAATAGCAGGCAGAACACTTGCAACAAAAGCAGATATGAGCAATAAATAACGTTTCATTAATACAGATTTGATGCAAAAGTGCAAAGTTCGTTAGGAATACCCAGTTATATTTTTATTAATTTCGCACCGGATTTGAGAAAGATCATTTCCTGCTACCAAATAGCATCATTACTTTCATAACAAAAATAATAAAATCATTACGAGCATGGATATTTTTGCCAAATTCGAGAACAGATTAGGACCTATTGGAGATTATGCTGAAAAATCTCCTGGCTATTTTGCTTTTCCTAAGTTGGAAGGTGAAATTGGAAATAGAATGAAGTTTCGCGGACAAGATAAAATTGTTTGGAGCTTAAATAACTATTTAGGATTAGCTAATCATCCTGAAATTCGCAAAGCTGATGCTGATGCAGCAGCAGAATTTGGTTTGGCATCTCCTATGGGTGCTCGTATGATGAGTGGAAATAGCGATTATCATGAAGATCTTGAAAATCAACTAGCTGCTTTTGTAGGTAAAGAATCAGCAATGTTGTTCAACTTTGGTTATCAAGGTATGGTATCTACTATCGATAGCCTTTGTGGTCGTCATGATGTAGTAGTATATGATGCAGAATCTCATGCATGTATCATTGATGGGCTTCGCATGATACCTAGTCACCGCTATGTATACAAACACAATGATGTAGAAGATTGTGAAAAACAATTGGCTCGTGCTACAGAAATGACTAAAAAGACCGGCGGTGGTATACTTGTTATAACCGAAGGTGTATTTGGCATGAGTGGTAACCAAGGTAAAATAAAAGATATAGCTGCCCTAAAATCTAAATATGAGTTTAGACTATTTGTAGATGATGCTCATGGATTTGGTACTATGGGTAAAAAAGGAGCCGGTATTGGCGATGAACAAGACTGTATAGCTGATATAGATATCTATTTTTCTACGTTTGCCAAATCTATGGCTAGCATTGGCGGTTTCTTAGCTGCTGATAAAAAAATACTCACATATCTACGCTACAATATGCGTTCTCAAATATTTGCTAAGTCTTTACCATTAGCATTTGTAAAAGGTAATCTTAAACGTTTAGAACTATTAAGAGATAGACCAGAGTTACGCGAAAAACTATGGCACAATGTAAACAAATTGCAAAATGGTTTTAAAGAGCGTGGCTTTGACCTAGGTACTACAAATACACCTGTTACTCCTGTATTTATGAAGGGCGGTTTGTATGATGCGGTTCAGCTTACTTATGACTTACGCGAAAACTACCATATATTCTGTTCAGTAGTAGTATACCCAGTAATACCAAAAGGGCAAATAGAACTTCGTATAATACCTACTGCTGCACACACAGACCAAGACATAGATGAAACTTTGGCTGCTTTTGATGCTGTTCGCCATAAATTGGAAAACAAACTTTATCCTCAGGAAATGCCTAATGTAAATGCTAATGCATAATACATTGCTATAATACATATAAAGGGCTTGCTTTTTATTAGCAAGCCCTTTTTGTTTACTTATCTTTTTTGGTAAAGTAGTGCAACTATTTATAGTTGCTTTTATACTTTTGCTCAAAAGCAATTTTTCATGAAAGTATTTATTTCGGGTGCATCAGGACTAGTAGGTGGTAACTGTTTAAAGCATTTTACAGAACAAGGATGGAATGCCATTGGTAGTTATTTTTCATTTGCTACTGAGCATACTGTTTACTATGACACCCTACACCCCAATGATGAAAAAAACTTTGATGTAAAAGCTTTTGCGCCAGATATTATTGTGCATTGTGGTGCTATGACTCATGTAGATATGTGCGAAACAAACATAGAAGAGAGTTATGAAAAAACTGTAAAAAGCACGCTCAACCTGATTTCGCTAAGTAAGGAATGCGGGGCTAAAATGGTTTATATATCTACAGATTACGTATTTGACGGAAAAAATGGACCTTACCGAGAGGATGCACCAGTGAACCCACTTAGTGTATATGCCAAACACAAACTTGAAGCTGAACAAGCTGTAGTAAATGCCCTACCCGATGCTCTAATTCTTAGAGTAACAAATGTATACGGTAATGAAATAAGAGGTAAAAACTTTGTAGCACGTATTGTTGAGCAATGCAAAAACAAACAAAAACTGACACTTAAATTGCCATACGACCAATATGCGTCTCCGGCAAATGCTTGGGATATAGCTAGAGCAATGTTTGTACTACTAAGAGATGGCAAATGTGGCATATATAATATAGGGGGAACAGATTATATGAATAGAGTTGAATTGGCTTTAAGAGTTCTGTCCTACTTTCCGGATGCAGCATATGAACTAATACCAATGAGCACAGCAGAGCTTAACCAGCCTGCTGCCAGACCATTACTAGGCGGATTTGTAAAGATGAAATTTAGTAATGAGTATCCCGATTTTCTTTTCGGAAATATTGATAGTTATATGCAAGAATTGCTAAAATAAATCTTTATGAAATAATTATTAGGTTTTGTAAATTCAATTTTGTTTATCTTTACAAAAGAAAATTTAAACAAAATTGGATCAGTATCGCATTAATGATTTAGAAAGGCTATCCGGTGTAAAGGCCCATACTATACGGATATGGGAAAAAAGATATCAGCTTATCAGCCCTTCAAGGTCTTCTACCAATAGAAGATTCTACAATGGCGATCAACTGAAAAAGTTGATGAATGTAGCTACGCTACTTGCACATGGGCATAAAATTTCTAATGTAGCTGCATGTTCTGATACAGAAATCAACAAACTACTAGAACAACTTCATAACTCAGACTCTGATGAGGCTAAATTCAATGCCTATATCAATGATTTGACTGTAGCCATGGTAGCGTTTGATGAAGATTCTTTCAATAAAGTATTTAAAGAGGTTACCGAGCAATATAGTTTTTATACCGGTATGCTATATGTGTTTTATCCTTTCTTAGCTAAAACGGGAATGTTATGGAGAATTAGCAAAACACAACCCATACAAGAACACTTTGCAACTTCAATTTTAAGGAAAAAGATATTATCAACTATTGATAATTTAGACCCTCCAAAAGTAAACTGTAAAAGTTTTTTGCTCTTTTTATCTCCAAATGAATGGCATGAAATAGGACTACTTTTTGCAGACTACCTTATTCGTGCAAATGGCCACAAAACATATTATATGGGTCAGAATGTTCCATATGCAGATGTAAGAGACATTGGCTCATTAGTAGCACCAGACTATATACTTACATTCTATATTTCTCCTAAACCTAAGGAAGAAATAGAACGAGAAATATCAAACTTATCAAAATCATTACTGGAAGTAGAAATACTTGTTGCCGGAGATAAGAACTTATTATCGGGAAACAAGTATGCAACTGACAACGTAAAGTATCTAAAAGATGTAAATAGTCTTTTAGCATTTCTTTAAACAAATAATATTTTTTATTGTCGACTTAGGTTCATAATATTGTTTAAATATTTCAAACAAATCTTAAACAATTGTCAAACATCACAATTATAGGTAGTGGATTTGCTGGTTTGTCGGCAGCTAGCTTTATGGCTAAGGCAGGACACTCAGTAACTATACATGAAAAAAATGACCTTATTGGAGGTAGAGCTCGTTGCTATTCAGCAAAAGGCTTCATGTTTGATATGGGACCAAGTTGGTATTGGATGCCTGACGTATTTGAAAAATATTTTGCGTCATTTGGCAAAAAGCCATCTGATTATTATGATTTGGTTCAATTAGACCCGGGCTTCCAAATGATATTTGGAAAAGATGATGTTTTAGAAATTCCTGCTCATATAAAAGATATCCATTCATTATTTGAATCAATTGAGAAAGGTAGTAGTGAAAAGTTGTCACAGTTTTTAGCACAAGCTAAGATTAAGTATGACATAGGCATGGGCACCATGGTATATAAGCCTTCGCTCTCGTGGATGGAATTTGCTAATTGGGAAGTAGTTTCAAATGCACCCAAACTACAGATGTTTCAATCAGTAGCTAGCCACGTAAGAAGTTACTTTAAAGATCCCAGGCTGGTTGCTATGATGGAATTTCCTGTGTTATTCTTAGGGGCAATGGCAAATCAGATACCGGCACTGTATAGTATGATGAATTATGCTGCATTAGCCGGAGGTACATGGTATCCTATGGGTGGTATGACTACGATAATTGAGGGGATGAGACTACTAGCGGAAGAATTGGGTGTAAAAATAATGACCAATAGCACGGTACAGAATATTGCAGTTAATGGGGAATATGCCCATTCTATAGAAACAATATCCGGCTTTTACAAAACTGACGCTATTATAGCTACAGGTGATTATCATCATATAGAGCAACAACTATTACCTGAAAAGTATAGAAATTATAATGAGTCTTATTGGGATAAGAAAACATTTGCACCATCAAGCTTAATTTTTTACTTAGGTATAAATAAAAAAATAAAAAAACTCATACATCATAATTTATTCTTTGATACAGAATTAGATAAACACGCACAAGAAATATATAAAAACCCACAATGGCCAAGTGCTCCGTTGTTTTATGTTTGCTGTCCGTCGAAAACTGACCCACATGTGGCGCCAGAAGGAATGGAAAACATATTTATACTGATGCCAATAGCACCAGGACTAAAAGACACAGAAGAACTACGGGAACAGTATTATGATATTATAATAAGCCGTTTAGAAAACTTGTGCGAAGATTCTATAAAAGAAAACGTAGTTTACAAACGTAGCTATTGCATTAACGACTTTATAAAAGATTATAATGCATATAAAGGTAATGCATACGGATTAGCCAATACCTTAAATCAAACTGCGGTATTGAAGCCTACTTTAAGAAATAAAAAAATACGCAATCTATACTATGCCGGACAACTAACCACTCCAGGACCTGGAGTACCTCCTTCTTTAATATCAGGAGAAGTTGCCGCCTCACAATTATTAAAACATCTAAAGCCAACAAAACATGAAGCAACTGTTTGACGATGTATCGATAGCTTGTAGCAAAATGACTACTAACTCTTATAGTAGCAGTTTCTCTATTGGGGTATTTTGTCTGCATAGCAGGCTAAGAAATGCCATACATGCCATATATGGTTTTGTAAGATTTGCGGATGAAATTGTAGACACCTTTCATGATTATGATAAATTGGCATTATTTCATGAATTTAAAGAAGATACCTGGAAAGCTATAGAAAGAAGAATAAGTATGAATCCCATACTTAATAGCTTTCAAAAAGTAGTGCATCAATATAATATTGAGCATGAACTTATTGAATGCTTTTTAGATAGCATGGAGATGGACTTGACTCAGCAATTTCATGACAGAGATAGCTATGATACTTATATTTTAGGCTCTGCCGAAGTTGTTGGATTAATGTGCTTAAGAGTATTTACTGAAAATAATTATGCTTTATATGAAAAATTAAAGCCATCTGCTATGAAGTTAGGAGCTGCCTTCCAAAAGGTTAATTTCCTGCGAGATGTAAAGAACGATTATGAGCATCTTGGCAGGGTGTATTTTCCCGGGGTAGACTTCAATACCTTTAATGAATCTCAGAAGATAGCAATAGAAAGAGAAATAGAACAAGATTTTGAAGAAGCATTAATAGGTATTAAGCAATTAAACTCTGCATCTAGGTTTGGGGTTTATGTTGCGTACATATATTATCGCTCTTTATTCAATAAGATTAAAGCGGTACACCCTACACGGATTCTGATGGAAAGAATACGGATATCAACACCCAAAAAATTATCACTTTTATTGACTTCATACTTCAGGCACAGCTTAAGCATGTTGTAAATACAAAATATATAAGAAATGGAATTTATAGTACTGGTAGATGAGGCAGACAACGAAATTGGAGCAATGGAAAAGCTACAAGCACATGTAGAAGGTAAACTTCATAGAGCCATTTCTGTATTCATTTTCAATTCTAAAAAAGAGTTATTACTACAACAAAGAGCTTCCGGCAAGTATCACTCCCCTCTTTTATGGACCAATACTACGTGTAGCCATCCTCGTGTAGGTGAATCTCCGATAGATGCGGCTAATCGTAGACTGAAAGAAGAAATGGGTATGAGCTGTGAACTGAATAAAGCATTTAGTTTTATATATAAAGCAGTACTTGATAACAACCTTATTGAACATGAATACGATCATGTGTTCATAGGAACTTCTGACACTACACCAGTAATTAATAAAGATGAGGTTGAAAACTGGAGATACATTAGTGTGTCTGAACTGGCAATAGAAATTAATGAAAAGCCGGGACAGTTTACAGAGTGGTTTAAAATATGCTGGAACGACTATAATAATTTATTATTCAATAATTAGCAGATAGCGATGAAGGTTTACACATTATATAGAGAGCAAATATTACCTATTTCATTACAGGAAGCTTGGGACTTCTTTTCTACACCTATGAACTTGGCAAAAATTACGCCGCCTGATATGGGTTTTGAAATTATGACTCAGCTTGAAGGAAAAGGTATATATGAAGGTATGCTAATTGAATACAGAGTTAGACCCATGCTAGGCATAAAAGTTAAATGGATAACAAAAATTGGGAGTGTTGAAGCACCGTATAAGTTTGTAGACACCCAATTACATGGTCCTTATTCCTTATGGGAACATACGCATACTTTTAAAGAAGTAGAAGGTGGCGTATTAATGACTGATACTGTAAATTATGCCATACCTTTAGGAATATTGGGAACTATTGCACATGTATTAGCTGTAAAAAGTAGACTTGAGCATATATTTGACTTCAGAAAAATAACCCTAGAAAATTTCTTTAAAAAGAACTAACTACCATGTGGATATTATATACTGCTATAACTGTTGGTACATTTATAGGAATGGAAGGAGTGGCTTGGCTGGCACATAAATACCTGATGCACGGTTTTTTATGGATACTCCACGAAGATCATCATAAGAAAAATCCTAGCTCCTTCTTTGAAAAGAATGACTACTTTTTTTTAATATTTGCTATTCCCGGCATTATTACACTGGGTGTAGGTAGCTTTATTGAAGATGTAAGATGGCTAATGTTTATAGGATTGGGTATTACTATCTATGGGTTTGCTTACTTTTTAATACACGATATATTTATTCACCAAAGATTTAAATGGCTTAGGAATAGCGATAACATTTACTTTAGAGCTATAAGAAGAGCACACAAAATGCACCATAAACATTTAGGTAAAGAGGATGGAGAATGTTTTGGCATGCTGTGGGTTCCGATGAAATATTTTGCTGAAGCACAAAAACAAAAAAAAGCTAATGCCTGAGCACCTTCTCTATGTAGCTGTAGATTTTTTCTGCATTATATTTCCATTTATATTTTCATTTCATAAGAAATTCAGTTTTTATAAGCACTGGAATTATTTTATTATTCCCAATATAATTACGGCTTTATTTTTTATTATATGGGATGCTTATTTTACTAAAATAGGTATTTGGCACTTTAATAGTAGGTATCTTATAAACATATATGTGCTAGGCCTGCCTGTAGAAGAAATATTGTTTTTTATTTGCATACCTTATGCTTGCACGTTTACTTACTACTGCATGCGCAGATATGTAAATCTTGATAAGTTTTATAATTTATCTAGACTATTATCATTTTCACTAATAGGTTTTTTGTTGGCTGTGGGGATTAACCATATTACTCAACTATATACTTCAGTAACATTTATTTTATTAGCAATTTTTCTGAGCATATTACTTATTAAAAATGTAAAATATCTAGCTAGTTTTTATGCTACTTTCATATTGATATTATTGCCTTTTTTTCTTTCAAACGGAGTTCTTACAGGAGGATTTACAGAAGAAGCTGTAGTTATATATAATAATAACCACAACTTAGGTATAAGGATGTTTACCATACCATTTGAAGATACTTTCTATGGTATGTTACTATTATTAATGAATGTTGCTGGCTATGAAATAATGCTTCATAGAAAATCAGTAACAAAGCTTAATACTTTAAGTAGTAATTGATATATATTTATGCAAAATTAGTACCATCTTGACGCCTCTACTATTAACTACTGCCGACATTGCAGACACAATTGTATCTGCAATTATGAACTTCTACGTAGCTCACAAAGCTCATCTTATAATAATAGCTACCGGTATGGTTGCCGGTATTATTGCCCAAATGTTTGTACCGGGAAGAGGATTTGGGTTAGGAGCAACTATTGTTATTGGCATTGTAGGAGGCTGGGTAGGTCAAAAGTTTTTAGGCAGCTATGTACATTTAACAGATAGCCCAACTATAAATAACCTTTTGAGTGCCACTGCGGGGGCAATGATACTAGCTTTAGGAATAAATATTCTTAGACCAGGTAAAGAAAAAGACAAGTCTGGATATAGAAACAACCCATAACTTATAATACTATTTACCAATATAAATGTCTTTTTCAGGGCTTTTGCATATTGCGTAGCTGTGTATAATAGCCTTCTCTTGATTAGGATTTAAGGTCATTTCTACCCAACCATTATACTTTTTGCCATTTAGTTTATGCTGAAATGGTAAATATTTTCTGCTAGCACTTTTCCAGTTGCCCTCCCAGTAATTCCCCATATTTACTGTTACTACTTTTTGCATTAGCATAACAGAGGAAAGTTCGTACCAATTATAGGCAGGAATATTATCTACAGGTATTTTGTCTCCTTTTTGCAAAACCGGCACTTGTTCATTTGCATTTACGGGTAATCTTGTATCTATTCCGCTTGTAACCATAAACATATATTTATCTTGTTTATTTACGGCATCTCCTACTAACATAACACCAAAAATTAAATCTTTGGTACCATTACTATCTAGGTCTATAGCAAAAGTTCTTTGTTGAAATTTCACTTCTGTATCTTGTAAATTTTTATGAATCATAGTCTTATTTACTAAACTATCCATTCCTGGAGGAACGGTCATCAATGGATCACAATTTTTGGTACAAGAAACAGTAGCAATACTCATAGAAAATAAAGCAATAAAAGAAAGTACAGAAAGCTTAGTGGTGTTTTTCATAATTATATTTTTCGTTTGCAAAGTGCAAATTCTTAAACAACTGAATATTGGTTAAAACCAAGATTTTGTTGTTGGTATATTATGAAGACAATTGAAAAGTATAATACCCCTACTCTAAAAATTATTCACTATAAAAATTTCGATTTTTTAGTTTCTGAAGCACATTTACTTTAATGTACTATTTCAAGCTTTATATATCTCTTACTGTCATTCCTTTTTATTACAACTAAATACATCCCAGTCACCATATTAGCAGTATTAATATTATGAACTTGTGCATTTTCATTAGAAGAATATACTAATTGACCAACAAGATTATATATATCAACTGCATAGCTATAGCTGGAGGAAGTACTTATAACTAAACTATTATTGGCAGGCTGAGGATAGAAAACGATATTTGACAAAATTTGACTGGCTAAAACATCTGTTGAAGTATCACTTGGGCTAGTACCAGATCTCAATTTCATAATAGTGCCAAAATCACCTACCACATAACCTACATTTTTTGATGGAAAACTAAGTGCCCTTAAAAGTCCGGCGATTGGTGTTTTTTGTACTATCCAAGACATACCACCATCTATGCTTTTAAGAACTTTACCACTATCACAAACAGCATATGCAATATTCGTTGCACTAAACTGTAGTGCATTAATTCTTCTACAAAATGGCACAGTAATCTGATTCCAGGATAGTCCTCCATCATTAGTATACGAAATAGCACCAGAATCATATGTATCACCTACAACAAAATAGTTTTCAGGGCTCTTCATATACACGTCATTATGTATATATTTTTCTGCAACAGTATCATATGAGATTAGTGTACTTTCTGTATTAGCCCATAGCAAAGGATTATTAGGATCGTGTATATAACCAACAGCTACAAAATGAATTGAGTCAGTTGCCGTAATTGATTTAATTGAATAATCTGCTGTAGAGGACGCATATACTTCATCCCAAGACTCTCCTCCGTTACTTGTTCTTAAAATTTTTCCGGTACCAGCTAAACCTTCAACAGCGAAACCATGAGTTGAAGAAATAAAATATATTTTATTGATATTAGACTCACCCGAATAAACAGTTGCCCAAGTAATCCCACCGTCTACAGTGCGACTAATATGTCCACAACAATAACCAGATGCTCCGGACTGACCACCAGCTACAAATATTGTATCTTTAGATACATACTGAGCAGCATAATTATGAACGGAAGAAGGGAAAGCTGTTGTTAAAGGAGTCCATGTGACTCCGCCATTTTTTGTAACAACAGCGGTGCCTTCATATCCTACTGCAATTCCAGTATCATTATTTAGAAAAGAGACCCCATTTAATGCTGGAAATATACCTGTAGTTTGTACTGCCCACTGAGCGAAAGCATTAGAACAAAATCCAATACTAATTAATATAAAAAAAAGAACACGCATAAGATAGTTGAGTTTAGAAAATGTAAAACAGAAAATTATTATAACTTAAAGACAGTAAACAAATAGCCTTCGTGAGGATTTGGGTATTTAAGCTTCAAATACGTACACAAATACTATAAACTTATGCATAATATTTAAAATATTATACCGGTAAATAAAAAAGTCGGCATTGCACTGCCGACTTTTTAAGAACGATATAAAGTGTAGATTTAATGTAATACTTCTACTTTTTTAGTGGTTATCATTTCTCGGTTTTGAATTTTCAAATAGTATATACCTGAAGGAAGGTTTGTAACCGGTATGGTATGTTGTTGGTTTAGCTGCTTGGCTTGGTATACTACTTGCCCTGATATATTAGACATTACAACATCATAAACTAGGTTATTTCCAGGCTTAACAGTTAAGGTACTGTTTGACGGACTAGGAAAAACAGTATAATCTGCATACAATCTTGGATCTTGAAGAGACGTAGTAGTATCAGATGTATCTATTGTAGGTAAAGGAATGTAATATTTTATTACTGTTCCTTCATCTCCAACTACATATCCTAAATTTTTAGCCGGGAAATTAAGGCCTCTTAGATGCTTTGCACCAGGCGTAGTGGTAGAAGTCCAAGTAGTACCGGCATCTGTAGATTTTAGCACCTTACCCATATCACATACTGCAAATGCAGTATCATTGTCAACAAACTGAATACCCATTATCTCTTCGGTAAACGGTGTAGTAACTGTCGTCCAGGAGGTTCCACCATCAGTAGTTTTTGCCATTTTACCAACATGGCTCCCATACCCAACTACAAAATAATTAGTAGGCGATTTCATCCATACATCATTCCAAGTTTGTGCTATACCAGTTGCCATGGTAGTTACAGCACCAGCATGGTACTTCCAAGCTAAAGGATTGGCAGTCATATCGTCATACCCTACGGCTGCTACCAAACTAGTATCTAGCGCAAATACTGAATTGAGTGTAGTTAGGTTAGCCATAGTAGTATTATGTACTTCCGTCCAAGATGCACCACCATTTAAGGTGCGGAGAAGTATTCCGGCATTGGTTTCGCCGGCAACTGCATAACCTTCTTTAGAATTAAGAAAATAGAGTTTATTGACAGGCGATGGACTGTTGTAAACTTCGGTCCATGTAGTACCACCATCTGTTGACCTTCTAATAAATCCGCAGCAGTAACCTATAAAACCAACACCACCACCACAGATATAAATTGTGTCTGCAGATGTGTATGCTACAGAATAGTAGTTATGTCCTGCCCCAACTGCAACAGCATTCCAGTGTAGGCCACCGTCGGTAGTTTTAATAGCCGTCATGTTATCGCCAACTACTATACCTGTATCCTTATTTAAAAAAGAGACACCATTAAGTGTTTGAGAGACGCCGCTTACTTGAGCGGTCCATTGGGCATTGGCAACCCAGCTACTTAATAAAGCAGCAATTGAAAGAATAGTTTTTCTCATGGAATAGTAATGATTTTAAGAGTACATTGAATAGACACAAACTTATATTAGAATGTTAGTAGATGCTAAAATATACTGACAAGAGACAATACATTAAAAATATAACTAATCAAATATTAT
>CAYWUY010000037.1:22177-28928 GCA_964461535.1 uncultured Flavipsychrobacter sp.
TGAAAAGTTTATTTTGAATGAACAATTGAATAACATAATATTTTAATAATTACTATTAAACATAAGTATATTTAATAATAAATAAGATAATTTTCAGGCAAAAATAAAAATTACTTACTTTTAAGATACAATAAACTCAGTATTTAATTGATTTTCAATAATTTACATCGATTACACTAAAATATTAACATAAAAATGTCAAAATTATTGGAAATGAGTTAATTTACGCTGAATGAATGGATTTAAGAGATAATTTTAGCGGGTAAATACTAATTTAATGAGTGTAAATATTAGATATTATACTAGCATTAAATTCTTTAAATAATTTAAAATCAATATTTTGTATCGTAAATAAATAATATAGTTATTAAATAGCCAGATACTTTTACAAATTAAATTTTAACATCAACTAAATCGTAAAACATCTGGAGAAATGGATAAGAGAATAGTGTATGACATTTTGTCAAAATGATCATTTAGCACATAAAAAAGAAAATAAAAGAAACAATAAATATTTACAAATATATCTAAAGCAGCACCTAAAGTAATACTTCAAATAAAACAAGCCTCCTAGTGAGTTGAAAATTTTAGAATACTAAAATAATATAAAATATTTAATGTATAAAATTAAGAGATAGAGACACGCTACTCTACCCTATTAGCTACGTTGAATTGAGTATTTTCCAAGGAATGCGTAAATATTAATAAAATATATACTGTAAATTACAAGCGTAGAAGTATTATTTCAACATGATAAATGATAGATTATATTATTAATAAATAAAATTATATTTCATAAAGAATGAACAAAGTCAAAACAAATTTAAACAATACTAAACAAATAAATATCATATTTGATACATTTTTCAAATAACATAACACATTAAGTTATTATATTATTTTAAATACACAAGTTAACATAAATAAATACTTACATAATTATATAGTATAATATTAATGTAAGTACACAAAAAAAGAGTGGCTAAAAAGCCACTCTTTACTCATTAAATAAAATTTATTTACATTTTAATTTAGCTAAATGCGTTTATGCCGGTAACGTCCATACCTGTAATTAACAAGTGAATATCATGAGTTCCTTCATATGTAACTACAGACTCTAAATTCATCATATGACGCATAATACTAAACTCACCAGTAATACCCATACCACCTAAAATTTGGCGAGCTTCGCGGGTTACTTTAAGTGCTATGTCGCAACTGTTACGTTTAGCCATTGATATTTGTGCAGGAGTAGCTCTATCTTCGTTACGAAGAACACCTACGCGCCAGTTAAGCAATTGGCTCTTAGTAATCTCGGTAATCATTTCAGCTAGTTTCTTTTGAGTAAGTTGGAAACCTGCAATAGGACGACCAAACTGAATGCGCTGTTTAGAATAACGCAACGCGGTATCATAGGCATCCATAGCACAGCCTAAAGCTCCCCAAGCAATACCAAAGCGAGCGCTAGATAAACAACTCAAAGGACCTTTTAATCCTTTTATGTTTGGTAGTATATTTTCCTTAGGTACTTTAACATTGTCAAAAACCAATTCGCCGGTAGCAGAAGCACGCAAGCTCCACTTACCATGAGTTTCAGGCGTAGTAAAGCCTTCCATACCACGCTCTACTATCATACCATGAATTTCTCCAGCTTCATTCTTAGCCCATACAACTGCTATATCAGCAAAAGGAGCGTTAGAAATCCACATTTTAGAACCATTTAATATAACATGGTCACCGGCATCTTTGAAATTAGTAATCATTCCGGCTGGGTTAGAACCATGATCAGGCTCTGTAAGACCAAAACAACCCATCATTTCTCCTGTAGCTAACTTAGGCAAATATTTCATTTTTTGCTCTTCGCTACCATACTTATATATAGGGAACATAACAAGAGAGCCCTGTACTGAGGCGGTAGAGCGAATACCTGAATCGCAACGCTCTAGCTCTTGCATCATAATACCATAGGTAATATAGTCTAAACCTGCACCGCCATACTTTTGAGGTACAAATGGACCAAAACAACCTAACTCGCCTAAGCCCTTTAATAAATGACTAGGGAAAGCAGCGCGCTGAGCGTAATCTTCGATAATAGGAGATATTTCTTTTTTTACGAATGCGCGAACTGTGTCCCTTATCAGTTTTTGTTCATCTGTAAGTAGTTCATCCAGCAAGTAATAATCGGGGTGCTGGTAGTTATCCTTTTCCATATTTTGTTAAAGTTGTTTGCAAAATGTACGCAAAGGTAGCATTTTTGGCATATTGGATTAATTTTGTAGCAGATTAAGCAGGCAAGTATTTAGAAAAGGGCTACCAATAGGGATATAAATATTAGCAATAACGTATGCAATGCAACACAGACAAGCATTCTAGCAACAAAGGATATCCATCTATTTATCAGGCTCTTTCGTATATGAAATATGGAATGTATTTTGAGCATCGTTTAATGTGTCGAAATGTGAGTGTTACAACTCACAACTTGTCATTTATATCCGTCATAACTACAGTAAACAAGTAAAAAAACAATATGAGGCAGCTAAAAATTGCCACCCAGATCACAAACCGTGACTCTCAGGCAGTGGAAAAGTATCTTCAAGAGATTAGTAAAATCTCTATGATTACGCCGGAGGAGGAAACTACTCTAGCGCAGAAGATACACATGGGTGATCAACGTGCTTTAGAAAAATTAGTAAAATCGAACCTTCGTTTCGTGGTATCTGTTGCAAAGCAATATCAGCACCAAGGTTTATCATTAAGTGACCTTATTAACGAGGGCAACTTAGGGCTTATTAAAGCAGCACAGCGTTTTGACGAAACTAAGGGTTTCAAATTTATCTCTTATGCGGTATGGTGGATTCGTCAATCTATACTACAGGCTTTAGCAGAGCAAGGTCGTTTGGTACGTTTACCACAAAATAAAATTGGTACCTATAATAAAGCTAACAAGGCTTTTATAGCTTTTGAGCAAGAAAATGAGCGCGAACCTTCTACTGAAGAGCTAGCCGGTATTCTTGATATGAGCGAAACTGAGGTGACTAATATATTTACCAGCAATACCCGCCACACCTCTCTTGATGCCCCTGTACATGAGGCAGAAGATGTGGCTATGGGCGACCTGCTGGAAGGCAGCAGCGATACGGACGATGATGTAATGAAAGATTCATTACGTAATGAAATAAAACGTATACTAAAATCTTTAAGCGTTCGTGAGGCAGAGATATTAAGTGCATACTTTGGACTAGATGGAGATAATGGACCTAGCATAGAAGAGATAGGTGAAAAATACGATTTGACTAAAGAGCGTATTCGCCAAATTAAAGAAAGAGCTATTAAGCGTTTGCAAAAAGCACGATATAGCAATGCATTGAAAGTGTATTTAGGTTAAAATATACCAATTAGCAATCTTAATAGGGGGCACCATTCGGTTGCTCCCTATTTTATTTACCTTAGTATATATGTATGCACTTATAGATGCTTTTATAAACAAATGTGTCCATCTTACAGATGAAGAGTTGGCTTACTTTCATTCCCTTTTACAACCAGTAACTTATAAGAAAAAAACGCTATTACTACATGCCGGTGAGGTGTGCAATTTTGAAGCATTTATAAATAAAGGTTGTGCAAGACTATATTATATAGATGATAATGGATTTGATGTAATTATACAATTTGCTATAGAAGGCTGGTGGATAAGCGACCTAGCCAGTTTCACCCAACAAAAGCCGTCGGAGCTATTTATAGAAGCGGTAGAAGATACAGAGGTGCTGCTAATAAAGTATGCAGATAAGGAAGCGCTATTTAATTCCGTGCCTAAGTTTGAACGTATGTTTAGACTAATGGTGCAGCGCAACCACGAAACAATAATGAATAGGCTTATAGCCAACTTATCGGCATCGGCTGAGGATAGATATGATGCGTTTATAAAAAAATATCCCGAGATTGTTCAGCGAGTGCCTCAATATTTAATAGCTTCCTACTTAGGTATATCGGCAGAATTTCTTAGTAAAATAAGAACTAGAAAACTTCGTAAACACTAATGTTCACTATTTCTTGAACTAGTTCAATGGAAATAAAGTGTACGTACATGTAATTTTGTGTAAGAAAAAGAAATGAGACTTATGGACAGAAAGGACTTTTTAAAAAAGGGGTTGTTAGGAACAGGGATGTTCTTTACAACAGGAGCTCTGGGCAATATTATTAAAAACAATATTGACGAGCTTAAAGAACTTGAAGTATTAGGTTTTAATCACATTCCAAACACAAATTCAGAAGTTATGGCAAATATGATATTGCACAAAGCAGACAGCAGAGGTAATGCTGACCACGGATGGCTTAAAAGCCGCCACACCTTTAGTTTTGCAAACTATTATAATCCTGAGCGTATGCACTTTGGTGTGCTTCGTGTACTTAATGATGATACCGTAGAGGCTGGTATGGGATTTGGTACCCACCCACACGACAATATGGAAATTATATCTATACCGCTTGAAGGCGACTTAGAGCATAAAGATAGTATGGGCAATGTAGCCGTTATAAAAAATGGTGACATACAGGTAATGAGCGCAGGTACCGGTATTATGCATAGCGAGTATAATAAGAATAAAGATAGCCGAGTGAAATTTTTACAGATATGGGTATTTCCTAATAAAAGAAATGTAACTCCACGCTACGACCAAATAACCTTAAATCTGGAAGATAGAAAAAACAAGCTACAACAAATACTATCTCCTAACCCTGATGATGCCGGTGTGTGGATTCACCAAAACGCGTGGTTTCATTTGGCTGATTTTGAAAAAGGACATGAACACAGCTATGCTATAAAAGGTAACGGTAATGGAGTATATGCCTTTATACTAAAAGGAGATGTGACCATAAATGGGCAAATACTTAATGAGCGCGACGGACTAGGTATATGGGACACTCAAAAAATAGACATTAAAGCTGATAGCAATGCTTCATTTTTACTGATGGAAGTACCTATGACAGCATAAAATAAAAGTAAGAGAGGACAATAATGATAAAAATAGCAAATACCCACCACCCGGTAATAGATTTAATAAAGCACCGCTGGAGTGCCAGAAGTTTTTCAAACCAAATGGTGCATGAAGATGACCTGCGCACTCTTATAGAAGCTGCCACCTGGGCACCTAGTGCCAATAATGAACAACCCTGGCAGTTTGTAGTGGCTACACAAGACACTGAACGCTTTGCGGCTATATATGATAGTCTGGCTGCAGGAAACCAGCCATGGTGTAAATATGCACCGGCTTTTGTAGTGGCACTAGCACGTAAAACATTTAAAGCTAATGGCAATATGAACCCGTGGGCTAAACATGATGTGGGAATAGCCACAGGATTTTTAACCTTGCAAGCCACTGCCATGGGACTGCACACCCACCCTATGGCGGGCTACGATAAAGAAAAACTAATGAACAACCTAAACCTGCCGGATACCGTAGAGCCTTTATGTGTATTGGCAGTGGGTTATCTGGCAGCGGCAGACCTGCTTGAAGAACCTTTTAAAACCAGGGAACTAACACCACGGACAAGACTGCCATTAAGTGAGGTATTATTATGAGACCAATAGATATATTAGTAGTATGTAGCAATGCAGATATAGCAATAGTGATAGAACGCCTTATAAACAACAGACCGGAGTGGAAAGCTACGGTGGTAGAAAATGAAGAAGCAGCTATAGATATACTACATAGTAAGGATTATAAAATAGTGCTGTTGGGTGTAGGTACCGACCTGCAAACGGTACGCAAAATGCGTGCTTTGTTTAGCATATTGAAGCCGGGAATACAGTTTGTGCAACATTATGGCGGTGGGAGTGGTTTATTGTATAACGAAATAGAATATGCGCTTGCTGCCAATGATAATCCGTACACTTTACAAGACAATCCTTTTAAATAAGCAATAAGCCCCTGAAAAAGGGGCTTATTGCTTATTGTTACTGTATTTGAAACATGCTAGTATGCATTAGCCCATTGTGCTGATAGCACACCAGATAATTGCCGGGGGGCTCATGAATATTGAATGCCAAGGGGCTACCGGGGGGTGATACCTCGGTATAGAGCAACATACCTGTAAGGTTGTATATGTAGGCTCTATTGTCTGTTACCCCTTGGGGTAGCTGCACCCTAAAGGTACCTGTATTGGGGTTAGGGTATATTTGCACGGATGCAGCACTTAGCATAGGCACCTCAGGCACTTCGGTAACAAAGTGTACTTTACGTACTACATCATAATGAAAATCAGTAATTAATAAGTTACCACTTGGAGTTAGCTTACAACCGTAACCTAAGCCCATACCGGCATCTAAAGCAGGACCTCCATCACCATAATAACCGGCAGCAAACGGCTGACCAGCTACCCGGTGCACTATTCTATCGGGGGTTATCTTAATTACCGCTTCATTTCTATTGACGTATAAATTACCGGAATGATCGCAACAGATACTATAATTTCCAGGCAATACGATATCTAATGCATTACTACCTTCAATTTCAGGAAAAGTAATAATACTACCACCTCCGGCATATTCACTCACGATGCCCGCTGTATTCAACTTATGTATCTTACCAGTGCCCCATGACGATATGTATAAGTTACCCGTATCATCAAAACATATACTGGAAATTTTATAAAATCTTGCATCTTTTGCAGCTATATTATCACCCACATCGCCTGGACTGTTTATGTTGCCTGCCACTAGATGGATATAACCATCGGCAGTAACTTTAAGTAT
>CAYWUY010000038.1:0-28211 GCA_964461535.1 uncultured Flavipsychrobacter sp.
TTTCCGGGTGCTTGAGGGCTTATGTGAAAGAGCTATACTAACCCACAAATGTACTGTGCTTATTAGATTTGGCAGCATTTTGTGGATATGTTTTTGAGGGGGTGTCCCATATGAATTAAAAATTTCATTGCTGATATTTCCCTAATTTTGTATTGTATTCCCGGTTGCCGCTGTCCAGAAATGGTTATGCTTCCGGGTTTTTGTTTTTTCAGAGAGAGTCCTTCCTGTTACACTTTCATTTACTGATTAGAATAAATATTTCTCCCCATTTAATATAACGCGACCTAATTAGCTTCTTTAACTTAGAAAGGTTAATATTATTTACATTATTTCAAAAATACTGCTAGGAAATTTTACTTAGCAATATACCCTTGTAAAGCCAACCAAGTTTCATTTGTATGATGGGTATATACTTTGGGCTTGTAGGATTCTCGGGGTATGCCATTGATGTGGTATAACCTTTCGGTGGCTATTTGGAAGGGTATGTGCGTATTGTCTAGGGTATAATTGCTAACGGCACCTATAAGGTGTGCCATATCGGTACCTATTACTGTTGCCTTCTTCATAGCATCGAAGCCTATAGCCGTTCCCTCTGCCATGCTACCCGTCCAATAGCCCACCAATACATATACTTTACCCTTAAATTGTTTACCTCTAGGACTTACGTACTCAACCCAATGTTTTATAGTATTATATGGCAGTTCGTTGTAGCTATGTGCCTGGTAAGCCATAGTAGTATCTACAAAATGCCCCATGAGGGCTCGGGCTACTGTAGAATTGCCACCGCTAGGTGTTTCGGTAAGGTCTAGCACAAAGTACTTGGCTGTAATCATGCTTTCGATAATACTATCCATAGCGGGTATCATATCGGTATTGCCTATGGAGTTGTTCAGCTTTAGATATGCCGTATGTGCATTTAGCCATTTGGCAGTAAGGGGTGCTTCGGGGTATGCTACAGTTTGTTTATCAGGATAAAAGGTTTGTCTCGTTTTTTCTAGCTGAACAGTTATGGCTCTTTCTGCATGGTGAGTGCCTGATACTGCAAAATTTAGGGCATACTGTAGCATAGCCTGTGTGTACTGAGGGGTGTAGGTAGGTAGATACTGCTGCATGGCTGCATATGGCTGCATACCATTGATGTTAGTAATTATCATGCCGGGCTTTAAACCGCACTTTTCGGCTTTGCTATCTTTTCTTATGTCCAGTATATGACATTCTTTACCATCCCAGTAGGCTGCAATATCCATATCGGTAGGTACCATCTTGGTAGATGTGGGTAGATTGGTATTGAGGATATTGTGACTGTTGTGCAGCTCGCACAACATTTTTTCTAATAGAGTTATCATAGCATTTCTGCTACTGATTGTATCTGCCTGAGGTGTGTAGTATTGGGTTACTTTATCCCAAGGGATGTGGTAGGCATCGAGATAGGCGTAATCGGTTTTTATGATGTTGCAAAACTGAATAAAGTCTTTTTTGTAGATAGATTGTGCTTTTGCAACAAATAGGCTAACTAATAGAAGTAATGTGGTGAAAATGTATTTCATGATGTGTAATTGGCTGGTGCAAGGTAGGTGATAGCAACTGGTGATTTATTTTTTGAAAAAATATTTTAATACTTTTCTAACATTTAAGATGAGTATTTCGTCAATTTAAGGAAACATCTTATACTATGAAGAAACAACTACTATTACTTGCAGTATTATTGAGCTGCATTTGCAGTTATGCTCAAAATTATGAGTGCTTGAAATTTGGCCCTAAATACTATTATACTAACTCTGATGCATATTTAAGAGGAATTCGAATAGATAGTGTAGACACAGTAGGTACGAATATAATTTACCATCCTTATAAAAGTGCCAGAAAAAAATGCATTGACTGCAGCGTTGCACCTGAAATACGAGTTTTAGATACATTTAGCGGAAGCTGGCTAGGAGGAAATGTTATACAAGAAAATGACGGTACCTTTTTATTTGATAACCTATGGAACGACACTGTAATAATTAAAACACAGGCTACATTAGGGGAAACATGGACCATGTTTGATTACTCATTCCCACTGAAATATACTGCTACTATAACCCGATTAGACACACAAACTGTTTTAGGTGTACTTGATTCTATAAAAGTGATACAAATACATGCTTATCTTAATGATGTACCATACTTAATAGATGCTGTTGAAGGATTAGAATTTTATTTAAGTAAAAACCATGGCTTTACCAGAGCTATAGATTTATTTACATTTCCATACAGGTTTCCTCAATACGATTCACTTACATTCTATGGGCCATATTACATTGTAGATCATTTTGCAGATAGAGTGAGCCATTACTCCGGCATGCCTGACGTAAGACCTGTAGGCGACCGACCAGCACAAGGCACACTATTATTTGATATGATTCCATTAAAAAATACCAGATGGTCTTCCATTTTTAATTATAATGTTGGAGACGAGTTTGGATTTGCATATTCAATGGATGAATTTAGAACTAGAAATTGCAGAGCAGTAATTAGCTCTATTAGCTATCCAGAGCCATTTGCCAAACAATACCACTGCACAGTGCATATAACAGAAAGAACCGTTACTCCTGTATTTGGTTCATCACCAATTGTTACCTACTCGTCATTTGTATTGGGAGACGACATTTATGCTGACACAACATATGTGGTAGACCTAAAATATATGCCAGAAGAAGCTGGACATGATGAATATTACTATTATTATCCGTCAACAGATAGTGCAGACTTTTGCGATGGTAGTGAATATGATGTATATGAGGAAGAATTTGTATACCCAAGATTTAGTGACGGTAGACGTCTTATTGGTTATGGGTATAGTATAATGGCTAATCACATGAGATATAAGCCTAAGTTGGGAAGGATAGAAGGTTATAATTATTATATGGATACAGATGACGATAGATATTATACAAGCGGTCACTTTTTTATTAGCTCTGATACCTGTGGCTTTTACACTGGCATTGAAAACATAAATGAGCAACCTAAAAGTATTGTTTACCCTAATCCTGCGAAACAGTTTATAAACATAGAGTGCCATAAGGGTATGAACACTGTTTACTTAACTGATGTAACAGGGCATGTATTAATAAGTAGTCAATTTACTAAAGGTAAAAACGAACTAAATATTGGTCAGCTTCCTGATGGTATGTACTTGCTAAAAATAAATAATGAGCCAGCAGTAAAAATCATTAAACAAGAATAAACCTTTTAAATTAAAACTATAGATAGGAGCCAGTCAATATTGATTGGCTCTTTTAGTTTGTTTTGGCAGGGCTATTGTGAATACTATTTTTTAAAGTACATACGGCTAATTTATACTTATACTCTTGCATTGCCGTAAACTAAAAAATCGGCTGTAGAAGCCGATTTTTTATGAAGTAGTTTATTGTGTTACTCTGGTTTATACTCTCCAAAGTATTAATTGAGGATTGATACCTAGTATGATAACTATAAGACAAGTAATTAATAGCATATACTTATCGAAGGCAGATACCGGCTCGTGTAGTTCGGGCTCACCTGTTTTAAAGTACATAGCCATAATAACACGGAAATAGTAGTAAACGCTGATAGCAGCCATTAATAGTGCAAATATGATTAACCACATATAACCACCATGCTGTGTAAGCGCCATAAGTACATAATACTTAGCCATAAAACCACCTGTAAGCGGTATACCTGCTAGTGAGAATAAAAATATAGTGGTAACAAATGCTAATAAAGGATTCTTTTTAGCTAAGCCATTAAAGCCATCGTAGGTGTAGTCTTTAAGCTTTACCAATACGGCAAACATACCTATACTAGCTACTGAGTAAGCTACTGCATAAAGTAATATTCCTTTCCAAGCCACATCGGTATGAACAGATAATACTGCAAACAACATGAAGCCAGCCTGTGCAATAGAAGAGTATGCCAACATACGCTTAACGCTCTGTTGGAATACGGCAGTAACATTACCTACCAACAAGGTAGCAGCAGTAACTACTGCCAACACCATAGACCAATGCTCGCTAATGCCGCTAAGCCCTACATGGAATAAACGTAAGAAAGCGAAGAACGCACCCGCCTTGGCAACTGTAGCCATGTAGGCTGTAAATGGTGTAGGAGTACCGTCATATACGTCGGGTGTCCAGGTGTGCATAGGTGCAGCAGACACTTTAAAGCCAAGCGCTATGATGATGAAAATAATACCTGCCAATCCTATAGGGTTTAGCGTATCGCTATGCAGCATAGCTGCAATGTTCATCAATTCGAAAGAGCGTGTAGCACCATATAGTAGGGTGATACCCATTAATAATATACCTGTAGAGAAAGAGCCCATTAAGAAATACTTCAAAGCTGCTTCGCTACTTTTTAGGTTCTTTTTATCGCTACCGGCCAATACATACTGAGGGATAGACATGATTTCTATACCTATGAATAACATAAGGAGGGTATTGTAATCGGCAAGGATATAAAGACCAGTAAGAATAAAAAATACTAGTGCAAAGTATTCTGCAACATGCTTTCCGGCACGAGGTACAACATTACCTATAAGCAATACGTAAAGCAAGGTGCAACCGGTCATTAAGGTATTGAACCATAAAGAGAAGTGCTCTATTCTTATCATGTTGTTAAACAATACTTGAGGTTCATTAACGGAAGTTTGTGTAAGCTCCCATATATTAACGCCAAGCAGCATTGCAAAAAGCAGTGTAGCAATTGTTATAACACTTTTTTTATTGTTCACCGTTACTCCGGCAAACATCATTATTATTCCAAATACCGTTGCAGCAATAATTGCTTTCATAAAGTAATAATCAATATTCTATTTTAAATAACCCGCATTATCGGGTTCCAATTTCTATCTGTAAGCTAGCGCCTTTTGCTACTATCTTACCATCATATTAGCTACACCAGCTGTAAGGTCTAATAACGGCTTAGGATAAACACCTAAGAAGATAATAAGACATATGATGATAGCTAAACCTAAATACTCATTTAATTCAAGGTCTTTTTTCACCTGCATTTCTACGGCTTCGCCATAGGCAGTTTTTTGTACCATATTAAGGGTGTATACAGCGCCTAGTATAATACCAGTACCCGCAACAATCATCCATGCCATGCTATTAGGTATGGTGCCACCAAACAAGCCATTGAACAACATAAACTCGCCTATGAAACCATTGGTAAGTGGCAGAGCTATATTAGCAAATGCTATGATAACTAATGCAATAGCCATTCTAGGTGCAGTAGATGCCATACCACCCAGTTTGGTCATGTCGCGAGTGCCCCAGCGGTTTTCTATCATGCTAACTATTAACCACATACCGGTAATATTGATACCGTGGTTGAACATTTGCACCATAATACCATGCATACCTACGGCATTGTGTGTAAATGCGGCAGCAGACATTAAGCCCATGTGTGCAATAGAAGAATAGGCAATAAGGCGTTTTACATCGGTTTGTACAATAGCCATTAGCGATGCATAAACGATACCCACCACAGATAAAATAACAACAGTGGTAGACCAATAATCTACACCGGCAGGTAAAGTAGGTAATAACCAACGCAATACTGCGAACATACCCATTTTAACCATTAATGCACTAAGGATAATAGTTACCGGAGTAGGTGACTGCTCGTAAGCATCGGGCTGCCATGTGTGGAAAGGGAAGATAGGCATTTTGATAGCGAAGGCTATGAAAATGAACCAGAATAATGTTTGCTGAGTAGCAGCAGGTAATGCAGCACCAGCCTTAGTTATATTTTCCCAAGAATAACTGTTTGGACCAGGATTTTGTAATGACAAATAGATTAAAGCAGCCAACATCATTAAGCTACCTACAAAGGTGTAAACGAAAAACTTGAAAGTAACCGCAATTCTTTTCTCGCCACCCCACTGAGAACAAAGGAAGTAAACAGGAATAAGAGCCAACTCCCAAAAAACATAGAACAACAGGGCATCTGAAGCCAAGAACACACCCATAAGGCCTGCCTGCGCCAATAACATAAGTCCGTAGAAAGCACCGGGGTTTTCTACCTCTTTATTTATCTGGCTTATCATTATTACCAGCATAACTATGCCGGTAAGCAAACACAACATACTGCTCATACCATCGGACAGCAAACTGAAGCTTGCACCCAAAGAAGAGATCCAAGGTTGAGAATAAGATAGCGGGGCTGAAAAGTTAGAAGCACTTAACCAAGCTGCTATAGCCATGGTAACCGTGGTACTTATAATAGCCAACGCCTTGGCAGCATCGCCCTTTGTAGCAAAGGAGATAGCACCGGTAACTAGAGGTATGAGAACTAAGAATATTAAAATCATAATGCCGTATTCAGCTATTACTAATTATTTGATCCAGAAAAAACTTAAGGTAAACAATAATACCATGCCTATAACCATAATGAAGATATAGAAACCTACTTGACCACTTTGTAACAAGCGTAAGCGGTCGGCACCCCATTTAACGGTTTTACCTACACCATTAACTGCGCCATCTATACCCATCTTTTCAGCAAAGCGGTAGCCATAGTCTGATATTATTTCTATAGGGCGTACAATAATAGCATTGTACAACTCATCTATATACCATTTGTTTTCCAATACTTTGGCTAAGCCAGTAGATGGTGTAAAGTTAGCTTTGCTGTTTACCACATAAGCTACAATAATCATAACTACTGATACTGCTACAGAAACCCCCATCAACATCCACTCGGTAGCGGCAGGTATTTCGTGCGCCATGTTTTTAACTACAGGTGCCAAATATTCGCCTAATAAATTGTGCTCGCTCATTACCTCCGGCATACCTACATAACCACCTACTACTGATAGTATAGCTAATACTATTAATGGTAGCGTCATAGCAACAGGACTTTCGTGTAAATGATGATGCTGCTCTTCAGTGCCACGGAATTTGCCAGAGAATGTTAAGAAATATAAACGGAACATGTAGTAAGCCGTCATCATGGCTGCTGCTACGCCTAAATAGAATAATATAGGGCTGTGTGCAAATGCAGCGGTAAGTATAGCATCTTTAGAGAAGAAACCAGACAAGCCCGGAACACCTGCAATAGCCAAACAACCTATTAAGAATGTAAGCTGCGTAATGCGCATGTGCTTACCAAGTCCACCCATTTTGCGGATGTCTTGCTCGCCACCCATAGCATGAATAACGCTACCGCTACCTAGGAACAATAATGCTTTGAAGAAGGCGTGTGTCATAACGTGGAATACCGCAGTGGTATAAGCACCAACACCAAGAGCCAAAAACATAAAGCCTAGCTGACTAACTGTAGAGTATGCAAGAACCTTTTTAATATCGTACTGACGGATAGCGATAGTAGCTGCAACTAATGCTGTAGCTAAACCAATGATAGCTACTACATGCAACACCTCTGGAGTAAGTGCATAAAGTGCATTGCTGCGCGCTATCATGTATATACCGGCAGTAACCATGGTAGCTGCGTGGATAAGCGCCGATACCGGAGTAGGACCCGCCATGGCATCTGGCAACCATGTGTAAAGTGGTATTTGTGCACTTTTACCGGTAGCACCAATAAAGAAGCACAGAGCTATCCAATTATAAGTAGAAGCACTAACTGCCGATGTACCCGAGCCTATGGTAGCAAATAAATCGGTGTAAGTAAGTGTACCAAAGTTGTAAAGCACCAATAGCATACCTACTAAAAAGCCTAAATCGCCAATACGGTTCATTACAAATGCTTTTTTAGCAGCATTGGTATAGTCGCGCTTTTTGAACCAGAAACCTATTAATAGATAAGAACAAAGACCAACACCTTCCCAACCTATAAACATTACTAAATAGTTGGCACCCAACACTAACAGTAGCATAGAGAACACGAAAAGGTTGAGGTAAGCGAAGTACTTTACCATACCCTCGTCTTCATGCATATATGATGTAGAGTAAACGTGAATAAGGAAACCTACACCAGTAATAATTAATAAGAATAAAGCAGACAGTGCATCGACCTGGAAAGCCAACGGAATTAAGATTTTACCAGACTGAATAAAATCGAACAGGTGCACTACTACCGGGCCATGAAATGAAGCACTTTTTACTTCAAAGAAGATACCTAGGGCAACGGCAAATGATGCCAACATGGCTAGACTGCCAATGATACCACCCAAGGTTTTAGGCATTTTATTCCACAGTATACCGTTAATAAGAAAACCTATTAGCGGGAATAATGGTATTAAATAAACTAATTGTGACATGCTTTATTTCAAAAGTTCAAATATTGAAAATAGATTCAGCCCACGGGAGCCGTTCTTTGAGTATTAATGTTTTAATCGGTTGAGTATGTTTATATCTACCGAGTGTACTTTTCTGTACATCATTACAATAACGGCTAGCCCCACAGCAACCTCTGCAGCGGCCACCACCATAATGAAGAATACAAATAACTGAGCATCTGTATCGCCAAACATTTTAGAGAAGGCTACTAAAAGTAGGTTCACCGCATTCAGCATTAGCTCTATGCACATGAATATGATAATAGCATTGCGCCTCATTAATGCACCCATGATACCTATTGAAAATAACAACAGGCTCAAGAAAATGTAGTGCGTGGATGTAATTGGCATGATATGTAGTTAAGATATTTTATAATTATTGTTGATCGCTAATGGCTTGGGTGTTACTTTCCATACGAGGTAGCACTACAGCACCTATCATGGCACTTAAGAACAACACACTACTAATTTCGAAAGGAAGCACATATTTAGTGAATAATACTTTACCCAAATTAGAGATTAAGCCTATATCGTTAGAGGCGGGGTCAACCATTTCGGCACTAGCTGTTTTAATACCAGCCAAGATAACCATAAATAGCGCGCCGCCGGATATTATTCCGGCCAACTGGACCAGCTGCCCCTTTTGTGGCTCTACATCGGCATTGAGGTTCATAAGCATGATAACGAATAAGAACAATACCATGATGGCACCGGCATATACTATTATATTAACCACAGCTAAAAACTGTGCATTCATTAATATATAGTGCCCAGAAATAGAAAAGAATGTTAGAATCAGGAACATAACGCTATTTACCGGATTGCGACTAAGTATTACCCCTAGTGCACAACCAATAGTCATAGCGGAAAGCATCCAAAATATGATGTTATACTTATCCATATACCTTTATACTATCCTTGTTTTTGATTAGGAATAAGGAGATCTTCCTTTTTATAAATAAAACTCTTACGAGAATAGTCTGCAGGCATAACTGTTTCTGAAAGATAAATAGCGTCTTTAGGACAAGCCTCTTCGCAATAGCCACAATAGATGCAACGTAGCATATTTATTTCGTACTTAGCTGCATATTTTTCTTCGCGATAAAGGGTTTCTTCACCAGCTTTACGCTCAGCAGCCTCCATAGTAATGGCTTCGGCAGGACATGCAAGCGCACATAAACCACATGCTGTACAACGCTCTCTGCCTTGCTCATCGCGGTTAAGGATATGCAAACCACGGAAAACAGGACTAAACGGACGTTTTTCTTCCGGATAGCTAACGGTAGCCTTTTTCTTGAAGATATGCCCTACTGTGATGGACAAGCCCTTCATTATTGCAGGCAAATAAATGCGCTCGCCCATTGTCATGGGGCTGCGGTCTATTTGTATGGATCTATTTGTTAGTTGTTGCATTGTTTATTATTGTTCTACTTCATTAACAATCAAAGAGTTATAGTTTTAGCACCTAACCTTTGTAAGTGAATAAAATAACAACACCTGTAATAAGCATGTTTACTAGTGCCAATGGTATTAGAGATTTCCAACCCAATTTCATCAACTGATCGTAACGGAAGCGTGGAAGCGTCCAACGAACAAACATGAAGAAAAGTATGACACCAATTACTTTAGTTAATAATACCAGTACACAAATTAATGAGAATAGTACAGGAGGAACACCCGCTTGTACCTGATCCATGAAAGGGAAATTGTAACCACCAAAGAATAATGTAGTAATGATAGCACTACTTACAAACAGGTTGATATACTCTGCAAACAAGTAGAAACCTAACTTCATTGAAGAGTACTCTTGGTGATACCCCATGTTCAGCTCGCTTTCGCACTCAGGAAGATCGAATGGTGCACGATTTAACTCGGCAAACGAACAGGTTAAGAATATAATAAATCCTACTGGTTGCTTAAAGAAATTCCAGGTAAAGTAACCGTCATTCCAGAAACCATGTTGCTGGTCTACTATTTCGCGAAGGCTTAGAGTTCCGGTCATCATTAGTAGTGCAATAAGGCTTAAGCCCATAGCCAACTCGTAAGAGATAGCCTGAGAAGCCGCACGAATACTACTTAGTAGCGAGAACTTATTATTAGAAGCCCAACCACCTAGCATAACACCATAAACACCAAGACTTACTACACCAAATACAAATAGAATACCGATATTGATATCGGCTACTTGTAAATGAATAGTGCGATCGGCAACAACTATATCTGGCCCCCAAGGCACTATAGAACTGGTCATAAGTGCGGTAAGCATAGCCAAGCACGGACCCAGTATAAAGATGAACTTAGTGGAGCTATCAGGAATGATTTCTTCCTTCATGAATAGTTTAAGACCATCGGCTAATGGTTGAAACAAACCAAATGGACCCGCACGGTTAGGACCAAGACGGTCTTGCATAACGGCAGCAACTTTACGCTCTGCCCAGGTAGCATACATGGCCACACCTAAAGACGCCCCTAATATTACTGATATCAGGATTATCTTTTCAATAATGAGAGCCATGTCTATTTGCAATAACAGCATAGTGGCGCAAAAATAGTTTAGTTAGTTAAATTTTTATGTTCTTTTATCAGTTTTATCCGCTTTATCGTGCTATTGCTTGAAATCGTCGGAATGAGCGGGGCCATCTATTTTAGATAAATGTATATGTGGCTTATTTACATCGCTCACATCATGAATATCTAACAATAGTTTAGGATCGCGACCAATAATTTTATCAATCATTACAGGTGTTTTCTTTGTATCTACGTAGTGACCCTGAGAAATTACACTGCTGCGCTTGATTTTTGACGGACCTTCAATAACCCAGTCTTTAACTGATTTTTTATTGAAGCGGCAATCGTTACAAATCCATTCTTCCACCTCATTCCACTCATTTTTACGAGCGGTAACCCTGTAAACCTCCTCGCCTCTCATCCACAAACGCACTTTACCACTACATTTAGAACAACTGCAATGAGCATCTACAGGCTTAGTGAACCATACACGGTTTTTGAAACGGAAAGTTTTATCTGTAAGGGCACCCACAGGGCATACATCAATAACGTTTCCTATAAATTCGTTATCTAATGCTTTGCCCAGCATGGTGCTAATTTCAGCATGATCGCCACGCTCAAGCACACCGTGCTCTCTTTTTTCAGTTAGTTGGTCGGCAGTAAATACACAGCGGTAGCATAGGATGCAACGCGTCATGTGCAATTGTATATAAGGGCCGATGTCTTCTTTTTCGAATGTGCGGCGCGAAAACTCGTAGCGAGTTTGCTCTGCGCCGTGCTCGTAGCTAAGGTTTTGCAAGTCGCACTCACCAGCTTGGTCGCACACCGGGCAATCTAGCGGGTGATTCAGTAACAAGAACTCTACAATACCCTTACGAGCATCTAATACCTTAGGAGAAGTGATATTTTTTACCTCCATGCCATCCATTACGGTAGTACGGCAGCTAGGCACTAGCTTAGGCATAGGGCGAGGGTCTTTTTCAGAACCTTTGCTAACCTCTACCAAGCAGGTACGGCACTTACCACCGCTTTCCTTTAGCTTGCTGTAATAGCACATAGCCGGAGGTGTAACATCACCACCTATCATACGGGCAGCATTTAAGATGGTAGTACCGGCAGGCACTTCCACGGTGATGTTATCTATCGTTACTTTAAACTTTGGTGTCTGTTCTGACATATATTGTCAAAATTAAAATTCATTTAATAATACATTATACAACAACTTAAGCAGTTGTTTCCGGTACAGGAAGTGGGTCGGCATAGTGAGCAATACCATAGTTGCGGCGTTGAGATTCCTCAGGATTCTTAACGTGCCACTCAAACTCGTCGCGGAAATGACGAATAGCAGCAGCTACCGGCCATGCAGCAGCATCGCCTAGCGGGCAAATGGTATTACCCTCTATCTTGCGCTGAATGTCCCACAACAAATCTATATCGCTCATTTTTCCTTTACCGTACTCAATGTTTTTCAATATTTTATACATCCATCCGGTGCCTTCGCGACATGGGCTACACTGTCCGCAACTTTCGTGGTTGTAGAAGCGAGCTAACGTCATGGTGTGACGCACCACACATTGATCTTCGTCTAATACTATAAATCCACCGGAACCCATCATAGTACCTGTAGCAAAACCTCCATCAGAAAGGCTCTCGTAGTTCATGTAACGAGTTTCGCCTTTAGCAGTTTTAAATAACAAGTTAGCAGGCACTATAGGCACTGAAGAACCACCCGGGATACAAGCTTTTAGCTTTTTACCTTTAGGTATACCACCACAATACTCATCGCTGTAGATAAACTCTTCTACAGAGATGGTCATATCTATTTCGTAAACGCCAGGCTTATTTACATTACCACACACTGATAATAGTTTGGTACCTGTAGAACGGCCTACGCCTATTTTAGAATACTCTTCTCCACCTATATTAATGATAGGCACTACAGCAGCCAATGTTTCAACATTGTTTACCACGGTAGGGCGCATCCACAAACCTTGTATGGCCGGGAAAGGTGGCTTCATACGCGGGTTACCACGCTTACCTTCTAAAGACTCAATTAGGGCAGTTTCCTCTCCACATATATATGCACCGCCACCGCGCTGCACATATATTTCGCAATCGAAGCCTGTGCCTTGGATATTTTTACCTAACCAACCAGCATTTTTAGCTTCTTGTATAGCTTGCTCCAATATATCTGGAATCCAAGCATACTCACCACGTATATATATGTAAGTAGCATTGCTACCCAGTGCAAAACTGCTTATAAGAAGCCCCTCAATCAATACATGCGGAATAAACTCCATCAAGTAACGATCTTTGAACGTACCCGGCTCACTTTCATCGGCATTACATACCAAGTGACGAGGCACACCCTCGGGTTTAGCCAAGAAGCTCCACTTCATACCGGTAGGGAAACCTGCACCACCACGACCACGCAAACCACTCTTCTTCACTTCTTCCACGATTTCGTCGGGTGTCATTTTCAACGCCTTTTCAGCCGCACGATAACCACCATGCTTACGATAGGTTTCATAATATCTGATACCTTCAATATGTGCGTTCTCTAATAAAAGTTTTCTGCCCATTTTATTTTTGCGGTGTAGCTTGGTTTTGCCTAACTACAGACTTTTAATGATTTACTTTTTTACACTTTGTCTTGCAAACAATACCCAGCGTTCATTTTCACGTTTCCACACCTGCAATACGCCAAGTTTCATTTGTAAGGGTGTGGCTTCGTATACCACATCTACCTCAATATCTGCTCTTACCCATGCTATACCGTTATCTATATTTACGGTTAGCACATTAGTACTGATATTTTTATACGTGAGTTTGCCGTTATATAAATCGGCTATCACCTCTTTTTTAGTTTCTACCCAGCCATTAGAGTGTCCGTAGGTCACCTGATCGCTAAGTATGCGCTTTAATACTACTGTGTCTTTGGCTACTAAGGCATTATCTAACTCGGTAACAGCCAGCTTAAGGCTGCTACTACCCTGCTGTGCAACAACAGAGAGCGAACTTAACAATAGCCATATGCTTACAAAGAACTTCATTAGCTTTTATCTACAATTAATATATAATCTTCCAGAGGGTCGAAAAAGAAATCGGACCAACCTGATTTATAGCTTCTAACTTCTTCTTCTGTTGGCAAGTTGGTATGTTTTAATGTTACCAAAGTACCCCCATACTGTTCTTTCAATTCAAAACTAACTGTAGCGTGTTCAGTGCCTTCTGGCCAATCTTCGGACAACCAAGTGCAAGTCAATACTTTATCAGTTTTATTTAGCACTTTTCCACTTGCCCATCCGCCTAACCAACTGCAATCGTCGCCTACATTAGCACCTATAAACCCATCTTCTCCACTCCACTTACGAATCAACACTGAATCAGTAAGTAATTGCATTACTCGCGCAGGCTTACCTGATAACTGAAAATCGAGCGTAAGTTGATGAGCCATTAGCCTTTTGCTCTAAGCTCGTCAATTAACTGATCTACCTTTTCGCGCGTCAGGTGCTCTCTATAGAACTTACCTAGCTGCATCATAGGAGCATATCCGCATGCGCCTAAGCACTCGGCAGGTTTTAAAGTAAACAAACCATCAGGTGTGGTTTCACCCTCGCTGATGCCTAGTTTTTCTTTTATATAATCTATAATATCGTCGCTACCATTAAGCATGCAAGGCCCTGTGCGGCATACTTCTAACACATGCTTACCCACCGGCTTGGTGTTGAACATAGTATAGAATGTAGCCACCTCATATACTTCAATTGGTTTTATTTGAAGTAACTCGGCAACGTAATCCATAACAGGAGTGTCTAACCAGCCACCAAACTCTTCTTGAGCCAAATGCAAAACAGGAATGAGCGCACTCTTCTGTTTTCCGTCCGGGTAGCGGGCTATGATCTCTTTTACCTTGTCTGCTTTTTCTTGCGAAAACTTGATCATTATTATTTTATTTGATATTAGGCCTTATGGGCCATACCTAATTATTTAGTTTATACAACTGCCATTATTAAGCATCTAGCTCACCGGCAATTACGTTAAGACTACTTAGCGTTACTACAGCATCGCTCAGCAATCCGTTTTTCACTATTTCAGGGAATGCCTGATAATAAATGAAACAAGGGCGACGGAAGTGTAAGCGGAAAGGTGTGCGACCACCATCGCTTATTAAATAATAACCAACCTCGCCATTACCACCCTCTACAGAGTGATATACTTCTCCTGCCGGAACATCTATCTCACCCATAATCATTTTGAAGTGATAGATTAAAGCTTCCATTTTGGTATACACGTCAGCTTTAGGTGGCAGGTGATATTTATCGGCTTCCTTAGCATAGAACACTTCTTTCTGCTCAGGGAACTCTTTTTCTAGCTTTTGTATTTTCTCAATGGCTTGACGAATAATGCTCATGCTCTCCCATATCTCACCATTTCTAACCATGAAACGGTCGTACACATCGCCGGTAGTGCCCACAGGAATTTTAAAATCAAATTCATCGTATGAACAATATGGCTGTGCTACCCTTACATCATAGTCTACACCGGCAGCTCTAAGATTGGGGCCAGTGAAGCTGTAGTTGAGTGCACGTTCGGCACTAATAGGACCGGCACCTATGCAGCGATCCATGAATATACGGTTGCGGTTCAGCAAGGCTTCGAACTCCTTCATTACTTTAGGGAAAGTTTCCATAAAGTTGTGCAGTTTAGCAAAAGATGCTTCTGAGAAATTTCTTTCAAAACCACCCACACGACCCATATTGGTAGTTAGGCGAGAACCACAAACTTCTTCAAATATTTCGTATATTTTTTCTCTGTATTGGAATACGTAAGTAAAGCCAGTAAGCGCTCCTGTATCTACCCCTACTACAGAGTTACATACCAGATGGTCGGCTATACGAGACAATTCCATAACTATAATGCGCAGATAGTCTACACGCTTAGGTGTTTGCACACCCAATAGTTTTTCTATAGTCATATGCCAGCCCATATTGTTAATAGGGGCAGAACAATAGTTCAACCTATCGGTAAGTGTGGTAACCTGGTAGTATGGACGACGTTCAGCAATTTTTTCAAATGCACGGTGAATGTACCCAACGGTAGGTACCGTTTCTAGTACACGCTCACCATCAATCTGCATGATGTTTTGAAACACCCCGTGCGTAGCCGGGTGTGTTGGTCCCAGATTGAGCGTAGTAGTTTGCTTCTGAAGAGACTCTTCAGGCAACTTGATATGCTTTGGCTGATGTTGTGTTATATCTGACATTATCCGGTTGATAGCTATTTTTTATAATACTACAAGCACTTGTGATGCTTATAAAACATATATACCATATGCCTAACAAAAGACTGCCGGGTATTAGCGGCCAAACATCTCGTTATCTTTATCAGTACGAGTAGGATCTTCCATTTCGTATTCTTTACGCAGTGGGAAATAATCCATTTCGTCAGCATTTAAGATACGAGTCATATTAGGGTGACCTACGAAGTTGATACCAAAGAAATCATAGGTTTCACGCTCCATCCAGTTAGCACCTGAAAACAGCTGAGTGGCTGTAAACACATCGGGCTTAGCCGATGGAACGTATAGCTTTATACGCAAACGCTTACCTTTAGTAAGGCTGTGCAAATGATATACTACCGATAATTCTTCATCTTTTCTATCAGGAAAGTGAACGCCTGTTAAATCAGTTAAAAATCGGAAGGCCAGTTCTTCATCATCATATAAAAACTGTAATACCTTAAGATTCATAGGTGCAGCAACCCTGAAAGCAAGCATACCATAGGTATCTTCCCATTCAGATATGTGCTCACCGAATTTTGCCGTTAATTTTTCCTGAATTATTTCGTTGGTCAAAGCCATAATACTATTGCTATATAATAATAATGCTAGTTACTGTATGCCGTAACTTTCCATCAAAGCTTTATAATGTGAGCTGTTTCTGCGACGTAGGCTCTCGTTTTCAACCAATTGTTGCAGCTTTAAGATACCATCTAATATACCTTCCGGACGCGGAGGACAACCCGGAACATATACATCTACAGGTATTACCTGGTCTATACCTTGTAGTACAGAATAAGAATCGAATATACCACCACTAGATGCACAAGCACCAATAGCTATAACCCAACGAGGCTCAGCCATTTGTAGATATACCTGGCGCAATACCGGAGCTAATTTTTTAGAAATGGTACCCGCTACCAATAACATATCGCACTGGCGAGGCGTAAAACCCATACGCTCTGACCCGAAACGAGACAAATCGTAGTTGGAACCCATAGTAGCCATAAACTCGATACCGCAACAAGACGTTGCAAATGGTAAAGGCCATAGAGAATTGGCACGAGCCATACCCACAGCCTTATCTAACATAGTTAACTGAAAACCCTCACCCGAGTAGCCTTCTGGCGTAACTACCAATTTCTGGTTGGTATTATATTGAACCGGACGACCCATAGTATTAAAATATGAACGTATCTTTTATAAAATAACTTGAAGCAATATAGCCACTAATATTAATCTTCCCACTCCAATGCGCCCTTCTTAACAATATAGAAAAAGCCACAAAGGAAAAATGCAACAAATAATACTACTTCCAGAAACACATCTTTACCTACACCTTCGGTAAGAAACGTTTTGAAGTTAACTGCGTAAGGATAAAAGAAAATCACCTCAACATCGAACAACACGAATAGGATGGCTACTAAGAAATACTTAATACCCATAGGCTGACGAGCATTACCAACAGAAGGAATACCACTTTCAAAGTTGATTAACTTATCACTGGTTTTTCTTTTAGGGCCTAAAAGGTGAGTAACCCCCATCATTACCGCTATAAAACCAATAGCCACTACTAACTGTAGAACTATAGGAAAATAATTAGATGGTGTGCTTACAGCTGGTGCAGCCAAAAGTAAAAAGCTCATATTTTGTTACTTTTCTTGGAAAGTATTTTAAACAGCCAACAAAGTTAAGGTTATGAACTGAAATAGCAAGCCAAATAGCATTTGTCTATTATTTTTATTAGCTAGTAAATAATAGGCATATGAAAGACAAAACATATAAACATAAATAATACTTATAGATTGTATGAAAGCTACGAAAGCATATTTTTCACATATATTCAATATAAAAAACATAAATAATATCGCTGCATCTGTTTATTTTTGTAGCCGGGAACGTGTTTCCTACCATATATATAGTAATGCAAGCTTACCTTAAAAAGACAGGAACCCTAATATTGCTATTAATTGCAATACTTATACACCAAACAGCTCTAGCACAATTGCCTACATCGGTACTGGTGAGCTGGTACCCCTTTTGCGGAAATACTGTAGACCGTGGCACCAATACATATGATATGGCTAATGCCAATCTTACACCTGTAGTCAGCAGATTTGGCAATGCAGGCTTTGCCTACGAATTTAATGGCACAAATAGCCAAGCCTACTATTCAGTACCATTTTCAACTACAGTAAGCGGCAATTTAACCTATAGCTGCTGGGTATACCCATATACTAATCAAAATAGTATACTTATATATAATGGCTCAAGCTCTACAAATGGTTTGGGGCTTATACTTTGCGATGGAACCGCATCGGGCGCAGGCAATAAAGTGGCAGTATTTGCTGCAGGTTCGGTTTTATACGTGGGGCCAAGCATAAGTCTTAATGCATGGCACAATATTATACTACGTAAAACTGGATCTACCTTCGAATTAGTTATTGATAACAACCTTGCGGGTACATTTACGGGTAGCTATATAGCACCTACTGGTAGCTTTAATGTAGGCCTAGATCATACCTTGGGTAACCGACCTTTTTATGGTCGCCTAGACGATATAGCCATATATCATAGTTCGCTAAGCAATTTGGAATTAGCTCAACTATACACTTACAATCCTGACATTACACCGTTTACTCTAGGTAACGACACTATACTATGTAATACTACCAGTATCACATTAGCGCCGTCAGCGTTTACAGCGGGCACTAGTACATTATGGTTTAATGGAACATCGGGGCCAAGCGTTAGCGTAAACGCTACAGGAGCTTATTGGTATAGAGTAACTAAGAACTTAGGTTGCAGTGTTACTGATACACTGCATGTTACCAATAACATGTTTTCTTTTAACATACTTAGCGATACCGTCATATGCCCAGGAGATTCTGTAAGAATAAATGCACATATACCAACCGGAGCTGAGATAATATGGAGCACAGGACTTACTGACACTTCGGTATTATTTACCGTAGCAGATACCTACACAGTAATAGCCATAAATGGGGGTTGCTTTGCCTACGATACACTACGATTGGGCTTTAGACCACAACCTGTATTTAGCTTAGGGCCAGATACTACTTTGTGCAACTATAATCCGGTGCTGCTGCAACCGGATGTTACCTATAGTGGCGTAAAGTATTTGTGGAATACAGGAGATACTACTGTAAGTGTAACAGCAACTACACCGGGTATACACTGGCTACAGATGAACCTGAATGGATGTACCTATAGAGATGCCATGACCATTAACTACCTGCCTAGTCCGTATGTAAACTTTGGGCGAGATACTGCTATATGTCAGGGTAAAACGCTTGTGTTGTCTGCTATTACTACAGCTAGCTCTGTAAACAACTGGAGTACAGGTGCTACCGGCAATAGTATTACAGTAAACTCAGCAGGCACCTACTGGTTTTATTCCAGGGATAATACTTGTGTAGCTACAGATACTATAGTAGTTACCATAAAGCCTATACCAGCAGTTACTCTCGGCACCGACCTTAGTGCTTGTGCAGGCATACCACTAACATTACAATCGTCTACTACTTATGGTGCTACTGCTACCTTTGCTTGGAGCACCGGAGCTAGTACAGATAAAATAACCGTGACCACACCGGGAACCTATACACTAACTGTAACGGAAAATGGCTGTAGCAATAGCGATGACATTAATGTTGTTTATAAGGCATTTCCTAATGCTTACTTGGGGCCTGATACCGTGATATGCGACAGCACTAGTATTACCTATGACCTTACAGGTACAGCTACATCTACTTTTATATGGAGTACCGGAAACATTACACCTATACTTACCGTTACAGAAGCCGGCACATATGGTGTAACTGTTACTGATAACGGATGTGTGAGTACAGATACTGTGTATATAAAACGTGTTAGAGACCCTAAAGTGTACCTGGGACCAGACACTACCGTGTGTTATGACTTTGTACTGAACTATTATGTAAACGGTGACGACGCCAACTACCTTTGGAGCAATGGCAGCACACAAAGTAACGTAGCAATAACCACCCCTGGCACCTACTGGGCTAGAGTAACTAACGTGTGTGGTGTAGCTACTGATGCTGTAAACATCAACTTTAAGCCATGCGACCTTTGGATACCTAACGCCTTTTCGCCTAATGACGACGGCAGAAACGATATACTACAAGTGGGTGGAACATTATCTATGTACAGCGATTTTAAATTCTTTGTATATAACAGATGGGGGAATGTAATCTATTCCGGCACTAGCATTACCGATGGATGGGACGGAAAATATAACGGTGTTCCTCAAGAAATTGGCACCTACTACTACCTAATAACTTTTAAGAGAGAAGGTACTGGTGCAGGCGATATGAAAGGAGACTTTACTTTGGTAAGGTAAACCAAACTACAACATAATTATATAACAAGGGCTAAAGCGCTGTAAAGCTATAAGCTGCGACATATATGAGTACAAAAATTACAATTTGTATCACTACTTATAACAGAGTATCGTACTTAGAAAGATTGCTCAAGAGTATATCTGAGCAGACCTTTACTGACTATGATATAATGATAACAGACAATAGTGAAACAAGTATAGTAAAAGATTTTGTAGCTACTTATAAAGATAAACTGCCAATAACCTACCACAAAAATGTTCCGGCTGTAGGCATGGCTGAAAACTGGAATATATGCCAGAGCATGGCCAAAGGCGAATGGCTAAAGATGATACATGACGATGACTGGCTAGCAACGCCTGATGCATTAGCTCAATTTTATGCAGCTACTACACAAGGTAAACGCTTTATATACTCGGCCAGAAATCAAGTAAATGAATCTGACGGTAAAGTAATTCCGGTTCCCACTCTTTCTAAAAGCCATGTAGAACAAATTTTAAAAAATCCATACCTACTGCTAGCCGATAATTACTTTGGTCCGCCAAGCGTACTGATGGTGCATAGTAGTGTGAAGGACCTGTATGAAGCGCACCTAAAATGGTATGTAGACGTGGAATACTACATAAGTATGCTAAAAAAAGAACCGGCTACTTATATACCTGCACACCTAGTAAATATTAGCTACAACGAATCGCAGATGACCAATAGCTGCCTTCGAAACCCTAATATAATGATACCGGAGTTTTTCTACATACTGAAAAAACACAAGATAAAAGAAGCTAACCATGTGCTTATTTATGATGCCTGGTGGCGCTTATTTAGAAATCTGAATATCCGCGATATAGCTGAAATATATAATTACTACCCTGATGCTGAAGTGCCCAAATATGTAGCTAAAATAATAGCACATCAAAGCAAGATTCCTGCAAGCCTACTACAAAAAGGTGTATTTAATAAACTGTTTATGTCTCTGTCTTACCTACTAAACAACTAGGAAGCGAGAATATGATGGATAGGTTTATTTGATATTATGAGGATATTAGTGACATTTGCAAAGCAATGAAGCCTATATTTTTTATCAATATCAAGAGAAATATTGAAACAGCTATAATGTTTCCCTTTGTATTACTAGGGAAGTTAATAGCCTTGTTAAAACCACTTGAGGCTGAATACGATTACTTTCTTTTTTTTCCTTCTTACTGTATAGGTGGTGCAGAAAAGGTAAATGGTAATATAGTAGATGCATTGTCTGATAAAAAAATAATCATCTTTTTTACACGCGACCCTAAAGATGGTGGTCTACTGCACCTGTTTGAAAAGCCTAACGTAACCATTAAGCGCATATATAAGTGGACAGATAATAAGTATATATACTGGGCCAACCTTATATACAGGGGCATATGTGCACAATATATAAATAGACAAAAAAAGCAGGCCGTAGTTTTTAATGGTCAGTGCAACTTTGCTTATAAGCTATTTCCGCACTTAAAAAGTAACATAAAAAAAGTAGAGCTTATACATAACTCTAACCTACAGTTTGCGAAGGTTACCTTTCCGTATATCAAATACATCAGTACTAGAATTACGATATCAGAAATACTGAGACAAGATATCTACAAATTTTATGACAACATAGGTCTAGAAACTAGCTATAAAAATAAGCTACAGGTAATAACTAACTGCGTGCCACTGCCTCCAAAACAAACTAAAAAGCGTAGCAATAACTTAAAAGTGTATTATGTAGGTAGAGGCGGATATCAGAAAAGATTAGAAGCTATGTTTGAAATCATTCGCCAATGTAAAGCGCAACAATTAGCTATTGATTTTTATTTAGCAGGGAGCTTTGAAGCTGAATTGCCCTCTGATATACAAAAAGATATACACTGGCTAGGCAGCATTAGCGATGAAAACAAAATATATGAACTGCACCACAGCATGGATGTATTATTACTTACATCGCGCTTCGAAGGCTTTCCTATGGCTATTATGGAGGCAATGAGCTGTAGTGTAGCCATTGTTTCTACTGCTGTGGACGGTATAACAGAGCATCTAAAACATGGCATAAATGGACTGCTAGTAACAGAACATACCAATGATGAAGCGGTAATAAACACATCGGTAGCGTACCTAAAAGAATTACAAAATAACAGGACATTACTGGAAGAAATAAGCAATGCCAATTATAACTATGCCGCAGCGCACTTTTCTAAAGAAGCATTTGTAGCGGCATACAGAGCCATACTTTTATAAAAACACAGCCTAATAAAACAACACATACTTTGGGAATAGTTTTCAGACAGTCTATAAAAACTTCATTAGTAACCTTTGCCGGGGCAGCATTGGGGATGTTTGTAGTGTGGTATTCCTCTCTACACATACCTAAGCATGAGCTGGGCTTCTCGCGCAACTTTACTAATAATGCGGTTTTGCTATCTCAACTATTGTTGGCTGGATTAAACTATTCGTTAGTGGTGTATATACACCATTATACTAACGATAGTAAAAAGCGAAATATGCTATTGAGTATATGCTTTGGTATACCAATACTACTAACTATACTATTATTTATACCCTACTTTATTTTTAAAGAACAGATACTCAATCATTACCAACCAGTAGACAGACCTTACATTTCTCAGTTTTATGTGTGGCTGCCACTATATACTGTACTATTTATTATGCAAATAATGCTAGAACAGTTTATGGGAACACAAATGAAAGTAGCCTTAGGTGCATTTATACGAGAAATAATACTTAGGGTAATAAATGCTGCTATCCTATTCTTGTTTATAGCCGGGCAAATAAGCTTTGACCAGTTTATTATATGGACTGTGCTGGCCTTATTTATCAGCTTCTTTTCAATGCTGTATGTGTCTTACAAAAGCGGAAAATTTGGTATAAGCCTACAACTGAACGCCTTTAGCAAACAAGAATATAGAGAGTTGATAGACTTTTCTGCCTCGCATTTTTTGCTAACCACAGCATTGCTATTAATGAATAGCCTAGACGTGGCGCTACTACCCTACTATGACCCAAATGGCATTAATGCAGTAGCAGTGTATAGCAATACGCTAGTGCTACTTTCCTTTTTGCAAATACCATCAAAGGCTATGATTAACTCTACGGTGAATGTATTATCTCAGGCTTTTGCTAATAAAGACATGGTAAAAGCAAAAGAAATCTTCACTAGATCGTCTATCAATATTACTGTAGCCACCGTACTTATGGCACTGATTATAAGTTGCAATTTGCACAATGTACTAGAGCTATTGAAGCACAAGTATGATGATATGGTAATGGTATTTTTGATTTTGCTAGCCGGCCGACTAGCAGATTTATGTACCGGAATGAATGATGCCGTGCTGTCGATAGCTAAGTTTTACAAATTCAATGTGGTACTGTCATTTATACTATTGGCTATTCTGTTTGGGTCTATTAAAATATTTGTTCCCAAGTATGGTGTTATGGGTGCAGCAGCATGCACCAGTGCCGTATTTATACTCTTCAACTTTGCCAAATACTATTACGTAAAACTGAAGCTAGACATGCAACCATTTTCTGTAAATACGCTTAAAGTGGTTGTAGCAGCTTTACCTGGTATAGCTGTTGGTTACTTCATGCCTGTAATACAACAACCATTAGTAGACGGTGTAGTAAGAAGCATAGCCATTACCGTTGTATATGTGGCTATGGTACTGATAGTTAAAGCCTCACCGGATGTAACACACTATATACAGTCTATTAAAAAGAATAAAAAGCTATTCTAACATAAGTAATAAAAGATAAAAGCGAGCCATTAGACTCGCTTTTATCTTTTATATATGCTGTATAAAGTGTACTACTAGTTTTGGCTAGCCTTAAACTTCTTAACTGCGTCTGTAAGTTTTGGTAAAATCTCAAGCGCATCGCCAACTACGCCGTAATCAGCAGCCTTAAAGAATGGTGCTTCAGGATCTTTGTTGATAACAACAATAGTTTTAGAACCATTAACACCAGCTAAGTGCTGTATAGCACCAGATATACCAATAGCTATGTACAAATTAGGACGGATAGTACCACCAGTTTGTCCCACGTGCTCGTGGTGAGGACGCCAATGAGAATCGGCAACCGGACGAGAACAAGCAGTAGCTGCGCTAAGTTCTTTAGCTAAACTCTCTAATAAATGCCAGTTTTCTGGGCCTTTCATACCGCGACCACCAGAAACAACTAGTTCAGCTTCTGACAATGGAACATCGCCACTAGCTTTATTAATTTCTTTTACTTGTACTGCAAAATCTTTATCACCAAATGTTACATCTAGTGTTGCCACCTCTGCGCTACCCTCTCCTTTTACAACTTGGAAAGTATTAGGCATAAGTGATATAACCTTAACATCGCTAGTAATGTTTACATAAGCAAATGCCTTACCAGAGAATACATTTTTCTTTACAGTAAAACCATTGCTTGTATCAGGGTAACCAACTGCACCTGCAGCCATGCCCGCTTGCAAACGAGCTGCTACGCGTGGTAATACAGCCTTACCAGTGGTATCGTGAGAACCAATGATAACTTTGGCACCTACTTGCTGTGCTGCTGCCAATACTACACGAGTATAAGCCATTGCACTAAAATTATCTAAACGAGCATCAGCTATGTGCAATACTTTTTGTGCACCATAGATACCCAATGATTGTAATTCGGAAGCAGCTATATTTCCTGCTGCTACTGCAGTAACTGAAGTACCTAATTGTTTTGCTATTTGAGCAGCATATTGTACTGCCTCAAACGACTTCTTTTTGAAGGTACCTTGCGAATGCTCTGCTAATACTAAAATCATATATTGAAGAATTCAAAAAATCGGTTAAGAAAAACTATTTAGGATGCTATTAGATAACTTTAGCTTCATTGTGTAATGCTGCTACTAACTCATCCATGTTGTCTGCAGATATCATTTTTACGCCTGATTTTGCAGGTGGCATTTCGTAAGCTACTATGCTGCTAACGCTGCTGATAGCAGCCGGAGCAACTACTTTTAGTGGCTTAGTGCGAGCAGCCATGATACCACGCATATTAGGTATACGAGCCTCGGCTACTCCTTTTTGACAAGATATTACTAGCGGCAATGCACAAGCATCAGTTTCTTCGCCACCATCTATTTCGCGAACTACAGTAGCTGCACCACCGGCAACATCTACTTTAACTGCAAAACCTATATAGTTCATATCTAGTAACTCAGCCAGCATAGCACCTACAGTACCATTGTTGTAGTCTATAGATTCTTTACCACAAAGCACTAAATCATATCCTTCAGCCTTAGCATACTCAGCTATTTGTGCAGCTATTACATAAGGGTCGTTGCTATCAGTATCTATACGTATAGCTTCATCGCCACCTAAAGCAAGTGCTTTACGTATTACAGGCTCGGCATCAGCTTTACCTACAGTTACTAAATGTACAGCAGTTGCAGCACCGCTCTCTTTCAATTCTAAAGCCCTAACCAATGCATACCACTCATCGTATGGGTTGATGATGAAGGTAACTCCCTGTGTGTTGAACTGAGAGTTATTGTCAGTAAATGCAATTTTTGAAGTGGTATCGGGCACCTGGCTGATACAAACTAATATTTTCATTTATTATGATTTGATTCAAACAAAATTGATGGCGAAATTATGCAAAATAACCGAACCTAGGCTTACAGATAAATTAAAATATGATATAGGTTAGGTTTATATTCTATGTATAGTGCCAACGTATTATAAACGATAAAATATACACTACTTCTTGTCTACTATTTTATTCATAGGAAAGCATATTTCTTTTCCTGAAGTATCGGCAATACATGCCGTCATTGATGTGTTGTTAATAAGCTTATAAGTAATTATTTGCGGAAAATCATGCTCGGGAGCTGTAAATACCCATAAGTTCTGTTTAGGGGTGCTACACTTAAATGAGACGGTTTCACCTTTATTCTGTTCGGCTACAGATACGTTATAATACATTTGACCTCCTGTACATATCCAGTCTACCTGCTCTGACGAGGTGGTGTCTTTACCACTTATGAAATAGCTGTAAGCATGCATCATAGTGTCATTAACAGGCACCCATTTTTCATAGATATATCCCTTTTTAGTTGCTCCCTTCCACTCGCCAATAAGTTGCTTAGGCAACTTAGAAGTTTTTTTTGTTTGGGCTAGTAAGGGTGTACAAAGAAATAACAGTAGTAAACTAGCATAATTTAACCATCTCATATTTTATTACCTTTATTCAAATGTACTTTATACTAGTATCATGAGATCAATAATTAGCTTTATCTTTTTTGTCTTTAGTGTTTGTTTGGCTACACAACTAAATGCCCAAACTGATAATAACAGTAAAGTTTTCAAGCAACTGTACCAAACAATAGTAGCTCAGCAACCGGAAAAAGCATATGAGCTACTGAATAGTAGCTTTCAGGAAAAAGTAACCAAAACCGCCTTTTGCGATTTTATGAAACTAACTCTGTTAGGGAAGGGAGCAATAACAGATACCCAACTGATAGAGCAAAAAAGCAATGTAAGTAGATACAAACTGGTATTACAAGATAATAGTGCCTATACAGTATCTATAAGCGCTGATGAAACGGGTAAAATAGCCGGGCTAAGGGTGCAACCCTATGAGGCTAAAGCTGCTGCTAAAAACAAAAGAAGCGGGACTAATAACCCACTACAAACGGAACTAGACAAAGGTGTTGATGCTGCAGCCCGTAATTACATAGATTATGGCAATACAGTAGGACTGTCTGTAGGTATTATTAAAAACGGGACTAGCAACTTTTATGGATATGGTACTACAAATAAAGAGCATGAGGAAATTCCAACATCAGCATCTGTTTTTGAAATAGGCTCTATTACAAAAACCTTTACAGCATTACTTTTTCAAATGGCGTGCGAACAGAAAAAGGTAAAAGCAGAAGACCCTATAACACGCTATTTTGCTGACGTATATTATACGCCCTATCTAGGTAAAATAACCTTAAAAATGCTGGCCAACCATACATCAGGTTTTCCAAGATTGCCGGATAATCTGGTGGATGAAGAAATGGATGCTCAAAATCCTTACAAACACTACGACTCAAAGCATTTACTATCTTATCTTAAATCATATAAAACAGATAAAACTCCTGGTACAACTGCAGATTATTCTAACCTTGGCAGTGGCTTATTGGGTTATATTTTAAGCACAGTATACCATGTAGATTATGCACAACTACTTACTGACAAGATTTTTAGCCCTTTACAAATGATACACACATCAGCAGGTAAAGCAGACACTATTAAGAACATGACTAAAGGATATGCTAGCGACGGAACAGCATCGGGCTACTGGGATTTGAATGTGCTTAGTGGAGCAGGCGCTATAAAATCTAATACCGAAGACATGCTGAAATACTTAGGTGCAGCTATAGATATGCCCCAAACAGCTATTAGCAAAAGCATACAAGCTTGTACCATACCTACCTGCAATAAAGGCATGTCTATAGGTCTAGGCTGGATGATAAGTGGTACCGGAGATGATACCTACTACTGGCATAATGGCGGCACGGGTGGCTATTCATCTTTTGCAGCATTTAGCCCTACTAAAAAATGGGCTATAGTGCTACTTAGCAACAGTGCCCAACAGATAGATGGCACTGCGCTAGATATGATAAAACAACTGAACAATTAAAATAAAAAACCAGACTCTGAACCTTTACTACGCCCCAGGTGTTTGTAAGCTTTTTCTGTAGCTTCTCTACCTCTAGGTGTGCGTATTATGTAGC
>CAYWUY010000039.1:0-26430 GCA_964461535.1 uncultured Flavipsychrobacter sp.
CTTATGCCTGCAGGACAACCATCTATTACTACACCTACATAACTACCGTGAGATTCTCCAATAATTGAAACCCTAAATTTCCTTCCAATACTGTTCATTACAAGCTATTATTTAGACTAATTTTCATACTTAACTACAACACCCAATTTCATTAAATCTTCAAAGAAATTTGGGTAAGATTTTGCAATACAAGAAACATCAGATATTGCTATTTCTCCATTGCAATATAATGATGCAATAGCAGCAGCAAACACTATTCTATGGTCATTAAAACTATTAACAATAGCGCTTTTAAATGATTTAACACCATTTACCATCAAAACATCATCATCCAATGTAAACGAAACTCCTAATGCATTTAACAAACCAACTACGCTATTTACTCTATTACTTTCCTTGTTATGTAATCTCTGCATACCTTTTATGCGAGATATACCATTGGCAGTTGCTGCTAATACAGAAAGAATAGGTATTAAATCGGGGCTGTGTGAAGCATCAAAATCAAATGATTTTTTTTCACCAGTGGACTCTACTATAATATTATCTAAATGAAGCGACACATTTGCACCGTACAACCTCAAAACATCTACTATTGCAATATCAGCTTGCTTACTTGCAGAATTTAGGTTTACAACTTTTACAGAACCAGAAATAGCTGCACCTACTAATAGGTTTGCTGCCCCACTCCAATCCCCCTCTATTTCTATTATACACTCTGGTTTGTGAGTAAAATTATTGGGGCTTATTGAGAACTCTTGATAATTGTGATTAATAATTTTTCTTCCAAATTTATCTAAGACTTCTAAAGTCATATCAATGTATGGAATACTAACTACCTGCTGAACTGTTATGTGTAAGTGAGTATGATGTACGGTAGATAATGCAAAGAGTAATCCTGACAAATACTGGGAGCTATCGGAAGCATCAACTTTTAAAGTTTTATAAGGCAATGGCCCTTTGACTTTAATAGGCAAATGACCACTAGCACCTATATACTCAACTGATACACCCAAGTCTACTAAGCTATTACACATTGCTGCAAATGACCTATTCAATAAAGTTCCCTTTCCAGTAATAGTTACAGGCTTATCTAGTAAGGCTACAATAGGAGTAAAAAGTCTAGTACACAAGCCACTTTCCCCAACATGAATCTCATCCTGATTAAGCACAATACCATTACTGTGTACCACACACTCAGCCGCATCAAGCATTACTATATAGGCACCTAATTGCTTAGCTACAGAAATAGAGGCTATTTCATCATCGCTACTACCGAAGCCCTTAATGCGAGTTTCACCTTTATGTAATAACGCACCTGCAAAAGCTCTTTGGGTATAGCTTTTTGATGGCACGGCTTTTACTTCGCCTGCTATAGTTTTTGCGCTTAGCCTTGTAACCATAATTTTATTTCTTTCTCTACATCATCAAATGCCATTTCATGTATATAGGCTTCACCAATGTTTTTTAGCAGAATATAACTAACTGCATTTTTACTTCTCTTTTTATCTGCCTTTAATACTGTCATTACACTATCTACATGTATTTCTATCTTACTAGGCAATCCATAATTAGACAGCATCAAAGACAACCTATTAATAATACTAGAAGACAAACCCGACAAACGCACAGATAAAGAAACAGCAAACATCATACCTATAGATACTGCAAAACCATGAGGCAGCTTTTTATCATGCTCTATAGCATGACCTAAAGTATGTCCAAAATTCAACAACTTTCTTACACCTTTTTCATCCTCATCTTCTAATACTGTTTTATTTTTCCAGTCTACACATGTTTTTATTATTTCGGCTAGCAACTTACTGTTATTCATTAAATCGTCAAGCGAGTACTCTTCTAGAGTACCAAATAAATCAGCATCAAAAATGCAAGCATACTTTATCACCTCAGCAAAGCCATTACTCCATTCTTGGTTTGGTAAAGTAGATAGCATTGCGCTATCGAACAATATAAATTCCGGTTGTTTTATAACACCTAATATATTTTTATAAGGAAGTAGATTTATACCATTTTTACCACCAATGGCGGCATCTACCATAGCCAATAAAGAAGTGGGTACAAAACCAAACCTCATGCCGCGCATAAAAACAGAAGCTATGAAGCCTGCCAGATCAGTAATAACGCCACCACCCACAGCAATTAGTAAAGAAGAGCGCCCAGCACCTAATGCTAACAATTTACTACTCACTTCTGCTAGTACTTCTATACCCTTGCTCTCCTCACCTGCCGAAACAACTATTGTCTTATCTGGTACAAATAAATAATTATGTGCAGCATATACATTAGTATCAGTAATATAAAAACAGTCAGAATCCAATTCTAACTGCCTTACATAGTTACTGGCTGAGGAATGAATATAGTTAACAGAACTTGATTGAAAATGTACAGAGTATTGCATAAATTACTATCTCATAAAATTAACCATTACTAACCAACTTATATAAAACAATAAGTCCCGAATAAACTATTCGGGACTATACTGATTGGCATATTATATAAATTAGAATTTCTCTAAACCACTAAAGAAGAAAGAACCTTCTATTTGTGCATTTTCATCGCTATCAGAACCATGTACAGCATTTTCGCCAACAGATGCAGCATACTTCTTACGTATAGTACCTTCTTCAGCTTGTGCCGGGTTAGTAGCGCCTATTAGTTTACGGAAGTCTGCAACTGCATTATCTTTTTCAAGTATTGCTGCTACTATTGATCCGCTACTCATAAACTCAGTTAGTTCACCATAAAAAGGACGTTCAGCGTGTACTTCGTAGAATTTCTCAGCTTGTTGTTTAGTAATTTTCAAATACTTCATAGCAACTATTCTAAAACCAGCTGCATTAATCATTTGAAGAATGTTCCCGATATTACCGGCTTTAACTGCATCCGGCTTAATCATAGTAAATGTACGATTAGACATATTTTTATATATTTCGCCGCAAAGTTAGACAAAACATGCATAATGCCTACAACACTTTTTAGTTATTATATTCCTAAAATGAATAAAAATTAAACCTTCATAGAAATTCACATTAATAACATACAATATATTTACATTCAATGAAAATTCATAGTACATTTGCATGCCGAATAAGCAATACATAATATTTCATCTTAATAAATAAAGAACTCATTAATGCGCTCGATACAAGACGCTTTTCCATTATTGCAACAACCAAAAAAGATATTTATTACTACCCATCACAAACCTGATGGTGATGCAATAGGAAGCATGTTGGGTCTTTATCATTATCTATTAAAAAAAGGCCACCATGTTACGGCCGTTTCTCCCGGCGACTTCCCTGATTTCCTTGAGTGGGTGCCCGGAGTGAGCGAAATGGTTAACTATGAGGCTACCCCTACCATTGCCAATAATGCACTCAGAAATTGTGATGTCATCTTCTGTGTTGATTTCAATGATTTTAGTAGAACCAAACACTTAGAGACCCCATTAGCAGAGGCTACTCAGCCCAAAATAATGATTGACCATCATTTATTACCTAAACCTGTATGGGATTATGGCATGAGTATACCAGAAAAAAGCAGTACCTGTGAAATGGTGTATGACTTCATCAATTTGTGTGGCGACAATACATTAATTGATAACAATATTGCTCAATGTTTATACACAGGCGTTATGACCGATACGGGATCGTTCAGATTTCCTGTTACTACAGCTAGTGTACATACTATGATTGCCGACCTAAAACATAAAGGTCTAGAACACAGTATTATTCACGAGCACATATATGACTCCTGGACAGAAAGCCGAATGAGATTTATGGGTTACGTGCTTATAGAAAAAATGGAGCTATTCCATAACTATAAAGCTGGACTTATCTGTCTATCTAAAAAAGATATGGGTTTGTTCAACGTAAAGACCGGAGATACAGAAGGACTTGTAAACTATCCATTAAGTATAAAAAATATATCTTTCGCAACCCTTATTACAGAAAGAAATGATGAAGTAAAATTGTCATTTCGCAGTAAAGGCAACTTTGATGTAAGTAGTTTTTCCAGAAAATATTTTGATGGAGGAGGCCACTTTAACGCATCTGGCGGAAGGTCAAAAACAAGTTTTAAAGAAACAATTGATTATTTTAAACAAATTTTATCCGAAATTCACCCCCAATAATAAATAAACATGATAAAAAAAGTATTACCAATTGCAATGCTAGGCGCTGCAATATTTGCTACTGGATGTAAAAACGATGGCGGCTTTAAAAAAGTTAAAGGTATAGAGTATAAAATCGTAAAAGATGCAGAAGGTAAAAATGCTCAATTAGGAGACATCATTGAATTTCAATATTCTGCAAAATGTGATTCTGAAAAACTTGGTAGCACTTATGAGCAAAATGGAGGAAAACCAGTACAGCTTATGGTGCAAGAAATTAAAGAGTCTGGTCAGTTTCAAGCTGCATTCCCTTACTTATCTGCTGGCGACAGCGCAGTTATATATGTTTCTTGCGATACATTGTTAAAAAACTTACCTCCTAACCAAGGCATGCAATTACCACCATGGTTGAAAAAAGGTAAAAAAATAGAAGTATTAATATCAGTAGTTTCTGTAAAATCTAAAGCTGACGCTGAAAAAGAAGCAAAGGAAAAATCTATGAAGCAAGCTGGTGAAGATGATAAGGCTTTACAAGATTACTTTGCGAAAAATAATATAAAAGCAGAAAAAACTGCTACCGGTTTGTATTATTCAATAACTACACCTGGTGCTGGCGCTAATATAGCAAAAGGCCAAGTAGTAAAAATGAACTACATTGGCAAAACACTTGATGGCAAAATTTTCGACGCTAATATGGGTGAAGGTTTTAAAGACAGAAAACCTTTCGAATTCCCAGTTGGCGTAGGTCAAGTAATTCCAGGATGGGATGAGGGTGTACAATTGCTTAAAAAAGGCAGTAAAGCTATGTTCTACATACCTTCTACATTAGCTTACGGCCCACAACAAATGCCAGGTATACCTGCTAACTCATGTTTAACATTTGAAGTAGAAGTACTTGATGTAAAAAGCGAAGCACCGGCAGCCACTAAATAGTTTATAACTGAATCGTATCAATAACAGCACTAATTATCATTAAACATGAAAAAATCTGCGCTTTTAACCCTGTTTGTTGCAGGTAGTGCACTATGCTTCAGTGAGTCTGCATTTGCACAAAATGCCAAGACAACAAAACCAGCAAGCAAGCAGCCTACAACCAAAACAGCTGCAAAACCTGCAACTAAACCAACTACTAAACCTGCTGCAAAAGGAGCTGCCGGATTTACTACCACAGAAACAGGTTTGCAATATAAAATTGTAAAACATGGCACTGGTAAAAGAAATCCAGCTCTAGGCGACCATCTTGAAATGCACATCAAAGTGCATATTAAGGATAGCGTATTGTTCGATTCTCGTAAAATGAACAACAATAAGCCTGTACCTTTCCAAGTACAAAAGCCTACTTTCAAAGGCGATCCTATTGAAGGATTCATGAAACTAGTAGCTGGTGATAGTGCTTTATTAAAACTACCGGTTGACTCAATCTTGAATCAAACTAAACAAGTAATGCCGGGTATGAAACCAGGCGACTTACTTGAATATGAAGTAGTATTATTGAGTGTTATGTCGGACGATGAGTTTAAAGCAGAACAAACCAAAAAATTGGAGCTGCAAAAAACTATCGATGACGTTAAAATATCAGACTATTTAACCAAAAACAACATTAAAGCACAGAAAACCGCAAGTGGTTTATACTATACAGTATCTACCGAAGGCACCGGCAATCTTGCTAAAAATGGCCAAACTGTTAAGGTTAATTACACAGGCAGAATATTGGGTTCAAATGAAGCATTTGATTCAAATACCGACCCTAAATTTAGTCACGTAGAGCCTTTCGGTGTAGAACTTGGTACTGGTAGCGTTATTAAAGGATGGGATGAAGGCTTAGCCTTATTAAAAAAGGGTTCAAAAGCAACGTTTTATATCCCTTCTGGTTTAGCATATGGCTCTCAAGACAGAAGCCCACAAATACCTGCTAACTCTGTATTAGTTTTCGATGTTGAAGTTGTAGATATTACTACTCAAGCAGAGGCAGATGAAAAGGCACTACAGGAGTATTTTACTAAAAACAAAATCCAACCTCAAAAAACTGCTTCAGGTATTTATTATAAAATAATAAAAGAAGGTACCGGAGAAAAACCTAAAGAAGGTGAAAAAGTTAGCGTTAGCTACAAAGGAACTACTCTAGATGGCAATAAATTTGATGCCAACGTAGATAGCAACTTTGTTTGCAATCGCCCATTCTCTTTCCCTCTAGGTAAAGGACAGGTTATTAAAGGTTGGGATGAAGGAATTGGCCTATTAAAGAAAGGCACTAGAGCAATGTTGTATATACCATCTACATTAGCTTATGGTCGCCGTTCTCCTACAGCTGCAATACCTCCTAACTCTTGTTTAGTATTTGAAGTTGAATTGACTAACATAGAAAAATAATGAAAAAAAGCTTTTTAAGCTTTGGTGTAATGTGGTATTTGCTCAGCGCAAATACCACATTTGCTTTTAGCCATGCAGACACCTTAAGGGGAAGTAATGGAATTGGAAGAAGTTGGTGGGATATACAACACTACAATCTCTCTTTCAAGTTTGACACCCTTAATAAAAGCATTACTGGTAGCAATACTATTAGATATGCAGTATTAAAAACCAACGTAGATTCTATGCAAATAGACCTACAAGAGCCCATGGTTATAGACAGCGTTATACAACGCAATCTGAAACTAAAATTTACCAGAGAAGAAAATGTATATTGGATAACAGGAACTGCCAAAAATCAGGTTATAAACAGCACAGATAGCATAACTGTGTTTTTCCATGGTGCGCCACAAATAGCAACAAACCCGCCTTGGGATGGAGGATTTACGTGGACCAAAGACAGCTTAAATAGACCTTGGGTAGCTGTAAGCTGTCAAGGACTAGGTGCAAGTGTTTGGTGGCCATGTAAGGATGCTCAATGGGATGAACCTGAAAATGGTGTTACAAGCTCTTATACTCTGCCAAAAGGAATGATGTGCATTGGTAACGGAAGACTGGTACAACAATATGAAAAAGAAGCATACAATACTTACACATGGAATGTAGTTTCACCTATTAACAATTACGATGTCACTTTTTATATAGGAAATTATACCACATGGCACGATACAATAGTTGGAGAAAATGGAAAACTAGATTTAGATTACTGGGTATTAGATTATAATTTACCCAAAGCTAAAGCACAGTTTGCTATAGTGCCTCAAATGCTACATTGCTTTGAATATTGGTTTGGACCTTATCCTTTTTATAATGATGGTTATAAACTTGTAGAAGCACCCTACTTAGGAATGGAACACCAAAGTGCTGTAGCCTATGGAAATAAATACAAAATGGGTTATTTGGGTAGTGATAGAAGCGGCACAGGCATAGGTCTAAAGTTCGACTACATTATAGTACACGAAACTGGGCATGAATGGTTTGGAAATAATATAACTGTAAAAGATGTAGCTGACGAATGGGTACAGGAAGGAATAACTACCTATAGCGAATCTCTTTTTGCTGAATGTTTACTTGGCAAGGAGGCTGGCAAAGAGTTTTGTAAAGGAGAATGGAATAACATTATAAATGCTAGACCAATTATTGGTAGATATGGAGTAAACAATGAAGGTTCTAACATATATGACAAAGGTGCTGCTATAATGCATATGGTAAGAACTATGACCAATGATGATGAAAAATTCAGAATGACTTTAAGGTATCTTGGCAAACAATTTTACCACAACACAGTTACAACAACAGACATTGAAAATGCTATAGCAAAATATACACAACTCGACTTAACTACATTCTTCAATCAATATTTAAGAGAGGCAGAGATTCCTAAAATAGAATACTACATCAACAAAAAGAAGTTATACTACAGATTTAGTAATACCATAGATAACTTTTCAGTTCCTGTTACTATTAAATGTAAAGACATAGAAGAACTTGTTCATCCAAACAACAAATGGCAATCTATCAATTGGCCAGACAAACATTATAACATAAAGTTTGACGGAAACGACTATTTGATAAAGTAAGAACTACACACATATACATAAGCAAAGAGAGCGGACTAAATACTAAGTTAGTCCGCTCTCTTTTTAGAATATACCTAACGTATAACTAATACTTATTCAGCTTTAGTAATTCTCTCTGCTTTAAGAAGGTTGCTGTTTTCATCATAAACTCTAACAACATATACCCCAGCAGAAAGGTTACTTACATTAATAGCATGAGCGTCATTTATTTGCTCCACAACCCTACCATCTACAGACATTATTGATACATTAACTTTCACAGGAGCATCAATAGTAATTATTGAAGTAGCAGGATTAGGATATATTCTAATCACATCACCACTAACAACATCAGTAATATTTGTAGCAGTCATTACATATGGTGCAGAAGTAACAGCACAACCATTAGCATCTGTTACTACTATAGTATAGCTTCCAGGCATTGTAGCGTTATATATACTACTATTAGCGCCCGGTATAGCAGTTCCATTGTAATACCATTGATAGGTTGTAAATGCACCTACATAAAGTATACTACCAGAACCACGTAATATAACAGGTGTTGGAGGATTGCTCACAGCTACAGAACCATAAGTAGCTGTACAACCTGCATAGTTAACTACTACATTGTAAGAACCAACACTACTTGTAGTGTATGATGCTGATGTAGCTCCTGACAAAATTGATGTTCCATTATACCACTGATATGATACTGCTCCAGAAGCAATAACTGACATAGAAACAGGAGACCCGTTACATAAAGTAGCTGAACCACTTGAAGGAGTAATAGCTGCGAATGGAACAGCAGTCACCGTAATTGGCAATAAAGCAGTGCCAGAACAAGAACCTGATGTTACAGTGTAACTAATAGTGGTTGTACCGGCAGCAACAGCACTAACAACACCAGAAGTAGCAATTGTGGCTACAGAAGTATTGCTACTAGACCATGAACCACCAGATAAAGCATTACTTAAAGTGATTGTAGAACCAGTACACATAGAAGTTGCACCACTAATAGCCGGTACAGGAAGTGATGTACCTACAGTTACAGCTAGAGATGCAGAACTAAAGCATCCGCCCGCACCAGTAACAGTATATGAAATGTTTGCTGTACCAGATGATAACATATTTGCTATACCCGTTAAAGTATCAATAGCTATTACAGTTGGATTACTACTCATCCACATACCACCTAAAGTAGCATTATTATATGTAATAGTTGAGCCAATACAAGCTATACTAGCACCAGTAATAGCACTAACACTAGGAGTAGCATTAACAGTAAAAATAAATGAAGCTACTGCTGTGCAGCCACTGGTTCCGGTAACTGAATAAGAAACCGTATCTATACCGGCAGACAGAGCATTAACATTACCAGACGCATCTACTGTAGCAACTAATGGATTTGAACTTGACCACACGCCACCTGAAGTAACATTTGACAATGCCATAGTAGTACCAGAACAAATTGAACTACTACCGCCTGTTATAGCAGACACTGTTGGTGAAGCATTTACTGTAATTGAAGCAACTTCTGTTGCAAAACATGCGCTACCAGCATAAACTGTGTAACTAACTGTAGTAGTACCTCCACTTATTCCAGTCAGTACACCACTAGCAGATATTGTAGCAACTGATGCATCAGATACACTCCAAACACCACCTGAAGTAGCATTTGACAAACTAATTGATGATGATGAACAAACATCTGTAACGCCAGTTATTACCGATACGGTAGGCAATATACCTATAGTATCAATTTGCGTAACTGTTCTATTACATCCAAATAAGTTGGTTGTAGTGTAAGAAACAGTTAATACACCTGCACTTAAAGCCTCAAAAGAACCAGTAGTAGTATTTATGGTAGCAATAGAGGCATCACTAACAGACCAAGTGCCACCTGAAACTGAATTTGTAAATGTTACAGTAGAACCTGTACACATACTTGTAGGTCCTGAAATGACTGCAATTGGGGCAGATGGATTAACTAATATACTTGTGGTTACAGTAGTACTACATGCACCACCACTAGTAACAGTATAGCTAATATTTACACTTCCAGCAGCAACACCTGTAACAACACCAGAAGCATCAACAGTTGCTAATGTAGCATCTGAAGACGTCCAAACACCACCAGATGTAGCATTTACCAATGTTATTATACTACCAGCACATACCGTAGTTGTAGTTGCTGACGTTGCAGACACCATAGGTAATGCATAAACATTTACAATATTTGTTACAGAAGTAGCACAACCAAATATATTAGTAATTGTATAGCTAAGTGTAGCAGAACCATTAGCAACACCTGTAACATTTCCTACAGCGTCAACAGTTGCAATACTTGCGTCTGATGTAGACCAAACACCACCAGATGTAGTATTAGTAAAAGTAACAGCGCTACCTACACACATATTTGTATCACCAACTGAAGTACTTACCAGTGGAGATGGATTAACATTAATACCTATTGAAGTACTAACAGAACCACATGAATTTGATATAGTATACGAAATATCAGCACTACCTGATGTCACTCCATATATTATTCCATCAGTAACAGATGCTACAGCACTACTACTAGAAGTCCATGTACCACCTACAGGTGCACCTGTAAGTGAGATTGTACTACCTGCACAAACAGTAGTAGTTGCTCCGGACAATGATGGTACAGATGGTAAAGTATTAACAACCACGTGTGCAGTTGTAGTAGAACTACAACCTATTGGAGAAGTAACAGTATATGTTACCATAGTAGAACCAACCGATAATGAAGAAACTATATTAGATGTACTAACAGTTACTATAGAAGCATCAGAAACAGTCCATGCGCCACCTGAAACAGTAGTATTAAAAGTATCTGATGTACCTAAGCATGTAAATATAGTATCTGGACTTATTGTTCCTACTGTTGGTAATTCACCCACATTAACTAGATGTGTAGCAGCTCTTGATCCACAACTATTAGTTACTGTATAGGAAATAGTTGTAGTACCTGCAGATAGCGGAGTAACTATTCCAGAAGCATCAATAACAGCAATAGATGGTGAACTACTTGACCAAGTACCACCTGTTACAGTATTCGACAAGGTACCTGTGGTTGATAAACACACCGCACTAGGACCGGATATAGTACCAGTAGTAGGTAAAGGAGCTACTACTACATCAGCTGTAGCTATTGCTAAACCACAAGAATTAGATATAGTATAAGATATTATTGAAGTACCACCGCTAATACCAGTTACTCTACCAGCTGTATCTACGGTAGCAACAGCAATGTTACTACTAGACCAAATACCACCCGATAAAGATGAAGACAAAGTAGTAGTTGTAGCTTCACAAATACTAGTAGTACCAGTTAATACACCGGCAGAAGGTAATGCATTAACCGAAACAGGCATAGTAGCTATTGCAGTACCACAAGTATTCGTACTAGTATAAGTAAGCGTAGCTAATCCCACAGATGATGATGTAGCAACACCAGTTGTTGCTCCAATAGCTACAACCGAAGGATTACTACTTGACCAAGTTCCACCCGACACTGTACTAGAATAAGTAGCACCGCCACCTACACATAATGTTGATGTTCCTGATAATGTTCCTGCATTTGGCGCAGGATTAACTGTAACATTAGCCGTTGCAACAGCAGTGCCACAACTATTTATTATTGTATAAGATATTATTGCAAAACCTTGACTAACTGCATGTACGGTACCGGTAGATGATACAGTTGCTATAGCCGTATTACTTGAACTCCAGGTACCACCTGCTATAGTTTGAGTATATACTGTAGATGTTCCTTCACATATATCAGTAACGCCAGTGATTAAGCCAGGAGAAGGTAAAGTAGACACAGTAAATACTCTAGTAGCTGTAGTATTGCCACATGCATTACTTAAGGTGTAACTTATATTAACAACACCCGGAGTAATACCATTGATTAAGCCAGAAGCATCTATTGAAGCTATTGCTGTATTACTACTAGACCAGCTACCACCACCAACTGATGCAGACATAGTTGTTGTTCCACCTGCGCATATTTCAGACGAGCCTGACAATACCGCAGCAGTAGGAGTAGTTACAACTCTAACAGTTTTAGTAGAGGTACCGGTTCCGCAGCTATTTGTAGCAGTATAACTTAGTATTACGCTTCCGCTAGTTATACCACTTAACAAACCAGAAGCTGCATTTATTGTAGCTACTGAAGGATTACTAACAGACCACGCACCACCGGTAATTGTACTTGTATATGTAGCTGAAGTACCTGAACATACTGAATCAGCACCTGTAATAGCACCAGCTGTAGCAGATGGATTTACAGTTATTAACTTGGTAGCAGCAGTAGTTCCACATGTATTTACTACAGCATAACTAATGGTTGTTGTTCCATCTACTATACCAAATACTACTCCAGCAGCGTTAACTGTAGCTGCTGAAGTATTAGTGCTTGACCATGTACCGCCGGATGTGGTAGTAGATAAAGAAATAGTTGTAGCTGGACATAGAACACTTGCTCCGGTAATAGGATTAACTACTGGGGCAGTAGTAACATTTAATGATACTGTTGCGTTTGTAGAACCGCACTCATTACTAACAGAGTAATATATATTAACAACACCCGAAGCAACACCTGTAACAATACCACTAGCATTAACTGTAGCTAAAGCATTATTTCCTGAGCTCCAAGTACCACCTGACACAGTGTCAACTAATGTAACTGTAGAACCAACACATACTAAAGATGGACCAGTTATAATACCTGCATTAGGGAATGTAGTCACATTTACAGGAGTAGTTGCAACTGATGTAGTACAGCTGTTAGACACAGAATAACTAATAACGGCTGAACCACTTGAAACACCGGAAACTTCACCGGTAAGACTGTTAACTGTAGCTATAGATGTATTACTAGAGCTCCAAGTACCACCAGGCACCGTTGCTGTAAATGTAGAAGGAGCAGAAGCACACACTGCCAAAGATCCGGATATTGAACCAGCTACAGGTATACTATTCACAGAAGCGGTAGCAACTGAAGTAGCAACACCACAAATACCGCTTACACTATATGTAATGGTAGCAGTTCCATTTGAAACGCCAGTTACTACACCACTCACTGCATCAATAGCCACTATGCTTGAATTCGAAGAACTCCATGTACCACCCGATACTGTACTACGCACTGTATCAGTTTCTCCATTACACAAACCAAGTCCTGAGCCAGATACGGTACCAGCAGTTGTTGCAGGATTTACAGTTATGGTAGAGGTTGTTGTAGCACTATTACAAGCAGTAGATGTAGTGTATGATATAACTGCAACACCTGCCGCAACACCACCCACAACACCAGTAGTTGAACCTACAGTAGCTATCAGTGGGTTAGACGAACTCCAAACACCTCCGGATATTGTAGTACCTAATGTCGTTGTAGCTCCCGCACAAACACTAGAAGCACCAGATATAGAGGCAAGACTAGCAGAATCTGCAACTGCAATAGATTTAATAGCACTTGCAGAACCACATGAATTTGATACTGTATAACTTATAATAGTAGAACCAGATGATATACCGCTAACAACACCCAAGCTATTAACGCTTGCTACGGTAATGTTGCTAGATGTCCATGTACCTCCGCTTACTGTGTCAACTAAAGTTGTTATAGAACCTGTACATATAGTTGATGCACCAGAAATAATTCCTGCTTGCGGACTAGTACCAACAGATATTGAAGCAACTTCAATATCTGTACCACAGCTATTGGTTACTGTATATGTAATATTTGCATTACCTACAGCCACACCTCTTACTACACCCGATGCGTTAACTGTAGCAACAAATGCATTACTAGTAGTCCATACACCACCTGAAACAGTAGATGATAAAGTAGTAGAGTTGCTTACACAAACCGTTGTAGAACCAGATATAGTACCCGCATCAGCAGTAGGCGTAACGGTAACTACTTTTTGAGCAGTAGCTACACCACAAAATCCAGTTACAGAATAACTGATAGTTGCTACACCTGAAGCTAAGCCAGAAACTACACCCGAAGTAACACTAGCTACGCTCGCATTACTTGTTGTCCAAACACCACCTGAGGTGGTATTTGATAAGGTTATATTATTACCTTGACAAACACTAGAGCTACCAGATATAGCAGCAACTGATGTTTGTGGAATTATTGTTATTGTTTTTGTTGATACAGTAAGACCACAAGAACCACTCAAAGTATAGCTTATTGTAGCTATACCGGAATTTACACCAGATACAAGACCAGAAGCATTTATAGTAGCAACTGTAGTATTACTACTTATCCAAGTACCACCAGAAACACTTGGAGTTATGGTAGTTGTAGATCCTGCGCACAAACTATCAACACCTACCAAAGAACCTGTAGGAGTTGAAGACCCGATAGTAACTTCTTGTGTAGCAGTTGCAGTACCGCATGAGTTGGTTATTGAATAAGTTACTGTATCTATACCACCTACTAAACCGGTAACAACACCTGCACTTACACTAGCATTTGTATTGGTTACACCCCAAATACCGCCAGCTATTGTTGGGGTAATAGTAATAGTATTACCTATACAAACAAAAGATGCGCCCGATAATGTACCTGCATTTGGTAGTGGATTTACAGTTATAGTTTTTTCAGTACTATTTGTACCGCAAGAGTTGGAATAAGTATATGTAATTGTAGCACTACCGTTTACACCACCTGTTACCACACCGGCAGCATCTACTGTAGCTACTGAAGCATTACTACTCGTCCATACACCACCCAATGTAGTATTACTTAACGTTGTAGTAGCACCAGAACACACTGTTGATGCACCTGTGATAGGAGAAACCGTCGCTGCAGGTTTTACAAATACATTGTGTACCGCAGTATCATTACCACAAACATTAGTTACAAAATAAGTTATTGTAGAAAGTCCCTCAGATACACCAAGCACTACTCCCGATTCGTCTACAGTAGCTATAGCAGCGTTAGAAGAGCTCCAGGTACCACCTATACCCGTAGATGATAATGTTATTGTATTACCCTGACAAACAGAATCCGCTCCACTAATGCTACCGGCATTAGGAAGAGAATTAATATTCATGTTTTTAAAAGTTGAAACCGGACCACATCCATTCGTAACTGTATAACTAATATTTACAAAACCCCATGACACTCCACGAACCACCCCTGTAGTTGATGATACAGTTGCTACCGGTGCATTACCTGTAGTCCATGTACCACCCGGTACCGTACTAGTTAGCGTGGTAGTGCTATTTACGCACACAGATGAAGCACCTGATATAGTACCAGGGTCAGCTAATGGATTTACTGTTATTACTTTAGTAGATACTGCCGTACCACAAGTATTTGTTGCTGTATATTTAATAGTGTCAACACCGGCAGCAACACCGCCCACTATTCCTGAAGAAGTAATAGTTGAAATCGCAGAAGACACTGTAGACCATACACCTCCAGAACCAGTAGTAGTCATAGTAGTTGTAGCACCTTGACAAACTTCTGAAGCACCGGTAATAGTTCCTGCATTAGGAGCAGCTAATATTATTACAACTTTGTTAGCTACTGCAGTACCGCAAGTATTAGTTACAGAATAACGTATTGTATCTGCACCTGCTGTAACACCGGTTACTATACCACCTACAACAGTTGCTCTTGGATTAGTTGCGGACCAAGTACCTGTTCCGCCAGATGATGTATCTACTAATGTAATTGTAGCACCAACACAAACTGTAGATGGGCCAGATATAACACCCGCATTTGCGGCAGGAGTAACATTAATTACATAAGCAGTAGTAGAGGTTCCACAACTGTTAGTTACAGTATACTTTATAGTATCTACACCCGCAGCTACTCCTGTTACTATGCCTGATGCATCTACAGTTGCCCTTGACGGAAACACACTACTCCAAGTACCCCCTGCATCTCCTGATGAAGAAAGTGTTGTTGTAAATCCGGTACAAACTGTTGCCGAACCGGAAATAGTACCTGCATTTGGCAGTGTTATAATATTTATGATTTTTTCAGCTACAGCAGTTCCGCAAGAGTTAGAAACCGTATAACTAACTGTATCTATACCCAATGTCATGCCAGTTACTACACCTGCAGATACGCTCGCATTATTGTTACTAACAGACCATACACCACCAGATGCCGTATCTGTTAAAGTTATTGTTGAACCTAAACAAACATTAGAAGACCCATTGATTACTCCTGCATTAGGTAATGGCAAGATGGTTATAGGTTTTGAAACTGTTTGTGAACCACAACTATTAGTCTTGGTATATTTTATAGTATCTACACCGGCGCTAACGCCTGTTACTAAACCTGATGCGTTTACAGTAGCAATTGTACCAAAGGCAGCCGACCAAGTTCCACCAGACGCAGTATCAGAAAATAATGACGCTTCTCCCTGACACATACTATTAGTACCACTTATTGGTCCGGCACCACCTATTGTTATAACTGTCATTGGAGTAGTTACCCCTGCTGTACCACAAGAATTAGTTACTGAGTAAGTAATGGTAGCAGAACCTGCAACAATACCTGAAACTATACCACTACCAGAACCAACTGAAGCTACAGTAGCATTACTACTACTCCAAGTACCACCAGTAGTGGTATTAGATAGAGTAACTGTACTACCTTGACAAACGGTATTGCCACCTGTTATTGCCGGCACTGTAGGCAATGGTACTACCGTAAACACTTTAGTAGCGGTGGTAGCACCGCACGTATTGGTTACAGTATATTTCACAGTATCTACGCCGCTAGCTATACCTCTTACTAAACCTGATGTATTAACCGTAGATATTCCTGTATTAGCTACACTCCATACGCCTCCTGTTACTGTATTGGTCATTGTTGCAAATGCGCCAACACAAACCGTAGAAGGACCTAATATTGTTCCGGCATCAGCTAGTGGACCTACAGTTACAGTATAAGTAGCAACTAAGGTTCCGCAGAACGCCGTAGAAGAAGTGTATTTTATTGTATCTATCCCTGCACTAACGCCGGTTACAATTCCTGAACTGTTAACTGTAGCTATTGAAGGAAAAACACTACTCCAAGTACCACCTGTAGCAGTATCAGATAATGTAATAGTTGCTCCTGCACAAACAAACGTAGGGCCAGTGATAACACCAGCGTTTGGTGAAGGATTTACAGTAATTACTTTTTTAGCTACTGCACTACCGCAAGTAGGAGTCGTTACAGTATAATATACTGTATCTATTCCTGCTGTAACACCAGTAACCACACCTCCAGAGGTAACAGTTGCTCTGCCACTAAATGTGCTCCAGGTTCCACCGGTTACAGTATTTGTTAAGGTAATACTACTACCACGACAAACTGAAGAACTTCCTGAAATAGTTCCGGCATTTGGCAATGCATTAATTGTCATAGGCCATGTAGCAGTGTCAGACCCACACACATTTGTTACAATATATCTTACTGTTTCAGAGCCCGCTGCTAATGCAGTGAAGAAGCCAAAAGCATTTATAGTACCTGTAGTAGTATTTGTTACACTCCATGTTCCTCCGGCGGTAGTAGGTACAAATGTATTTGTAGCATTTACGCATAATGAAGCAGGTCCAGTTAATGCACCAGCATCAGCTTGATCTACTATAGTTACTGTAAAAGCTTGTGTTTTAGAACCTGTGATAGGACATGCATCATCAGTATACGTTAAATAAAACGTATAATCACCCGCAGCTAAACCACCAGTAAACCAAGAAAACATACCATTTGGTGTAGTTGTACCATTTCCCGTAATATCAAAAGAGGCTCCTGTTGGTAAACCACTTACTGCAACAGTTACATTTACAGTATCGTTAGGAGAACGAGGATTAACATTAAAAAGTATATCTCCTGAATTAGCACATGCTCTAAAATGAACTGAGTCAATAATTGTACCATTAACAGGAGAAGTAATACTACCAGAAGCAGGTTCTGTAGAATTATCAAGTATAGTAAAGTTCATCTCTCTCTGGCTTGTACCTATTAAGGTATCACCTCTAAACTCTCTTACGTTATAAACTACTAATGCTTTCTGAAGAACGTTAGGGGTAAATGATAACTGACCGGTAGATGAGCTGAAAGAAAATGTACCAGTTGTTGTAGTAATAGGTTCTGCAGCAGTAGCTGTACCTATGTAAGTAACTACTCCAGAGCCTGTAGCACTACAAGCACCTGTAGATGAACCGTTGGCACCGGTAACTAAATCAAAAACTAAAGCATCACCATCAGCATCAACTGCACCTGGATTATAGTTATTTGCTACACCATTTCTATAATATGGTGTAGGAATTACTGTCAAATCCGGGCTATTATTAAAAGATGTTAAGTTATTTAGTGTATCTACAAGTCTAATAATACTTGTACCAGGAGTATTAATATTAGTTATGGTGTTAGACCTACCGGCAACCGAAGAAGTACCTAAACCACCATTGAATACAAATCTCCAATATTGCGAAGCTGACGGAAGTGTATATTCACTAACGAATTCAAACTTCTTAATACCCTCTACTGTAGAAGTAAGGTCTGTACAAGTTGTAGCTTGCGTAGGACATACCGGGGTTACCTCTGTACCCTCTCCTAGTAAATCTAGGGTATCGGTAGCTACAAACGCATCTCCATTATAAATACATATTCTAGGTCTATTAGTAGGTAAGGCCGTATATGCAGCCTCATTAGAGCACACGCCGTATACTGTTAACTTAATTCTATAAGTATTACCACTTACGTGAGTATAACTTAAATCCATACCACTTATATGGTTGGCTTTAGATACTAATGGCAATAATGACAATAGGGTAAATGTCATCAAAAATAAAAACCGTAGCGTGTGTTTCATATATCGGTTAGTATATTATGAGATTATATATGGTTACCTAATTATAAAAGACTAACTATTACCAAATTAAGTTGGGAACAGCTATTAACATTTATTTATAATACCCTTGCAAGATAGCAATAATATTTGGCTTATAAAATACAGATTTTCAATAATAAGTGAATATTCTCGCCTATTTTCAACCAATTCTCAACAAAACAGAACATATTCTAAGATATGCCGACCACCTAATTTCATTATATTTGTTAATCGTCATTCCAATAAAAATGAATATAATATTAGATAACGTAGTCCCAAATCCTATACTGCAAGACAATAAGCATATCAATTCAGACATATGGAATAAAAAAACAACATTTGAAGCATCAAAGTTACATTTCGTTCAAGCCCCTTCCGGAACAGGAAAAACAACTCTTATACATATTTTATACAATACGAGAACAGACTATCAAGGCTCAATTTTGCTAGACAATAAAAATGTGAGTAGTTATAACCAAGAAGAATTGGCTACTCTTAGGGCAAAAGAAATAAGCATTATTTTTCAAGACTTAAAACTATTTCCTCATATAAGTGCGCTTGATAATATTTTAGTAAAAAACAATATCACAAACCATGCTACACTTCAACAAATTGAAAGTTGGGCAGACGAACTAGAAGTAAAAAGTAAACTTAATAATCCAACATATACCCTTAGCTATGGTGAGCAACAACGCATTGCTATTATTAGAGCTTTATGCCAACCTTTTAAATGGCTATTGATGGATGAACCTTTTAGCCACCTAGATAATGATAACACTAAAAAGGCAGCAAAACTCATTCTAAATGAGTGTAAAAAGCAAAACGCCGGATTTGTATTAGCAGACTTAGATCCTAATACATTGTTTGAATATGATAAAACGCATAAACTCTAATGGCCAAAAACAACATAGTAAACAGATTAATATTATCTACTCAAAGCAAAGCAAAGCTTTGGGTATCATTATTTACTATTTTTCTAGGCACTACCCTACTATTACTTGCCACATTACTTTGGACCAACTTTGAAGATTTACTAAATGGCAACTCTAAAAAAGACAGCTTAGGCGCCACTTACTTAACTGTTGGTAAACAGATAAAAACATCAGGTACTGATGCAGAAACATTAAAATTCACTCCATCAGAAATAGATTCCATTAAACAGGCGCCAGAAGTACTAGCAGTAGGCAATATCACGTCTAACCATTTTCCTATCTATGCTATTATGGGAGGAAATATGGGCTTCGCTACGGAGATGCCTATCGAAAGTGTACCGAACGAATTTATTGATAATCTACCAAGCGACTGGATGTGGGAGGTAGGACAAAAAAGAGTTCCACTTATTGTATCATCAGACTTTCTAAATCTATACAATTATGTGTTTGCACCTAGCCAAGGCCTACCACAGCTTTCTGCCAAAAGCATAATGACACTTAGTATTACATTAAAAATTGGCAGAGATCCTAATAGCGAATTATATATTGGTTACATAGCTGGCTTTTCAGATAGAATAGGTTCTGTTATTGCACCTAAATCTTTTATAGAATATGGCAACAACAAGTATGCGGCTAACTCAAAAGAAACAACTACCCAAGTTGTTTTAAAAGTAAAGGATCCATCCAATCATAAATTCAAAACATTCCTAGACAATAACAACTACAACACAAACGGCGAAAAACTAAAATGGAATAAAGTACGTTCTATTGTTTCTGTCATATCTACTTCAGTAGGCATTTTAGCCATTGTAATTCTTACAATGAGCATATTCTTGTTTATGATGTTTATAGAACTAACTATTGTAAAAGCATACAGTAACATACAGCTACTAATTACTCTTGGCTACAGCCCCAAAAAACTAACTACTACACTGTATAAATACTTCATGCCCTATATTATTACTACTATAGCAAGTAGTATAATTTCAACTATGGCTATTCAACTAATTGCAAAAAATATAGCAGCAAAAAGCAATCTTGAAATCGCTTCTACTCCTCATTTTTATGTATTTATAGTAAGTGTACTGTGTCTATTGTTATTACTAGGTTTCATGGCAAGAGCAATAAAAAAATCAATACATTAGGCATTTCAATACCCCATAAATTGCATCTATAGAAATGTGAAAATGTGTTAAATCGCATAGTTATTCATATAACACCCTTGGAAACATAAAACCTATTTGTAATTTTACAGCGTCATATACAAAATTAGACACACCACTAAAATGTGTAACACTTGTTGCACCACTACATCGGAGATTAAACCTATTAATTCAAAAACAATAGTCCTTATCTCTCGATCAGTAAATAGCCGTAAAACCTTCTTTATTAAAGAGACTATGGTGAATCATAATAAGATGGTTCATCCACCTTGTCTATTCTAAATAAGAAATTTTCAATTAGCACAACTAGTTCATGGTAGTACTATTGTACTATCCACGTATCTAATTTATTGCTTTTTACACAGCATATTTTCATTATTCACTTATAAAAACAAACAACAATGACAATGGGTACATTTTTCAGCAGCTATGGCTGGCTGATAGTATTGGTTTTATGCGCTTCTATGTATAAAATAATACTAAGGTTCTTTTTCGGAATGGTAATTATACCGGAAAACAGTATAGGATTGATTACCAAAAAATTTACGCTATCTAGTAAGCACAGGTTACCCGATGGCAGAATAGTAGCTACAAAAGGAGAGGCTGGTTTTCAAGCACAAACACTAGCTCCCGGATTGTATTGGTTTCTTTGGCCTTGGCAATATGGTGTAACCCTTTCTCAATTCACAGTAATTCCGGAAGGCAGTATTGGTCTTGTACTATCAAAAGATGGCAATGAAATACCAACTGGTAGAATACTAGCCAGAAAGGTAGACTGTGACAACTTTCAGGATGCAGAAAAGTTTTTAACCAATGGAGGACAAAGAGGTAGACAAACTGCGTTTATTACTGCAGGATCTTACAGAATAAACGCCTTTCTATTTGAGGTTACAATTGTGGAGCAAACAATAGTAAAAGAAAGTATGGTAGGTATAATAACTACACTAGATGGGGAACCCCTTCCGGGCAATGCTATTGCAGGACCTCAAATAAGCGGACACAACAACTTCCAAGACATAGATACCTTCTTAAATAATGGTGGTTGTAGAGGTCTACAACCACAAATTATTCTAGCAGGTTCCTACTACATCAATCCCTGGGCAGTGCAAATAGAGCAAAGCTTTATGACAGAAGTTCCAATAGGGCATGTAGGAGTTGTAATAAGTTACATTGGCGATGAAGGTGTAGATGTTACCGGAGATAATTTTAAACATGGCAACATAGTTAGTAAAGGTCAGAAAGGCGTATGGATGGAACCACTTGGCCCCGGCAAATACCCAATCAACCGATACACTATGAAAGTAGAACTTGTACCCACTACCAACCTTGTGCTCAACTGGGCTAATGCTAGAAGCGAATCGCATAACTTGGACAAAAACTTATCCACTATTTCTGTTCGCTCTAAAGATGGTTTTACATTCAATCTGGATGTAGCACAAATCATTCATGTGCCAGCAAATGAAGCACCTAAAGTAATTGCCCGATTCGGTAGTATGAACAATCTAGTTTCACAAGTATTGGAGCCAACCATTGGTAACTACTTCCGTAACTCTGCACAAGACAGTGATATCATTTCATTTCTTACAACTAGAAAGGAAAGACAAGAGTCTGCAAAAGCACATATAAAAACGGTATTAGAAGAGTACAATGTTAGCGCCGTTGATACACTTATCGGCGACATAGTTCCTCCTGAGGCACTTATGAAAACACTTACAGACAGAAAGCTGGCGCAAGAGGAAGAGAAAACTTATGAAACACAAAGAATGGCGCAAGAGAAACGTCAAGGTGTTGAAAGAGAAACTGCTATTGCTGACATGCAAAAAGAAATTGTAAAAGCACAGCAAAGTGTTGAAATTGCACAAAGAACAGCAGATGCTAGCATTAAAAAGGCAGAAGGTGATGCTACTAGCTTAAAGCTAAAAGTAAATGCAGAATCTGAAGCTAAAAAGATGAATGCAGGTGCTGAGGCTGAGAGCACAAAATTACGTGCAGCCGCTGAAGCTGAAGCTACAAAAATGAGTGCGGGTGCTGAAGCTGAAAAGATTGCTAAAACAGGTAATGCTGAGGCTGAAAAGATTTTAGCAATTGGTAAAAGCACTGCTGAGGCTTATCAATTACAAGTATCTGCAATGGGAGGCGACAACTTCACTAAGTATAAAATAACTGAAGAAATAGGTAAGAATAAAATCAAAGTAATACCTGAAATTATCATTAGTGGCAATGCCGGTAATGATGGGCCAATAAGCGGACTACTTGGAATGAAACTACTAGAGATGCTTCAAGATAAACCGTCAGAAATTAAGGAAGAAAACAAACAAGAAGAATAGCAATAAGTAAAGCTTCTTTACAAATCGCCGAATAATATTTCGGCGATTTGTTTATTCAGCATATGCTTCATACGCTTTCAGTTGCTGATCTATTTTTTGTCTCCATAGCAGCTGTTGTTCTTTGTTAATAGAGTGCTGAGTTTCCTTATCATATTTTGCGTCTACATCTTTTCTCATTTCATTTACTTCGGCAAATATTTGTCTTATTTTTTCTGTTGGATTAACATTACCAGTAAAGCTCTCACTTAGGTCTGCAAATTTCTTTCTTAATACTCTAGCATAAAGTTCTGTGATGTCAAAGTGCAATTGCTCGTGCCCAAGTAGGTAATCAGATATTTTATCAGAATTCTTCCAAGACAATTGGCAATTAAAAATACAATCTACCTTAAAAGATAATTTACCCATAGCATCAGTTTTCCAACTGTACTTGATGCTGCTATTTGTCCACGCCACAAAAGCAGCCGATTCGTTTGCATTACCTTTAAAGTCACTCCATTTCAATAAACGACCACCATCCCATTTCAACTCTTGGGCATTTACACTAAGAGAAAAAATGAAAACAACAAAAACCAGCAATAATCTCATAACTATTCATTTTCATTCAGATATGGCTGCCAAGTATCTGTGTCCGGTATATAAATCTCGGTAGCAGCTTTATCTAAAGTTAACTTATAATCGAAAACAGGATACTCGGGAGAATAATATCCGGGATAATACAAGGGAATTTTATGAACAACACAATAACTATACTTAAGCATAATTAAAAACCTACCTAAACTATGCTTTTTATAATCAGGATCGTAACAATTAACAATACCGGCTATAGCATGTAACCCTTTATCAAATATTCCGGCAGCTATTAATTTTTCTTCATCTCTTACCTCTATCACGTACGATTCAAAAATCACATTGCTTACATCTACTAATAAATCTTGTAAAGATTGTGAAGCTTGAAATTTTAAATTTGCTATGTACTTTTTATGCAAACCCACCAACTCATCAGTAATAGAAAACGGGCGAACTGTAACCTTAAAATGTTTGTTCTTTCTTATCAACTGCCTGTTAGCCGTTGATAGCTTTACTGATGCCACCTTATACCTAAGCCATATTACAGGATAGCTAATTTCATTATTATAAGGCTCAATAGTATGTGTAGTAAACAAATAGCATGCTGTTCTATACCAGCCTTTAGCCAAGTATAAATCTAATATCTTACCTCTAACAGATGGCAAAAAATGAATATCGTTAGACATGCCAAAAATTCAGACATGCAATCTAAAACAAACCACACCAAAAGACAACTACTTATACCCACAAATCAACATATACATTATTCAAATAAGATTTGTTTAAAATAAAGAATAAGTTTATTTATCACCCGCCTCAACCGTAGACTATACTCCACCCTATAAGTTTGCACAAAAAGAAATGGAAACACCACAAAATATTCCAAACGCTAACCAAAACAGCGTAGCCAAACATCTACTAGATAAAAGAATGGTATTTCTATCTGGTGCGGTTGAAGAAGATAATGGCCAACAAATTATAGAGCAATTGCTATACATGAATAGCATCGATCCTCATTCTCCTATCCATTTTTATATAAACAGCCCCGGAGGGATGGTAACAGTTGGTAACGGCATACTTAATGTAATGAACAGTATTGAAGCAGAAGTGTATACATATTGCTTAGGACAAGCAGCATCTATGGGAGCTATATTGCTTTCCAACGGTTGTAAAGGGCATAGGTATACCTATTCTCTATCTGAAATTATGATTCACCAACCAAGCATGGGAGGCTTTAAAGCTAGATCGTGGGAGGTGGAAATTCAAGCCAAACAAATAGCCAAAGCTAAAAACATAGCCGCAGCTATACTGGCAAAAAATTGCAATAAGAGCATAGAACAAGTAAAAAAAGACTTTGATAAAGACTACTGGATGAACGCTGAAGAAGCCATTAAATATGGCATAGTTGACAACATTATAACATCTAAGCGCACATACTAATTTCCGGATACACAAGTTCAAACTCTAATAGATTATTAGCGGCTCTGGCTTTAGCCACTAATAATCTATTTTTATATTGCAGCATTTGGTCTATTTGTATTTCCAAATGCACTATTTTCTGCTCTATTAGTTGAATGGTTTTATGTTCATCAATAGCGCTTATATCTCTCAACACTAAAATCTCTCTTATTTCTTCTAGTGTAAAGCCATACGCTTTCAACCTTTTTATACTCAATAGTCTTTGGTACACGGATATAGAATATTCCTTATAACCACTTTTAGAATTTCTAAATGGTTTTTCTATAAGTCCTATTTTCTCGTAATAGCGGATAGTATCTTTACTAAAACCCGTCAACTTACTTAACTGTCCTACCAACATAAAGTAAACTTATGAAAAAGAAGCTAACTAATGTACTTTCGCTGCAAAAAACAGACGATGACAGATACACAAAACGATGAGGATATAATGTTTGTAAGTGCTGAGGCTATTGCCAAAAGAATAGTCATACTCACCTACCTAAATTTTATAGTTGACAATACAATACCAAAAACTGAAGTTATCGAGTTTCTTCAAAAACAAGATGTATGGACTGATGTATCTCCTTCAGAGCAAGCACTTTTCTTCGCAGCAACTATATCACAAGAAGAGGCTGCCATAATAGCTTGGCAAGTAGAAAGCATTTTTCTACTGCTATGGTGCATCAATAAAATAGAAGATATGCCCATCCCAAATAAAGAATGCAACTTAGACCTTGTAATACAACAGCTACCTAAGTATTTGCAAGACACTCAACCATTCATATCATCAGCATCGCTACGCAATGAAGAAGAAATATATAACATGCTAGAAGTGCTGAATAGATTTTACCAAACTGCTAAAGAATTCACTCAAAAGAAGCAACAACTACCACTTAACCTAAACAGCATTATTATAGATGAAAGATATCATACTATCCACTGGGTGTGCGGCATTTATAATAATTGGGACGATGTAGAAGAAGATTAGTATAATAAAAAT
>CAYWUY010000040.1:0-26029 GCA_964461535.1 uncultured Flavipsychrobacter sp.
GCTATTCATATTATTATTAATTCCATTTTTATCGTACGGACAAACAAAGGATAGCACTACACATTTTAAACTATTCAAGCATAAACCCATAGGCTTTGTAGAGCTGGACTATATTGGAGAATCGTGGCAGTTTAGAAATCGGAATAATAATTCATATGGCTCGCTGCGCTACTCAGGATATGGCTGGTATGGAGGCGTAGGATTTAGGAGTATACCCAACAAAAGAAACTTGAGTTGGGGCGCTATTATGGGGGCTGAAACATTTACAATTAACAATAAGATAAAAGAGAATCTGAACCTACCCACCACTTACCAGTTTAGTAAATGGACATTGATGGGTAATTACCATATTCATCTTAACGGATGGAGCGCCTATTTATCGGGACAGGCAGCCTACCTGTATGCCATGAGCAGTAATACACAAAGCTACCTACAACTAGGCGTAAAATGTATAGCAGAGTTTGATGCATTTGGGGTATCGGTTGGCTACAGATTCACACCCGGCAGTAACGGGCCTGTTAGTTTCCCTGAAAAAACATGGAGGGGTACTACTATGTCAGTAGGTGCGGTACTATACCCCGGCAGACTAGAGCTATGGAACAGTGTAAGAACAGCTTTTAAATAAGCGGCAGACTCCATAAAAAGCATAGAAAAAGACAATTGCTGACCTATGTTATATTCCTGCAACGGCATGCTGTTTTAACATTGTTCAAGGTCAAAATTGCCTAGCTTTATAGAAACAAAAAAACTATATGGAAGCTGTGGCAAATAAAACAATAATAGGTGGTGGTTTCCTAATTCAACCATCTTTACCCGAACATACATTTACACCAGAGGACTTCAATGAAGAACAACGCATGATAGCCGACATGTGTAATGAATTTATTGAAAAAGAGGTATTGCCTCATTTAATTGCTATAGATGCGCATGAAGAAGGACTAATGCCTACACTGCTAGACAAAGCCGGTGCATTAGGATTATTAGGCGCTGCATTTCCGGAAGATTTAGGCGGGCTAGGAAAAGACTTTGTGACTGCAACGCTAGTGAATGAGTGCTTGGGCGGAGGCCACAGCTTTGCAGTAGCTATGGCCGCACATAACGGCATAGGCTCACTACCAATACTATACTTTGGCACACCCGAACAAAAACAAAAATATATACCTAAGCTAGCCACCGGAGAGATGAAAGGTGCTTATGCCCTTACCGAGCCAGGTTCAGGATCGGATGCACTGGGCGCCAAAACAACGGCTACCCTTAGTGCCGATGGTAAGAACTACATTATTAACGGGCAGAAGATATGGATAACCAATGCCGGATTTGCAGATGTATTTACAGTGTTTGCAAAAATAGATGGCGAGAAATTTTCTGCTTTCATAGTTGAGAAGGGAACACCCGGATTTACACTAGGAGCAGAGGAACACAAAATGGGCATTAAGGGCAGTAGTACCAGACAACTATTTTTTGAAAACTGTGCTGTGCCTGTAGAAAATCTATTAGGCGAAATAGGGAAAGGACATGTGATAGCCTTTAATATTTTAAACATAGGCCGCTTAAAACTATGTGCTGCGGCTAACGGTGCTTCTAAGCTAGCCATGCGCACTAGTGTAACCTATGCTAAAACAAGAGAACAATTTAATACCCCAATAGCACAGTTTGGCGCTATACAGCATAAGCTAGGCGAAATGGTGATAAAAATGTTTGCTTCTGACAGTGCCTTATACCGCACTGCACAATGGGTAGAAGAAAAAGAAAGTCAGCTAAAAGCTGAAGGCTCTCATGACAATGCGCTACTAGGTGCCGCAGAAGAATATGCCATTGAGTGTGCCATGCTGAAAGTATTAGGCTCTGAGTGCTTAGATTATATAGTAGATGAAGGCGTGCAAATACATGGCGGTAACGGATTTAGTGATGAATACAACATTAGTCGTGCTTATCGCGATAGCCGTATTAATAGAATATTTGAAGGCACTAACGAAATTAATAGACTGCTAACGCTAGACATGTATCTAAAACGTGCTATGAAAGGAAGGATAGACCTGATGTCTCCTGCTATGGCAGTACAAAAAGAACTCATGAGCATACCAGACTTTAGCACAGATGACACCCCATTTGCTACAGAGCTAAAGTATATAGCCAACTTTAAAAAAGCCATATTAATGTGTGCAGGAGGAGCAGTGCAAAAGCTAATGATGAAAATAGACAAAGAGCAAGAGATATTGATGAACCTAGCAGACATGGCTATAGATACTTTTCAGGCAGAATCTGTATTGCTTAGAGCCATGAAAATGACACAAAGCAACCATCCTAATGCAGCACTAGCTACTGATGCAGCCTTAACCTTTATTACCGACGCAGCAGACCGCATTAACCACAGCGGCAAAAGTGCCATAAACGCCTTTGCGGATGGTGACGAGCAACGCATGATGCTACTAGGCTTGAAACGATTTACTAAGGTGGGCAGCTTTAATACTAAAGATGCCAGAAGAAGACTAGCAGCTAAACTAATAGAAGAAGAAAAATATTATTTTTAATTACCAATCAACTACAAGGCAATAGCGAGGCTTTAAGTCTCGCTATTGTTTTTATAACATATTGTTATAGCAAAGTCTATAGACTGATATAGGTATAGCATCTACTTTTGCCAACAATAAAACAATTACTACATGATAGCATTCTTAGGCATGGGACTATTGGGTTCCAATTTCACCAAAGCATTATTACGTAAAGGCGAACGAGTAAAAGTATGGAACAGAACTACTGCAAGAGCTGAAGCATTAGCTGCTGATGGCGCTGTAGTATGTGCTAGTTTAAGCGATGCAGTAAGCAATTGCGAACGCATACACTTGACACTAAAGGATGATGAAGCTGTAAATGAAGTTTTGCAAGCTGCTGCGGCTCATATATCTACCGGAACAGTTATTATAGACCATACTACCACATCGGTAGACGGAGCTAAAGAAAGAACAACGCATTGGGCTAGCAAAGGCATTACCTACCTGCATGCACCAGTGTTTATGGGGCCACAAAATGCCCTAGAAAGCACCGGCTCTATGCTGGTATCGGGCAACCAAGAAATAGCACAAAAATATACTCCGGTGCTGCAAACCATGACCGGCAAAGTAATAAACTATGGGGAAGAAACCGGACGTGCCGCAGCCATGAAACTAGTAGGCAACTTATTTTTAGTGGGCATGACGGCTGCACTATCAGATGCCTTAGCATTAGCTAAAAGTGCAGGTGCTTCTTTACAAGATGTAAATACACTATTCGACTCTTGGAACCCTGCGGCAATGCTGCCTGCACGCATGAAAAAGATAACCAGTAATACTTTTGACCAGCCCACTTGGGAGTTGAATATGTCTAGAAAAGATGTAAGACTTATGATGAATGAAGTAGCTAAAACCAATACGCCACTTGCAGCTATCCCCGGCATAGCAGCAACTATGGATAAGTTTATAGCAGCCGGCTTTGGGCAGTATGACTGGACCGTAATAGCCAAAGACAATATATAGTACAATAAAAAAATGGAGAGGTTAATCGCCTCTCCATTCTCTTCCTGTCATATTTAGGAAAACATCTTCCAGATTTGCACCCTTAACTTCTTTTTGTCGCTTAAAGCCCTTAGCCAATAAATTATCTATGAGTTCATCCGGGGTACTCAGTGCTATTAAGGTGCCACTATCTACGATAGCAACACGCTCGCACAACTCCTCTGCTTCATCCATATAATGGGTAGTGAGGACAACTGTTGCACCTTGCTGTTTTAACTGCTTTATGAGTTCCCATAAGTTTCTCCTTGACTGAGGATCTAAGCCTGTAGTAGGCTCGTCTAAGAATATAATTTTAGGTTTGTTTATTAAAGTAGTAGCAATAGAAAAGCGTTGCTTTTGTCCGCCCGATAATTCTTTAAACTTATTCTTAGCCTTATCCTGAAGATTGACGCGCCCCAAGAGTTCCATAGGGTCTACATCTTTGTTATATAAACCGGCAAACAAATCAATAATTTGTTTCAGATTTAATGTAGGGAAGTAACCCGCTGCCTGAAGTTGAACACCTATAATATTTTTTATCTCTTGCGGGTGTTTATCTAAATCTAAACCATCAACTATTACAGTACCAGAGGTTTTATCTCTAAGTGTTTCTATAATTTCTAATGTAGTTGTTTTACCGGCTCCGTTAGGGCCTAGCAAACCGAAAATTTCACCTTCATTCACGTCAAAGCTTATTCCCTTAACTGCCTCGAAACTACCATACTTTTTCACCAGGTCTTTTACCTGAATAATTGCCGACATATGCTTACTTATTCTTACCCAAAAGTACAGCTTAGGGGCTTATAGTACTGTAATTACTTTGTCAATATAAGCCGATTGCATACATATATAAATTATATTTTCTCTAAGATTTACTATTGCTGATATGCCTTACATTTGAAATGTGATGAACAAACAACTATCAGCTTGCAGAAGAACACTAATAGGAGCACTGTATACAGTATTTATACTTGCTGCTACCGCTATGCAAGCACAAACAGTTAGTCCGCAACGTGTAGAAGCGCAAGCCGCTGTAGCTGCTAAAGATTATACTAAAGCACTACCCTTATATAAAGAATTGTACGAAGCCAGCCCCAACGAAACTTACCAAGAGTACTTGAACGTATTGCTTAGTGCTGAAAAATATAAAGATGCAGAAAAGCTGGTGCTATCGCGTATGCAAAATAGTTTTCCGGCTACTCTTTTTATAGACTTGGGACGCGTATATAAAGCTCAGAAAAAAGAAGCAAAAGCAGCAGAGCAATATACCCTAGCCGTAAATAGAATAAACGGTGATGATATACTTACCCAAAAACTTACTGCGGCATTTACCGAAGTTAATGAGCTGGAATATGCTATTGAGGCCTATAAGAGAGCTATTCAGCTAACGGGGAATCCCTATGCATATAATGCGCAAATAGCAAACCTATATATAAAAACAGGACAGCTAGATAAAGCACTAGACCAAGTGCTACAGATAGGTGTGGGGCAGTTTTTAAATACTGAAGCTATAGAAACTATGTTTTTAGAGTGGATGGGAAATGATCCTAAAAAGCTGCAATTGGCACAAAAAAATCTGATTAGGCGCATTAATGAAAATCCTGACAACGTAAACCTGCCCAAATTGCTTACCTGGATATATACACAGCGTGGAGACTGGGAAGGAGCCCTAATACAAATGGAAGCCCTAGATGAGCGCAACAAAGGAACAGGACGTGAACTAATGGAATATGCCGGCACTGCTAATAATGCAAAACAATATAGCTATGCACAAAAGGCTTATGATGATGTAATAGCTAAAGGCAATACTAATCCGTTTTATATACAGGCAAAAGGAGAAAAGCTAAAAATGGGTTTTAACCAGCTGAAAGAAGACCCTAATAGTACATTACAACAAGCCACCAGCCTACTAGCGTTATTCGACAGCTTTTTTGTAGAGTATCCCGGGCTATACGCCTCTCCATTTGCTAACAACTACGCTGAGTTGGCGGCACTGTATGCCGACCAACCTAAAAAAGGAATTAGCATACTGCAAACGGCCATACAGCATCCTGATACTAAAAGAGCGCAGGCCGGAGCATTAAAACTACAACAAGCAGACTATAACGTGCTAATAGGTAAAATATGGGATGCCTCATTGCTGTATAGTCAGGTAGATAAAGATTTTAAACAGGATTTTTTAGGTGAAGATGCCAGATACCGTAATGCCAGGCTGGCTTATTACAGGGGAGATTTTAGTTGGGCGCAGCGTCAGCTAGATGTACTTAAAGCATCAACATCTGAGCTTATAGCTAATGATGCGCTATCCTTATCTGTACTAATCACTGAAAATGCAGAAGATAGCAACTATTATCCTTTAAACAGATTTGCCTATGCCGATTTACTACTATTCCAAAATAAAGACAGCATAGCAGAAAAGCTATTGGATAGCGTAGCTGCTGCATTTCCCAAACATGGCCTTAATGATGACATTCTTCTACTTAGGTCTAAAATGGATATAAAACACCACAAATACACCCAGGCTATAGACCACCTTAAGGAAATAGTGGCTAAGTATGGTACTGACGTACTGGGTGACGATGCCCTATACAACATTGCGGACATATACCTAAACGACCTAAACGATAAAGAAAATGCCCGTAAATATTACGAGCAATTAATTATAGATTTTCCGGGTAGTACCTTTGTGCAATCTGCCAGACAACAGCTTAACGAGCTAAAATCTCCCAGCAGTACTCCTTAGCCTACTAGTGTATCCCTCTTTCGTTTAAAGCCTGCTGATAGGCCTTGGCATTTTTCAAATGCTCGGCATCAGTGGCAGCAAAAGCAGAACCTCCTTTTAAGTCGGCCTTGGCACAGAAGTAAATATAGTCTGTTGCCGGGGCTTGCAATACGGCATCTACCGATGATGGAGAAGGTGTACAAATAGGGCCGGGAGGTAGGCCTGCATACATATAGGTGTTGTAATGTGAGGTATTTTTAAGCATATTACCGCCTATACGTTTTATTGTAAAATCTCCCACTGCAAATTTCACTGTTGGGTCGGCTTGCAGCTTCATACCCTTTTTTATACGGTTTAGATACACGCTAGCTATTAATGGTTTATCAGTTTTTACGTTAGTTTCTTCCTCCACTATAGATGCCATAATGGTAACATCGGTAATGCGCATGCCCTTTTGTTGCGCTTGCTGTTTGCGCTCGTCTGTCCAGAATTTATTATAGTTTTCAAGTAGTTTTTTTAGGGCTTTTTCAGGATTGGTGTTCCAATACATCTCATAAGTATCAGGCACTATGCCGCACATTACTGTGTTTTCATCTAGGCCGTAAGTAGAAAGCCAAGTTTGATTTGCAAGTAGGGATTTCAAAGCTGCAGAATCTTCTTCTAGCTTAGCAGAGAGCATGTCTATAAACTCTTGCTTTGTGCGTAGCTTATTTATAACCAGCTTTACCGGAGCCTGCCTACCATTCCTTAGCATTTTTACTATAGAATAAGAACTCATCCCTTTCTTTATTTGGTAGCGGCCGGGCCTTACATGCTCTTGCAGTTTCAATTGGTGAGCCAGCATATTAAAACCACCCTCATCCTTCAAAAAACCACTATCTCTTAGTGACTCCATCATGGCTTCGTAGTTCCATCCGGTACGCACATAGAAATAACCACTCTTTTTGGCATTAGGGCCTAATACCTTAAATGCAACAAATACTACTACCAGTAAACACAAGCCTAATAGTATAGGTAATATCTTTGAGTTTTTCTTTTTTGCTGCTCCCATGGTGCTAATTTATGGCATTAGTGCTTAAGAATAAGAGTAGTAACAAATAGATTATTATTAAATAAAAGACAAATGTATAGCATGGTAGTTATTACAAATCAAAAAATGCTTTTTCAATATCCACAGCAAACGTCAATATAACGCTACGCTAATTATCTTTGTCATATGCACATCGGTTTGTATTTCGGCAGTTTCAATCCTATTCACACAGGACACTTAATTGTAGCCAATCATGCTATTGAATATACCGACATAGATAAAGTATGGTTTGTAGTTTCTCCTCACAATCCGTTAAAAGACTCACACTCCCTACTAAACGAATATGACCGCCTGCACTTGGTTAACTTAGCCATAGAAGACAATAACAAGTTTAGGGGTAGCAATATAGAATTTAACTTACCCAAGCCTTCCTATACCATAGATACACTTACCTATCTTACGGAAAAATTTCCGCTAGAACGCTTCAGCATTATAATGGGTGCCGATAGTTTTCAGAATATACATAGATGGAAAAACTATGAGCAATTAGTAGCCCAATACAGCTTTGTGGTATATAATCGTCCTGGATTTGAGATAAAAGAAACACATGGGGCTAAAATAACTTTACTAAATGCACCATTACTAGAAATATCTGCCACCTACCTGAGAAAACAGATTAAAGACAAAAAGTCTATAAAATATATGGTTCCGCAGACGGTAGAAGATTACATAGTAAACAATAGACTTTACGCTAAATAAGGACCTGAATAGAAATATTTGTTTGCAATTTTTAAGAACTATCAGTATTATTACAAATACTTAACACGATGTTGTTTAAATTTGTATAGAATAACAATTAGCTATTCAAATAACAATCTCAATTATTATATTTTATGGGAAAAACCGGTAAAACTGTTGCTTCTTTCCTTGCAGGTGCTGTTGTAGGCATAGCTGTGGGTTATGTATTGGCTACTGATAAAGAAACACGCCAAGAAGACATGGACAAATTGAAAAAATCTTTAAACAACCTTAAAGACAAATTTGTTAAGAAGGGTCTTGATCTTGAAGACGAGATTTACCACTCTTAATAGCACCACATGCTAGGATTGAACTTCTTCAGCTCGTTTAAGGAAAAAATAACCAAGTATATAGAGCTTCAGGTAAAGTTGTTTAAAATCAACTTTATAGGTAAAACCTCTAGTTTACTTAGTTATTTCATGTTTGCAATGATATGCCTGTTTATTGTATTTGGCATATTGTTGTTATTTGCACTTGGTCTTGCAGAATCATTTGTAGAGGCCGGACTATCTAGAGCGGGAGCCTATTTTTCAACACTAGGCATCTATGTATTGCTATTGGTGGTGATTGTATTGCTGCGTACTAAAATCACAACATTCTTTGGGAATACTTTTATTAAAGTATTGACAGAAGATGAAGAGGATGGAGACGATAAAGAATAACATTACACGCAATGAAACTGTATTCTAAGAAACTATCCAATCAGCAAGACTTACTTCGAGAGAAGAGAAAACTGCAAAAAGAACTTCTTAAACTAGAAGAAGAAGGTTTTTTTTCGAGTTCGGAAGACGCCGACAATAGTAAAGAAGATGAATCCGGCAATCCATTAGGCGGCTTCAGTATAGCATCTTTACTACCGCTACTCAGCAATTTCCCTTTAGCGGGAACAATTACGTCTTTTGCTACCCAATGGGTAACTAACCGCTTTTTTTCGGGCAATACTAGTAGTTCAGAAAAAGCAAAACAAAGTACCGAGCCATCTAAGCCCGGCATAGTACGCCGAGTAGCAACAGAAGTGATAACAGGCTACTTAAAATGGAAAGCTATAGAGCTTTCTTATAAGGGTGTACGCTATTTAATAAACCAACGCAAAAAGAAAAAAGCTGCAGAAGCAGCTCAATAATGTTGGTAATACCTTCTTTTTCATTCACTACATTTTCTACACTTACATCTGCAATATTTAGGATAAAAATAAAAGCGCAAGACTTTTAGTTCTTACGCTTTTACAGTTGTGAATTAAGCTTTTATGGTATGCCTATAATTAAGAAGCTTGTCTTAATGAACCAAACTGATTAACTGCCAAAGGCGATAAATCACCAGGAGTAGCTTCTTCAGCATTGGTAGGCATAACAATTTCCATATCTGTAATATCTTTCAACTGTGGCAACTGAGAAGGAGAATTAATACCTAGATAATCCATGAAAGATTTTGAAGTAGAGTATACCAATGGCTTACCTACCATTTCTTCATTTCTTCCTGATATAACAATTAATTCTTTTTCTAGCAGTTTTTGAATGCTGTAGTCAGCACTTACACCACGTATATATTCAATTTCGCTTTTGGTAATAGGTTGCTTGTAAGCTATGATAGACAATGTCTCCATAGCAGCAGCAGACAACTTTTTAATGTGCTTTTCACCATTCAGTTTTAATACTGTTTTGTGGAAAGCTTTCTTAGTTAAAAACTGATAGCCACCACCAACTTCCATTAAATGGAATGGATAGTATTCAGCAGCATACTTTTCTATAATTGCAGCTAAGCAAGTAGCTATACGGTCAGATTCAATTACCACCTCAAGAGCTTGACCCAATAATTCGGTCATCTCTATTTGTGTTAAAGGTCTGTCGCTTGCGAAAATCAGCGCTTCAACGTGTGGCATTAATTGTTCTATATCCATACTTTCTGCTTTTACTTTACGATATCGAAAATAGAACACCTTAGCTAAAGTGCAGGAGAAAGTAATACACAATTGTGCAAAACTTTGTTTGCAAAATAACACCTACCACAAGCGCAGTATAACACACAGATAATCAATAAGATACAAAAGAAAACGGGTTGTCATTTTGCATGACAACCCGCTCATATTTTTAGCTAATTCTGCTAACAGCTTAGCGATATATTCCTGTATTTTTGAAACCAAACAATTTTTGAAGAGAATCAATAGCTTTTAAGGTATCTACTACCCTACAGTTTACTTCTGCTACTACTTTGAAAGTTAAAGAATCTTTAGTTACTACCTCTACTTTATTACCATTAATTTTCAATTGGCGATATCTTTTCTCAGCACGCTCTCTATTAGGATATTCACCAATTACCATTTTGTATACATTCATAGCATTGGTATCAATAGCAGGAGCAGCTACTACAGTATCCTTCTTAGCAGTATCTACAGGCGTAGGTGCTACCGGAGGAGCTATAGCCGTATCGGGAACATTTACTATAGAAGTATCTACCGGTTTATTTTGTTTCTGCTGCGACTGATAATAATAATAGCCGTAACCACCACCACCTAATATTAGTAATAGTACTATTACTAAAACTACCATGCTCCAATTAATAGAGTTAGCCTTAGCCGGAGGAGGGAAAGATGGCACGTGAGGTGGCGTAACCTTTTGCTCTTCTAGCTGCTTGCTATTTTTAAGCACAGGTATACCCGCAGGGGTATGGCGGAAATGAGGATCGGTTACAAACTTGACCTTACCACCCTCTTCAATAAACTTACCTAAGCCCGGCACTAACACCTCTTTTCCCGCTTGCATATCTTTTCTTGACTGCATGCTATATTCCCTAAGAGCGTTAGCGGCTTTAGATATACTTATTTGTTCGTTAGTAGCTATAAAGTTGGCAAAGCTATCATCAATGGAGCCACCAGCAGTAACCACTACCTCGTAAGAAGGCGCTTGAATATTACCTCCCTCTTGATAGGCAGCACGTTTTACCAGCTCTAAATTGCCTAAGCCGTGTATGTAGCAAAAGTTGTTCTTAACAAGAAACTGTCCTATGTATTTCGCGATATCCATTTCAGGTGTAAAAGTAGTGCTGAAATTAAAAATAAGTATTAAAATTTCAAGCGAACGCCTCCAAATACATTCAATCCATAAGACTGATAGCCTATCCAGCGTTCATATTTATTATTTAATATATTATTTAACTGAGCAAAAACGTTTAGTCTACTCAAAATTTCATATTCAGCGGCACCACCAATATCTACATTTGGCGATATGCTAACCTCTTTGCCTTTACTATCAAACCCAACCATACCCCCTAATAAAGAAGCATAACCGGAAACAACCAAATGCTTAAGAGGAACTACTGACAAATCGCCCTTTAATATTAAGGTAGGCATGTTTATAACCTTGGGCAAGTTGCCTTTATAATAACTATAATAGTCTACAGCCAAACCGGCAGACCAAATGGCCGAATGTTCGTAGCGCGCACCACCATGCAGAGATAATGCACTAATATCATCGTACACTACATTAAAACCCTGTTTAGACCAAGAATTAGCGAACATAGCTAAGTTGCCAAAATTCCACCAGCTAGCTTTTACATTGTAGGTAAAGTGTTTTTTCCAAGCACCACTAACGTTTACAAAAAGCTCATCTCTTCGGCTCTGTTTTACGATATAGTAGCTAGCAACAAATGGATTTTCAGTAGCCATTTCCTCGTAAGTATTTCTCCTTACAGTAGCCTGCCAACCACCACTTAGCACCAATGAAGTATTAGCTATATTGTATTGAGCCAAAACATCGGGCAACACATATATATTGCCTTTACCAGTTGCAAAACCTAAATATCCATGTCCTCTTAGTCTGTTTTTTGTCAGCTTTAAGCCCGGCTGCACCAATAATAAATTATTATTGGCACTTAGAGTATTAGGGTCTACTTGATATTTGGTAATGGTAGCATCTATATTCAACCTAGCCTCTAGGTTACTATCAATTTTATATTGAAAGGGAGCTTTAAAGCCAAAACTATACTCATTAGTTTTGTTTCTGGCATTAAATATAGAGGCCATAACTGACGGCTGATAATAGACCCCTTTGTAGGCTACTAAGTTAGACGCACTTGCCCCCAACCTTACCAAGCTATACGTTTGCTTTAGGGAATCCTCATTATCAGGGTAAATAGTTCTATCAAAACCATAATAATAGAACTGATTACGTTCCACATCTATATTAGCCTTCCAAACATGAGAGGCTGTATGCAAAATACCATTAGCTTCTAATCCGCTAATAGCAGATTGCTGTGATTTAAGACTACCCTTCTGGCTATTATGGTGTAAATGAATGGCAGTTTCGTAATTCTTACCCGAAATACCACCAATACCAGCATCTAAATATAGTGTAGATAGATTACCTGCACCCGCTTTTACATAATTAGAAAATGGCTTGCTAAAGGTATCTATACCCAAGGCTAATGGTCTTAAAGGCTCAGAGGTATATGAATAATAAAGTGTTTGCTGAGGCACTTCGTATGTAAGGCTGGGACGAGAGGTATCGGCCGGCGGCAGGTGGGGCAACCACTCCGGTTTAGGAGCTTGCCTCACCTGAGGCTTATACGACTGTATTACCTCTATGGTAGAGCCTTTTAGTACCGAGTCGGCAGCTGTTTTCTGTGCCCATGCAGGCGCAGCTAACAAGCTGAGTAAAGTACATGCAAATAAAGGTTTCCTACTTATCATACTTAGTCTTCTTTCAGTTTACTCTGTTTCTTTTCCAGTTTTTTTACTTCCGCTAGTTTTTTATTGGCTTCACTTTTAAGCTCAGGATTCTTAGCCAGCTTCACTATGCTGTTTAGTGTTGCTTTAGCATTAAAGTAATCGCCCTGCTTAGTAAAAATATCGCCTAACAATAAATAGCTTTTCACAATCCAGTAGTCATAACCGGAGGATAAACGTATTGTTTCATTAGCTGCATTTTCTGCAGCCGACAAACTATCTTGAGCAAAGTAAATTTCTGATATATGGTATCTTGACTCTGCCGCTATCTCACCATCCTTATTATCAGCTAACTGCCTAAATATATTTATAGCAGTATCAAGCTTACTAAAATGCTGTAAAGATTTTGCTTTGTAAAGTAATGCACCGGTAATGACATCGGCCTGAAGGCCAGATTCAGTAAGCAATGTATCGGCATAGCTAGAAGACTCAGCATACTTTTCGGTATTATATGCTGTTTTAACCAGACCTGTAAGTGCAGTATGCAGTAATTGTTCATTATTACCTGCATGTGCTTTTAGCTTTAAATAATAATTGTAAGCTGCTGTATAGTCTTTTTGCTCATAGGCAATTGCAGCAGCATGCAAGGCACTATTTTCAGAGAAATCGTTCCAAGGCGCTGTTAAAACCATATTCATATCGGCTATGGCTTCAGTGTTTTTCTTTAACTGATAATAGCTTTCGCCCCTATAGTAATATGCCTTAATAGCGAATATACCATTAGGATAAGTAGACAGATAGTTACTAAATGCTTTAATAGACTGGTCGTACTTACCCAAAGCAAACTGCGCCTCAGCCGCTGCATAGTAAGCAGAATCTATTGCGCTGCTATCTGAACTTGGCAGTTTATTTTCTCTTAATAGTTTAGCATAAGACTCCGGCTGATTATTTTGAATAAACAAGCTTTTGAGGGCATCCATGGCAGCCATACGCTCATCAGCCGCAGGATACTCTGCTACTATATGACGATATGCCTCAATAGCCTGATCGGTTTCGTTTTGCTGTTGTCTTACAAAGCCTATTTTCATCCAGGCTTTTGGCGCTGCTCCTTTGTCGTTTGAGGTATCGGTTATGTACTTCAACAGCGGCAAAGCCTGTGCATACTTATCTAATTCTATATAAGTAACAGCCATTTCGTACCTAGCAGTTACATTATATACCGACTGCTCTTTGCGCTCAATCAAAGATTTTAGCACTGCCACCTTCTCATTATTCTTGCCTTGCAAGCCTAGAATAATACTTTTCTGATACTTAGCATAATCAGCATTTTCAGTATCAGTATTAGCTATCTTGTCATATAGCGCAATAGCCTTAATATAGTTTTGCTGCATAAATACAGCATCGGCCTCTCTAATATTAGCTAGTGTTGCACTATAGTTGTCGTCACCTTTTATTTCTTTTGCTTTATAAAAATAAGATTGCGCGGCACTGAAGTTTTGCTCTTCCATAGCTGCAAATCCCATATTTAAATAGGCATGCTGCACTGTAGCCTGCGGACTTATAACAGCTACCGCATTTTTATCGGCCTTATTATTTATAAAATCTTGCGAATAGGCTATAGCTTCATTATTTCTATTCAATCTGTAAGCCAATTCACCCAACCAAAACTTTGAAGCACTTTCAAAGACCGGATCAGCAGTTTGTTTGGCTGCGTTACCAAAATAAGTATACGCACTATTTAAATCGCCAGCCCTAAATTGCTGAACAGCGAAACCATAGGCTGCCTTCTGGTATATCTGCCAATATTCTTTGTCTTTCTTGTTTACCATATCCAGATACTTAAGCGCATCTGCAAACTTATTGGTACGTATTAGTAGAGAAGACAATAAGGTATTAGCCTCGTCTTTATATTGGCTGTTAGGGAAAGTTTTTAATAGTATTAATAACTGCCTTACCGCCTCATCATTATATCCTGTTTCGTAGCTGATACGAGAATACAATATCATAGCCGCTTCTTGCTGTGCCAGATTATAATTCAAATCAGCACAAAAACCGAAGGCATTTCTGGCATTATGCCTATTACCCATTTTTAGATAACAATCGCCCAGTAGGTACATGGACGACTGCCCTAAAGAATCTTTTGTGTTGCTAAGTAGCTTAAACTTCTCTATAGCCTCTTTCCAGTCGGACAAGCGATAATAGCAGTAGGCAATCTTATATAAATCTTCTTTCCTTATCTGGTCGGCATGGTCATAGTAATATTCGAAGTAAGGTTTAGCATCGGCATATTTTTCATCTTCAAACAAGCATTGGGCAGCAAGTTTGTGCACATCCTTATCATAAAAGCTTTTTTCTTTACCAGCTATGATGTTTTTAGCCTCTTGTAAAGACTGTTCTCTATTACCCATGAAGTAATAAATCTCAGCTATATAATAAGCTACTATACCCTTATACTCTTTTTCATTTCTAATGCGCTCGAAACTTTTCAGCGCTTCCTTAAACTTATTATTATTATAGGCCAGCAAACCATAATAATAGTTACCCGGATTGTAATATTTACCCTCTTTCAGCTCCTTAATAGACTGAAATAATTGTTCTGCTTTATCGAACTGCTTATTGGTAAAATAGCAATATGCTAGCTCAAACTTCAAGTCGGCAATCTCTGCGTTTGTAAGATTATCTAAACCAGTCTTTTCGTAATAAGGAATAGCAGCAGGCAACTGATTGTGTAAAAAATAGTATTGCGCCAATGCAAAGCAGATACGTTGACGATAGGCATCGCCAATTATTGTTTGCATAGCGGCATCTGCCCTAGCAGCAATGCCAGCCTCGTTAACCCTGAGACCGGAAATAATATCTATAAACTTTGCTTTTTCTGCATCTGCCCGCTGCTCAGTTTTAATATTTTCATCAAACGACTGATGCAAATAAGCATTAGCCGACTGTGCGGCCATGGCATAGTGCTGCTGACGAAACTGTTCTTCAGCCATTATAAACGGCTGATTGAGTGGCTGATGCGGATATAATACCTGTGAAAATAGTGAAACCGCACTAGTGCTAAATAGTGCGGTTAAAACTAACTTCAAATATTGCTTTTTATGCTTGCGCAATATCATGCTACCTTATTATATGTTATTCTTAAAAATTCCAAGTCACATTCAAACTCGGGAATAAAGGTAATTGATAAACCTTTTGGTTGGTGTAGCGATTTACATAAAAAATGTTATTTCTGTTATAAGCATTGGTAACAGCAGCAGTTATATCAAAACTAGATTTTGCAGATAAAGCAATGTGTTTCTTAGCTGATATATCCATTCTATGATACCAAGATAGGCGACCTCCGTTTATTTGATCGGCATATAACACAGTTAAACTACCGTTTTGGCTCAAGTAGTTTGTACCTAAACCATTAGAACCCATGCTTATGTTATTAACAAACCCTTGTGTTTGTGTAAAAGGGAATGGAGAGTGAATATTGAAGCGACAAGACAATTCAAAATCTTTCTTCTTACCAAAAGTATATGATACTAAAGCATTGGCATTAAAGCGAGCATCGAAAGGAGCAGGATAAGTTTGCTTCATTCCTTTATCGTCTATACTAGTGTATTGTACATTTTGATATCCCATAGCACCCCATAAATACCATCTTTGGTAAGTATACTTAGCTGACATATCAGCACCATATGCTACGCCACTAGCACCTATAAAGTCAGGGTCAGAAGCAAATAGTTTATTTCTATTCATTTCTACTACCATACCAAATTTCTTATACCAAGGCTCTATGTTAAACTCTACTTTATCAATGTCGAATTCTACACCAAATACACCATGCATAGCCGTCTGTAAGTTAGATTTTACAGTTTTGCCATCAGCATCGTTTATTTGTTGATCTGGGCTTAATATAAATGTATTAAAAAAGTTAACAATATCTCTATCACTCTTAGTACTAACTATGTTTTGAGCATATATACCCGCAGAAGCTTTTAAACGAATATTATCCGTTAAGTTATACTTTAAACCCAGACGAGGCTGAGGTGCTATTTTACTTAACTCAGAATAGTACTGCACTCTAAAACCTGGCTCTATGATAAACTTATTTTTTATCACTTTTCTATACATAGCATACAAAGATGCATTTGTGCTTTGTCTGTCTAGCGTGGTGCTAACACCAGCAGCGCTATAATAATTAAGCGCGGTATGTATACCACTTACTTCTACACCATATTTCAATTGGCTATAGTTTTTCAAGAAATAGGTGAAGTTAATTGCAGACTCAAAGCCACTTATTTGGCTACTTCTTGGCAAAGTATCGGTAGAAGTACCTACCTGACTTAGACCAATATCATAATTAGAATAAGCAAATTTACCATCTATTAAAGCTGATGTACTAGACGGAGATACCACAAACGTGCTACCTAAACCTGTTACTTTCCAGTTGTAAGTTTGTTGTTGTTTTTCATTTGAAGCTTTTCCTAGCTCTGCTTTATCATCGAAATTGAAGGCAAATAAGTTAAGCTTGCTACCGTTGTCTCCATTAATGGTTACTTTACCATATAAATCATTGAAGCTATAACCTAGCTTTTTCTTAAAGTCGTCGCTGAAGCCACCGTATATAGACTGAGATGTAGTATTTAGGTAGCTAGACTTACCCGTTAATAAGAATGTAATACCAGCACCATTGTCTTTTTTAGATTTAACTAGTGGCCCTTCTAACATTACACGAGCCATGATAGGCGAAGCTGACACTATACCAGATAATCTGTTTTTATTACCATCTTTATAGTGCACATCAACTATTGCAGATGTTCTATTGCCATACTGAGCATTAAAACCTGCGGTGTACACATCTGCACTACGCACAGCTTCTGTTTCGAATACAGAGAATAAACCTATAGAGTGGAATGGATTATATATAGTAACCCCATCTAAATATATACCAGTTTGTGCAGGAGAACCACCTCTTATATATAATTGTCCACCTTGGTCGCCGGTAAATACCACACCCGGAATAACTTGAAGATATTGTGCCAAGTCAGGTTCACCACCCGCACTAGGCAATTTCTTCATCTCAACTGGAGATATTTTAGTAACGCCAATATTAATACGTGTAGTTTTATCTGTTTTCTTAGAGGTAACTTCAACGTCATCTAAGGTTTGAGTACGCGGGGTTAATAATATTTTTTTAGTTACTATAACATCCGGTAATAAGTTGATAGTCATCATAGAACTATCATAACCTATAGTAGTAGCTACTAATGTGTAAGTACCCGGCTGTAATGTAATAGAGAAATAACCATTAACATCGGTTTGTACTCCTGAGTTGGGTTCGCCGGTTTTAATAATTACGATACTGCTGTAGATAAGTGGTTCACCACTTTTTTTGTCGTACACAAAACCTTTAATAGTACCGGTTTGGGCCATAGCTAAGGCCGAGAAAAGAATCATTAATAAGGCTGTTAGGCCAATGCGACTGCGCATAAATAAATGTAGGTTTTTCTTAATTTGGTAGTTTTAATTGCTTTTAGTGCTAACACACCCCAATTTAAAGCGGGGCAAAGATAGGGATATAAATATCATTAGACGTTTAGCAACAGCTATTCCTTGGGTAGTGCAATAAATATTCACCCCAATATTGACCATACACATTAAATACGAATAAAATATTTAGGCTTCATAATTATTGCAACAATAACTTATTACTACAAAAAGGGTTGATATAGAATATTATATTTGCAATCAAACTTGTGCAAAATGAATAAAATACTTGTAACCGGAGGTTGTGGATACATTGGTGGCCATACCATAATAGATCTTATTGAGAATGGTTTTGAAGTTATATCTGTAGACGATTTATCTCGCGGTTCGGCAGAAATGCTATCAGGCATAGAGAAAATAACCGGTAAGAAAATAAAAAACTACAAAGTAGACCTTTGCAACCTGGACGAGACTGAGGCTATTTTTTCTGAGAATCCTGACATTAGCGGTATTATTCATTTTGCAGCATTCAAAAATGTGGGAGAGTCTGTAAATGAGCCATTGATGTATTTTAAGAATAATTTCAACTCATTAATAAATATCCTTCAGTGTGCTCAAGATTATGATGTTCACAATTTTGTGTTTTCATCATCATGCTCAGTATACGGAAATGCCAGCACCCTACCTGTAACCGAAGAAGTGCCTATGGTAGAGCCAGAATCACCTTATGCTCGCACCAAACAAGTAGGTGAAGCTATTTGTCGTGACTTTACCAATATTCATAAACATTTCAATATCATACTACTACGCTACTTCAATCCTGCGGGTGCTCACTCTAGTGCCATAGTAGGCGAGTTTATGGAAAAGCCTGAAAATATAGTACCGGTAATAACCCAAACAGCTATAGGTAAACGCCCTAGTATGACAGTGTTTGGTGGCGATTATGATACCAGAGACGGATCTTGCGTGAGAGACTATATACACGTTATGGATATTGCTAATGCACATACCAAAGCATTACAATACATAATAGACGATAGAAATAAAGAAAACTGCGAAGTGTTTAACCTAGGTACAGGTAATGGTGTTACCGTGCTAGAGCTGATACAAGCATTTGAAAAAATATCCGGCTTAAAACTTAACTATACAATGGGGCCACGTAGAGCCGGCGATGTAGTAGAAGTTTATGCTAATAACAATAAAGCCAAAACACTTTTAGGCTGGGAAACCAAATACGGACTAGACGATATGATGTCTACCGCATGGAAATGGGAACAAGAATTTACCCAAAGACAAAAGAATAAAGCCTAAAAGCATAGTTATATAGAAAAAGATTGCCCTAAGAGGCAATCTTTTTTGTTTATATTAGATAACAAATTACAAAAGTGTTAACGCAATGTGTATTGCAAAATGTTAAAGCGTGACCACAGTCGTCTGCGATAACAATTCAAATCTAATACCTTTGCGCTGCAATAATTGAAAATACAATGGCACATCAAGAATATAAATTAAACACAAAATTAATACATGCCGGAGTAGAACCGGACCCAACAACGGGAGCTATAATGACTCCTATATACCAAACCTCTACCTATGTGCAAGCTGCACCAGGCGACCATAAAGGTTATGAATATGCTCGTACTCAGAACCCTACCCGTACTGCATTACAAAATGCGCTTGCTGCTATAGAAAACGGAAAATTCGGTTTGTCGTTTGGTAGTGGTATGGCAGCTACTGATGCCGTTATGAAACTGCTTAAACCTAATGATGAGGTAATAGTATCTAACGACTTATATGGCGGCACCTACCGTATTATGACCAAGGTTTTTGCTAACTATGGTATTAAGTTTCATTTTATAGATATGTTTGATGCTAACAACATCAAAAACTATATTAACAGCAATACTAAAATGATATGGATTGAAACCCCAACCAATCCATTACTTAATATTATAGATATTGCTGCTTGTGCTACAATAGCCAAAGCCAACAACCTTATACTGGTTTGCGACAACACATTTGCATCGCCTTACTTACAAACGCCATTAGACCATGGTGCTGATATAGTATTACATTCTGCAACTAAATATTTAGGTGGACACTCTGATGTAGTACATGGTGCACTTATAATGAATGATGAAAACCTAGAACAACAACTACGTTTTATACAAAATAGTTGTGGTGCAGTTCCGGGTCCGCATGACTGCTGGTTGGTATTGCGCGGTATAAAAACCTTACATGTGCGTATGCAAAGGCATTGTGAGAACGGCGAGAAAATAGCTAATTTCTTACGTAACCACCCTAAAGTAGGTAAAGTATATTGGGTAGGATTTGAAGACCACCCTAACCACGAAGTAGCTAAAAAGCAAATGCGCGGATTTGGTGGCATGATATCTTTCACATTGAAAGACGACAGCATTGCAACCGCTACAGAAGTATTGAAGAAAACAAAACTATTTGCTCTAGCAGAATCTTTAGGAGGTGTAGAATCTTTAATAGGACACCCAGCTACCATGACACATGGTTCTATACCTAGAGAGGAGCGCATTAAAAACGGCCTTGTAGACTCTTTAATAAGACTAAGTGTGGGTATAGAAGATGTAGAAGATTTGATAGCAGACCTTAATGCGGCTATTGGTTAATATAATTGGAATAAGCATTTACACATTTCACATACAATATTTATGAATTTCAAACTAAACAATATTCCTGAGAGAACCCAAAAACCAAGATCACATGGTCTTACTATGGTTATGGATAAAGGAATGGGATTAGATGGCACTAGAGATTTCTTATCTGTTGCAGCTCCTTATGTAGATATAGTAAAGTTAGGGTTTGGTACTAGCTATGTTACCAACAATCTAAAGGAGAAGATAGCTATATATCAAAGCTATAATATACCTGTATACTTTGGGGGTACGTTATTTGAGGCATTTTTAGTACGCAATCAATTTGAGGACTACCTAAATGTTATTAAGGAGTTTGGTTTATCTCACGTAGAGGTGTCAGATGGCTCTATTACCATACCACATATTGAAAAATGCGGATACATAGAAAAACTAGCTAAGCATGTAACTGTATTGTCTGAAGTAGGTTCTAAGGATGCAACACATATTATGGCTCCCTACAAATGGATAGAGCTAATGAAAGCTGAACTAGAAGCTGGCGCTACTTACGTAATAGCAGAAGCTCGAGAGGCCGGGAACGTAGGTATATATAGAGGATCGGGCGAAGTAAGAGAAGGTTTGGTGCAAGAGATATTGACACAAATACCTTACGAAAAAATAATATGGGAGGCTCCACAAAAGGCTCAACAAGTATACTTTATGGAGCTATTAGGTGCTAATGTAAATCTAGGAAATTTAGCTCCGGCAGAAGTTATTCCACTAGAAGCAATGAGAGTGGGCTTGAGAGGAGATACCTTTCATCTTTATTTAAATAAAAATGATTAGTAGCGATAAACAAAAATGGTTCTGAAAAACTTCAGAACCATTTTTGTTTACATGAATATTACTATTCTTCAGTTTTCTTTTTCTTAGCTGTTTTCTTTGGTTTTTCTTCAGCGCCTTCTGCTACTTCTGCTGTTTCTTTTTTAGCGCGAGATTTTTTAGCAGGCTTAGCTTCTTCTGCTACTTCTTCAACTGCGGATACTTCAGTAGCTTCCGCCTCTTCTTTAACTTCTAAGTATTCAAAATGTAAAAGATCTGCTGCTTTAAGCAACTCAAACCATTTCAACATTTTTTTCATATCGCTCACATATACTCTCTCCTCATCAAACTCAGGGAAAACGCTTTTGAAATAGTTTACAATAGCATCTTTAGATGCAGATTTAGTATCTACCGGAGCTATTGTAGCCTCATTCTCTTGCATTTTCATAAATACGTTGTGCAATCTCACATTCTCACCTGTAGTATATACCTCAATACTTTCAAGTGGAGTTACATTATGCTGACGTGCAGAAATGAATTTGGTAGACTTGTCTACTATATTTCTAACAATAGCACCATCACTTTTGGTAGTCAATAATTGATAAAGGCCACTAAGACCGGTTACCGCTACTATTTCTCTATATTCCATATTTTTAATGTAAGGGCTGCAAAAATAGGGTATTTTCTATAAATACATCAACAAAAAATAATTTATTGCCATATCAAGGATATTCTCCCAATAAGCGTAAAATCTTATTATAATTAGGGCGTTATTTTTTCATTATCAAACAGTTATAGTGTATATTTATTATTATTTAGTTTATTAAATATAATTTTGAGTTACTTTCTGGTGAACATGAGACAGAATTTGCTCACTAAAAAATTACCATACTTTGATATGGCTAAGGATAAAATGAGCACAAGCCAATGATGAAAGTGTTTGAAAACATATGACTGAAAGTGTAAGACAACCAAAAAAGCACGCCATATTATATATCATCCTGTCTATACTCACAGGAGCAACAGCTATTGTAGGCTATGTATTTAATATACACATTTTATTCGGATTTACGGGAGAATCTATCATAAATCCCTTAACATCTATTGGACTTACTTTAATTGGCTTATGGCTGCTTTTTATACATTATAAATATGAGGTTGGTCTGAAATATAAATATGCCGTATGTACATTTATATTTTTGATAGCCATCAATAAAATAACAGACTATCTAGGGCTTACAAGCTTCCACTTACATCAATACTTTTTGCAAAATATTGAATATGAGAATAGTAATTTGATTGCCCCCAACTCTGCAATAATTCTCATTTGTTGTAGCTTTTTAATTTTGGTTATTAACTCTAAAAACAGAATAATTCTATTATTAAGAGACTTAATATTATTAGGATGTTTCCTTAACTGCTACATTGTAATTATTGGCTACATCTACCACATAGAGATAGCATATACTATGGGTTGGTTTGTTCCTATGGCCTTTAATACGGCTGTTGGTTATTTATTCATTTTAGTATCTATAGCTTATGAAGGAACTGCCGGCAAAACACTACAGGTAATAGGCTCAAGATATGCTGGAGGTAGCCTAGCACGCAAAGCTATACCTACTATATTAATAATACCTGTTATACTGGGATATTTAAGACTATGGGGCGAGCGAAATATTCTATATGGTTCGGTATATGGGGTTGCATTAGAAACCGGAGCTATGGTACTTTTAGTACTCTGCGTTATCTATTTTTATGCTAGCAACCTTAACCTTGAGGATAAGAAACGCAGGCATGCTGAGCTAGCAATACTGGAAAGTGAGCGCAAATTCAGAACACTTGTTTCTGCTATGCGAGAAGGTATAGTATACTATACTGTAGACGGAACCATACAATACATCAACAAAAGCTTTACAGAAATAACAGGATATGATGAATATGATGTTTTGGGTAAAAATATTTTCAACCTATTTGCAACAGAAAACATACAAGAAAAGTATAAGCAACTTCAACAGAAAAAAAACCACTACAAGTCTGAAGTATTAGAAGAACCATTTGTTACAAAACAAGGTAAATCTATATGGCTCTCTATTTCATCTAGGCTAATAGATGAGGAGCAAAATGAATCTCAAGCCATATTATCTACTATTGAAGATTGCACAGAGCGCAAACAATATTTAGAAGATTTGAATGCATTTAATGCCTGTGCAGCACATGACCTCAATTCTCCACTAGCAAGGATTGAAATGATATGTAACTTAATTACCGATAATGAGCTGGACTTGTCAGTTGAAGAAAAGTTGGCCTACAATAAAGATATATTGGAGATAGCCACTAACATGAGAGTGTTATTAAAAGAGTTACTTAACTTTTCTAAAATAGGAATATGTGAAGTCAATAAAAGTTCCTGCGACCTTAATGAACTGGTACTGAATGCAATAAAAGCCACAAAATTTATTAATCCTAAAGCTGTAATAAGTATAAGTAAACTACCCACATGCGAAGTAGACCCCGTTTTATTGCAACAAGTATTTACAAACTTGATAGGCAATGCCATGAAATACTCTTCAAACAATGCGGAGCCTAAGGTAGAGATAAGCCACCAAAACAATACGGACCATTATTTAATAATAATAAAGGACAATGGAATAGGGTTTAATATGGAGCAAAATTCAAAACTATTTACTCCATTTCAACGGCTTACTAATAAGTTTGAAGGACATGGACTAGGACTACCTATAGTGAAGCGCATACTAGAAAAGCATGGCAGCGAAATTTGGGCTTTATCAGAAAAAGAGAAAGGAGCTACTTTCTTTTTTACAATGAAGAAATAGTATAAAACAGTAACTTTATAGACAGTTTTAAAACTAATTATATTTAATTGAACAGCAAGATGAGCAAATTTGTCAGATGGGCAATGCTAAGTAGCATAGGTGTGCTATCTATATTAAATACAACAATTGCAGCCACAAAAAAGAAAAAAAGCAGCAGCAAAGACTTTACGGTAATTGAAGCCTATACACAAAAGGTAGTACCGGGTAAGGGAGGGAATCCACCATCTAATGGTACGCACATTATAATAAAGTGGACCAACAGCCAAGAACCAGAAACATTTTTCTGGAGAGGAGATGTTGGTTTTTTAATGTGCCAACTACGTAAAGTGCATAAAATAGAACCTGAACAAGCTAAAAAATTTCCTAAAGGCAGAACTTATATTTATGAGGACATGTCTAATGGTGTAAATATTAAAAAAGGAGACACAGTTGAGTTATCTCCGATAACAGGTGGTAGATACCCTGTACCTAAAGAAGTAACAGACACTATAAAAAACACTATTTTTTATAAGATAGTAGGTAATAGTAACTGGAAAAACCAAAAAGTAACAAGCATTACAAAAAAAGAAAGCATTTCGATGCCGTAAACGTGCCATGAAAAAAAATATAGTATTACTTGCTCTAGCCCTATCAACCTCATTACTGGCTACAGCTCAACCTTGGATGGAGCATTTTAAAGGCAAACCTGCAAAATATACAGATGTGGTAGCTTGGTATAAAAGCCATCCGGAACTGAGACTAGAGAAAGAAGGTGAAGAAGAGGAAAATAATGAAAAAAATAGTAGTAAAACTGAAAGAGAACTAGAGGAGAAAGAACATAAAAAAGAAAGGAAAGCATCTAAAATAGTTAGAGAGTCTAAAGACTATCTTTTTGACAGATGGGCTTGGTATACCTCAAGACACCTAGATGAGAATGGGTATATAGTAAACCCAATTAAAAACTGGGAAGCTGTTTTAGAAGAAAAAAAGAAAGCTAAATATCAAAAGAAAACAACGGCATCAACCCCAGTATGGCACTTTCAGGGGCCTAACTACTCAGAGGGTGGCTACTCGGGCATAGGCAGAGTGAATGTTGTTAGAAATCATCCAACAAATCCGAACACACTGTACATAGGTAGTTCTGGTGGTGGGCCATGGAAATCTACAGATGGTGGTGCTACTTGGAGTGTACTGTATAACGACCAACCCACACTAGGGGTAGCAGATATGGCTATTAACCCACTAAATGCAAACACCATGTACTTGTGTACAGGTGATGGAGAGGCTTATGATAATCCTAGCATGGGATTGATAAAAAGCTATGACGGAGGTAGTACTTGGAATACTACAGGAATAACCTTTACTGCTACTGATTATACTTGGCTTACATCAATTGCAATAAATAAAAGAGATACCAATACACTTTTTGTTGCAAGCACCAATGGACTGCTAAGGTCTTATAATGGAGGAGCAGACTGGGGAGAAGTAAGAGCAGGCAGCTTTAAACAAGTGCTGTACCACCCTACTGATACCAACATTATATATGCCAGCCAAAACATATCGGGTAATGCGC
>CAYWUY010000041.1:0-17456 GCA_964461535.1 uncultured Flavipsychrobacter sp.
CACCCTACTGATACCAACATTATATATGCCAGCCAAAACATATCGGGTAATGCGCAAATAGTAAGATCTACCGATGGTGGTGACACTTGGACAGTGGTAACTCCTTTCACTGAATCGCAAAGAATAGCTATGGCAGTATGCCCTGCTAGCCCCAACCTTGTTAAGGCTCTTGTGTCTAAAGAAAGTACTTCGGGCTTATTAGGCATTTATACTTCAAACAACAGTGGCGCAACCTTCACCACAACATATGTAATAAATAGCGACTGTAGTAACAACCTATTAGGCTATGATATGGGACTACCTAGTGATGGCTGTAACGGGCAAGGGTGGTATGATTTGTGCATTGCCATACATCCTACAAACCCTAATAAAATAATAATAGGTGGCATTAATAACTACTACTCTACCAATGGCGGAACATCTTGGAACATAGTTACTACCTGGTGGAATGGCTTACCAGGGGTGGCTACCGTACATGCTGATAAGCACTTTTTAACATACAACCCATTGGATAACACAATTTATCAGGGCTGTGATGGCGGCGTGTATAAATGTAGCGACCCTACATTAAACACTTGGACAGATATATCTAACGGGCTAGGCATAACTCAATTCTATAGACTAGCAGTAGCCAATAGTGTACCCTTTGCCATAGGCGGAGCACAAGATAATGGCACCAAACACATAAACACCCCAACATATACCGACCTAACAGGCGGAGATGGTATGCAATGCCAAATAGATTATGAAGATGCAGAAAACATATGGTATACGGCTACGCAATATGGCAACATTAATATAACTACCAATGCAGGAGCTTCATTTGACAATATAAGTGGAGCTATACCAGATACAGAAAGTGGTATATGGATTACTCCGTACATTATACACTCGCAAGTAAACACTACGCTATTGGCTGGCATTACACGCCTATATGTATCGTATGATAGAGGCGCAAGCTGGGTGGCTAACTCTCCGGTATTTTCGGCTGACAGCAAATTGGAAAGAATAGCTATGTGCCCTACTAATGGTGATTATATTTATGTATTAGTAAACAACAACACATTAAGGGTAACTACTGACTTTGGAGGCACATGGTCTGTTATACCTGGTATGACAAGTGGTAATGTATCGGATATAAAGGTAGAACCTAAAAATCCGAACATATTATGGGTTACGTATTCAGGCTATGGCAGCACAAAAGTTAGGAAGTTTAACAGAACTACAAACACCTGGACTAACCACAATACCGGCATACCTAATGTACCCGTCAACTGCATAGTGATAGACAGTAGTAATAACACAAAATATGTAGGCACTGACATAGGTGTGTACTATTTAGATACCACAATGACTACTTGGCAAAAATATGCAGATAGCCTACCTGTAGTTGAAGTGACTGACCTAGCTATAAACTATACCAGTAAGCAACTATGGGCAGCCACCTATGGACGTGGAATGTGGGCTACTGATAAAATAGTATTTCCTAACTCATCGTCTTCAATATCGCTTATACCCTATGCAGGTGGTATTATTTCGACTTATCCGAATCCGAACATGGGAACTTTTACCATAAATACAACCCATAGTGGATTTAGCAATAAAAGTGTAAGCGTAAGACTATATGATGCTAACGGCAAAATAGCATATGAAACAAGCGACAACTTTGATAGTGCCGGTAATCTAAAAATAAACACCAATAAGCTACCATCAGGCAGCTACATATGTGAAACGAGTAATAGTGAAATGACAGCACGTGTGGCTATAATAATTTTCTAAATCTAGTTCTGCTTTATATAAAGAACAATGGCTAGCATTTCGAACTGCTAGCCATTGTTGTATGAAATTGAATCTATTAGGCAAATACCAATTCTTTAGCATTATTCATTGCAGCTTCGCTTGGCTGCTCACCACCTATCATTTTTGCAATGGCCAGCACTCTTTCATCTTCTTTTAATGGCCTTATTTGAGTAGACAATTTTCCTGACGCATCGGGTTGCTTAAATACATAAAAATGCCTTGTTCCTTTAGCTGCTACTTGAGGCTGGTGAGTGATGCAAATAACCTGATGATATTCGGCAAGAGAGCGTAATAACATGCCCACTTGACGAGCCGCCTCACCTGAAATACCTGTATCTACCTCATCGAAAATAAGAGTTGGTAAATGTAGTGCTCTTGCGGTAAGTGATTTTATACATAACATTATACGGCTCATTTCGCCACCTGATGCAGCCTTCTGTACCGGCTGAAATGCCCCGCTTTTATTAGCATCTAATAGAAAATCAATACTATCTACACCACTTATAGTAGGCTGAACAGATTTTACATGCACATCGAAACGTGCATTTGGCATGCCTACTAGCACTAGCAGTTCATTCATTTTTGAGATAAAATCGGGTAAGACAGCCTTGCGCGCTTGTGTAAGCTGCTGAGCAACTACCATCATTTCTTCCTGCAACTGCTTTTCTTGCATAGTAAAGTCAGCAATTGCATTACTTATATTATTTGATGCCTGTAAATCTGTTTCTAACTGCTGTTGTAAATTCAATAAAGCTTGGGTATCGGGAACAGCATGTTTCTTCAGTAGTTTGTAGCCAATATCTACACGTTGCTGTAGATATTCCATCTTTTCAGGGTCGAGAGACACTTTATCTGAAAGCGCAGATAACTCTTCAGCTATATCTTTAAGCTCGGCATATGCAGAAAGTAATCTTTCTTGTAATGGCTTAACAGCAGGCATTACATCACTAATAGACTGTACTTGTTGAGCAATTCTTTTTATTTCATTATTCAGAGGCTGTTCGCCCTCATCCATAGCCTGCACCACACCGTTTAACACCTGTATAATTTTCTCTGAATGACTAAGCTGCTTTAATACTTCAGCGGCATCTTCAATTTCATTATCCTTAAAAGAGGCCTGTACTAGCTCGTCTAATAAATACTGCTTATAATCGGCTTCTTTTTGCAATCTAGACTGTTCTTCTATATAATCTAACAGTTGCTTTTTTACTTTTTTATGCTTTGTAAATGCCTGTTTGTAGGCATCTAGCAGCATAGTATTTCCCGCTAAAGCATCTACAGCCTGCACTTGAAATACGTCTCCATCAAGCGCCATATGATCGAACTGCTGGTGAAGATCTACTAACAAAGAAGTAAGACTATTTAACACCCCCAATGTTACGGGTGTGTCATTTATAAAAGCTCTAGACTTGCCACTGGCTGCTATTTCTCTACGTATAATACACTGCTCTTCATCATCAAGCTCTGCAGCCTGTAGGGCAGCTCTAAAAACTTGATTATTCTTAACATCGAAGTAGCCTTCAACCACAGATTTATCCTGCTTGTTTATGAGTACAGATGTATCTGCCCTTTCGCCAAGTATTAGAGAGAGAGCCCCTAAAATAATACTTTTACCTGCTCCGGTTTCTCCTGTTACAGTATTAAGATGACCATCAGGCTGTAGCAATAAATGATCAATTATAGCATAATTCTTTATAATAAGCTTTTGCAGCATAAATGAATACTATGTAGTTTGTAAAATTAACAACTAATCGGGCATGAATATATCATCTTATCCACAATAGCATATATAAACAAAAACCGCCGACTAATCAGGTCGGCGGCTATAGTATTAATTACTAAAAAACATTCTACTAATCTGGCTTTTTACCGTATAAGAAGCTGTTTAGTGTTTGTAATGGATTTTTACTTTGTTTACCTACTGTATAGCTACTGTAAGTATTAGTATTTGAAGATGCAGAATCTTGTTCATCTAACTGTACATTTTTACGCATGTAAGCCGGTACATTCTCCATATCATCTGCACTATCAGAAGCTTTAATGTTAAAGCTCATTCTGCGTAGGCGTTCAGCACGGTCTTCTAATGCTTTCTTTTGCTCTTCAAATCTTCTTTTTTCTTCTAACTCATCAGCAGATAGTACTCTATCTCCTATTTTAACTACTTCCTCTTCAGCTACAGCCTCATCTTTAATAACTATTCGCATGCTAGTATCTTCTGCAGGCTTTTCTTCTACCATAAACTTGAATGGAGATGAAGTTTCAACTACAGGAGTTGCTGCTTCAAAAGCAGGAGCTACTTCTGCTACAGGCTCTTCTTTAATAAAGAACTGCATTGGCTGCGGCTCTGGCTCAACGTTAGTTTCTACCAATATCGGACTGTAGTCTATAGTTTGTCTTACTTCAGCTACTGGCTCGCTATTAAAAATAGGTGCAGGAACATCGATATTGTTAGCAGGAGCATCAGATAATGTAACCATTATTTTTTCAGGCTCTCTGTTGCGCAAAGGAGTATCTACATTAATTTCTTTATAATTGAAACCAGTAGCAATAACTGTAACTGCAATCTTATCTTCCAAATTAGGATCGTGACCCATACCTAGTATAACATCGCAATTATCGCCAGCCTGCTGTTGCACATATGCTTGTATAGCTTCAGCTTCGTCCATAGTATGCTCGAACTCGCCGGCAGCAGATGTGATATTTAATAATATCCACTTAGCACCACGAATGTCGCTATCGTTAAGTAGTGGAGAGCTTAATGCTTGCTCTACTGCATGTAAAGCACGGTTTTCACCGGAAACAGAAGCGTTACCCAATATAGCAACACCACCATTTTTCATAACTGTGCACACATCGGCAAAGTCAACGTTAATTTGACCTGTAGAAGTAATAACATCAGTGATACATTTAGCAGCAGTAGCCAAAATATCATCGGCCTTAGCGAAAGCCTTGGTAAATGGTAAGTTGCCGAATTGCTGACGTAATTTATCGTTAGATATAATAAGCACCGTATCTACATACTCACGCAAACGCTCTATACCTTCCTGAGCTTGCTTCATACGCTTACGACCTTCGTAAGTAAACGGAGTAGTAACTATACCTACGGTAAGTATTCCAAGTTCGCGGCATATTTTAGCCACTACAGGAGCACCACCAGTACCAGTACCACCACCCATACCCGCAGTAATGAAGGCCATACGAGTGTTTACTTTAAGAATTTTCGCTACATCTTCAATACTTTCTTCACACGATTGCTTGCCAATTTCAGGATTTGCACCTGCACCCAAACCAGCAGTAAGATGTGGACCCAATTGAATTTTGTTGGCAATAGGGCTTAATGTAAGCGCCTGAGAATCTGTGTTACAAACCACAAAGTCAACACCCTCGATACCTAGGTTATACATGTAGTTAACGGCATTGCTTCCACCACCGCCTACGCCTATAACCTTAATGATAGACGATTGATTTTTTGGAATTTCAAAATGTATCATACTTACTTGTGTTGTGGGTTAATAAATATTTTTTTGTTGTGAGTTAATATCTTTTCTGTTAGTGTTTATCAGTTGTTGTGAAATTTAAGACTGCAAATCTAATTCATCTCTTCGTCATCTACATCCTCAAACATGCGAATAAATTTTCCTTTTAGTTTATCCAGCATAACTTTTACTTTTTCATTACGCTTGTGCATCTTGTTTTCGGCTTCTTGTTGCTCTGCTTCTGCCTGTATTTCAGGGGCTACATGAGCTTCAGCAGCAGCTTGTTTCACTTCTTCTTGCATTTGCTGTTCAACCTCTGAAGTTGAGGAAGCTGACGCATCAGAATAATGTAAATAATTACCACCCTCACCTGCAAATCTTAAACGACCTTGCTCATAGTCGTCATAACCACGAAGAATAAGACCTATACAAGTAGAATACATAGGATTCATAAACTTGTCGGACAACTCGCCGGCAAGATGCTCATTAGGATAACCAATTCTAGCACCTAGACCAGTGACAAATTCTGTCATTTGTGTAACATGCTTCAATTGTGCACCACCACCTGTAAGGATGATACCACCTAATAAGCGTTTATCTAAATCTATTTGTTTAAGATGATATACTACATAGTCTAATATCTCTTGCATACGAGCTTGTATTATATGAGCAAGATTTTTAAGAGATATTTCTTTAGCTGGCAAACCGCGTAGGCCAGGGATGGTGATATAAGCACTAGCATTAGCCTCTTGAGCTAAAGCTGTACCAAACTGCACTTTCATTTGTTCAGCCTGAGCTCTTAGTACACCAAGACCATTTCTGATATCGTTAGTAATATTGACACCTGCATATGGTATAACAGCAGTATGTTTTAAAATTCCATCGTAGAAAACTGCCATATCGGTAGTACCACCACCAATATCAACTATAGCAACACCTGCCTCTAAATCTTCATCAGTCATAACGGCCTGAGCAGAAGCTAGTGGTTGTAATACTAAATCTCTGGTAATTAGATTAGACTTATCAACACAACGTTTAATATTACGGATGGCATTTCTATCGCCAGTGATTAAATGGAAATTTGCTCCTATTTTAACACCGCTCATACCTACCGGGTCAGTAACATTAGTGGTGCTATCTACAGTATACTCTTGAGGAATAACATCAATAATTTGATCGCCAGCAGGGATATATGTTTTATACTGATCGCGAATAAGCAACTCAATATCTTGCTTACTTATCTCTGACTCTACATTAGTTCTTACCCTGTCGCCACGAGTTTGCAAGCTTTTAATATGTTGACCGGCTATACCTACATATACTTCTTTAATCTCTAACTGAGGATTTGAAGCTATACACTTTTCTATTGCCTGCTCTATAGAACGGATACACTGTTCAATATTCATCACTACCCCATGACTAACCCCCGCAGACTCAGCCTTACCAAAACCGAGAATCTCGACTTTACCGTACTCATTTTTGCGCCCGGCAATAGCAACTACTTTAGTAGTACCTATATCCAGACCTACGATAATTGGTTGCTCTTTCTTGCTCATATAAAACCGTATTTATTATATTGTGTTAATGTATTTTATCTTCTGTTAAAACATTTTTAGGAGACTTATCTTTCTTCTCTTTGCTTACTTCTTTCGGCTTCTCCTTAGCCTTTTTCTTTTCATCTTTTGGTTCAGGCTTTTTTGCCTCTACCTTTTTATCGTGTTTTTTCTCTTCTACTTTTTTATCGTTCTTACTCTTCTCTTCTTTTTTTACTTCATGAGGTTTTTTATCCTCTTTCTTTTTATCTTCCTTTTTAGGAACTTCTTTTTTCTTATCCTCTACTCTCTTGTCTTTATGTTCCTCTTTTTTAGGAGTATCTTTTTTAGTAGACTCCTGTTGCTTTTTCTCATTTTTATCTGCCTTTTTAGGAGTTTCCTCCTTTTTATCTGCTGCCTTAGCTACTGGCTTCGGAGTTTCTTTAGCATCCTCCCTTACCCCACCTGACTTAGCTGACATTAAAGAATCATTTAAAGCCTCGGTTTTTACAATGCTGTTTATCCAGTTAATGTCTTTTGAAGCTTTATCTACCGGCCCTTTATAAGGAAGCGACGGCGAAGCTACAACCTGTCCTTCAAATCTCACATCAAGCACATCATATTTATCCCATCCTATTCTGTTCAGTACATTTTTATAGAAGCTAAATAGGTTAGCTAATTTATTGGTAGCATTAGAGGTATCGCCAAATTTTATCTTGTGATTTCCTAATACCGGCATCAACTCAAACTGATTAGCACTGTCTACAATAATTTGAGATATCTGTGCAGACCAAAAAGTATCTGTCTGAATTTTGCGCACCAAATAAAGCAATTGCTTTTTAATATTTAAGCTAACACTATCGTTACCCAAATGCGGCATGTTAGTAACCACAGATGTGTAAAAGATAAAATTATGCGCTAGCGGCATAATGCTTAAAGTACTATCCATGTAGTAGCTTAATCCGTTTTGCTCAAAAATTCTAGCAACCGGTATGCGCTGAATTACATTAATGTGTAGCACCTTTTGATTATCTACATGCAACTGTGCTTTCTCAACCCAAGGATCACTCATAATAACATGCTCCATGCTTTGCACATCTAGTGCTGACAAGGATATGTTATTGATATCAATCCCTCTGTTGTAAATAGCTTTATTAAGAATTTGCTGCTCCTCAATAAAGTGATACTTTTTCCCACTCTGTATATGAACTTCTATATGCTGTACTTTTTTACTTCCTTCAATATTAGATGCACTAACCATAGCCACCACCGCACATATCGTTAGCACAAATGTCAGCAACACTTGTATTACTTTTCTAATCGATATTTTGCTTTTCTTCTCAGCCATTTTTTACTGCTCTAACACTGCTTTTATTTCCGGCACTAACTTATCTATATCTCCTGCACCTGAAACAATAAACAAAGAAGGCTTCATAGCTTCCACTTCTTTAACAAGTGCTTCTTTACTTACTATTTTATGAGCGGGATTTTTCATCCTGTCTGTAATTATTTTAGTTGTTACACCCTCCATTGGCAACTCTCTTGCCGGATAGATATCTAATAACAGTACTTCGTCTGCCATATCTAAGCTATGTGCAAACCCATCAACAAAATCGCGTGTGCGACTAAATAGATGAGGCTGAAAAGCTACAACACACTTCCTGTCAGGGAATAGCTGCTTAGCACTTTTTATAAGTGCTGCCAATTCTTCAGGATGGTGTGCATAATCGTCTATCATTACAGTTTTATCTGTTTTGATGATATACTCAAAGCGACGCTTGATACCTTTAAATCCTGCCATAGCCTTTTTAGCCGCTTCTACATCAACCCCCATTAAACGTACTACCGTAAGCGCAGCAATAGCATTTTCTATATTATGCAATCCTCCAATTGGCAGATGCACTTGAGAAATAGTGCCATGATTACCAACTATATCAAACCAATAACCTCCATTATCTTCTTTAATATTGGTAGCGTACACATCGGCATCAGCATTTTCTAAATGATAGCTTATTGTATTAGCTGCCTTCAATTCATTATGCCTATGTAGACCATGCTTAACAACAAGGGTACCACCCGGCTTTATATTGTGAGTATACTGGATAAAAGCTTTTTCCATTTCCTCTGCTGTACCATATATATCTAGATGGTCAGCATCCATAGCGGTAAGCACTGCCACATCAGGAAACAACTTTAAAAAACTTCTATCATACTCATCGGCCTCTACCACTGCACAATCTCTTCTACTGCCCCAATAATTACTTTGATAGTTTACAGATATTCCACCTAAGAATGCATTACATCCATAGCCAGTCTCTCTTAGTAAATAAGCTATCATAGTAGACACTGTAGTTTTACCATGTGTACCTGCTACGGTTACTGCATGCAAAGACTCTGTTATCCATTGCAATACATCGCTACGCTTATATACAGGATAGCCATTATCTCTATACCAATTTAACTCTGTATGATTTTTAGGTATAGCCGGCGTGTATACTACTAACTGTGTTTCTTTATCTACCAATGCAACGTCATCAGTAAAATGAATGGACATACCTTCTTGTTCAAGCTTATTTGTAAGCACGGTAGGCGTGCGGTCGTAGCCCGACACCACAGCTCCTTTTGCTAAAAAGAAACGTGCAATGGCACTCATACCTATACCACCTATGCCAACAAAATAAACCCTTTGTATGTCTTTAATATTCATCTACCTATTTATTTGCAATCTCAATTACTTTTTTTGCTATTCTTTCGTCTGCATCGGCTATAGCCATAGCTTTAATGGACACAGACATCTGCTGTTGCTTTTGCTTATCTGCAAGCAGCGCAACCAACTCATTAACCATACGACTAGGAGCATCTGCATCCTTTACTAATATAGCGGCACCTTTATCTACCAATGCTTTTGCATTACTAGTTTGATGATCTTCTGCTGCAAACGGATAAGGCACAAATATTACCGGCTTAGCAGCTATACACAATTCAGCAATAGATAATGCACCCGCTCTAGACACCACCACATCGGCCGCTAAATATGCTTGTGGCATATTTTTAATAAAAGTGAAGGTTTTAACATCACTATACTTTGCAGCCAACTCTTTAGCCCTTTGCTCATATAAGCTTCCGGTTTGCCACAAAAGCTGTGCTCCACTTTCTAAAATCTTAGCTACACCTGCATCTATACTTTCATTAATAGACTTTGCACCTAAGCTACCCCCTATTACTAAAACTACCGGCTTATTAATATCTAAGCCTAGAGTTTTGCGAGCCTCGTCCGCATTTCCTTGCATATCGGCAATTGCCTTACGCACAGGATTTCCTGTAATCAACAATTTACTAGCCGGGAAAAACTTATTCATTCCCTCGTATGCCACACATACTGCATTAGCTTTTTGAGCTAGTATTTTATTACTCTTACCCGCATAGCTGTTTTGCTCTTGTATAAGTGTAGGCACCCCAGCAGCCTGAGCAGCAGACAACATAGGAAAACTAGCATAACCACCAACACCTATAACTACATGCGGTTGAAACTCTTTTAAAATACTAGAAGCCTTCCACCTACTTTTAAGCAAGCGATACGGCAACATAATATTTTTTAAAAGATTAGCTCTATTAAAACCCACTATATCAAGACCAATAATATTGAAACCCTCTTGAGGTACTTTCTCCATTTCCATTTTACCCAATGCCCCAACAAAAAGTAACTCTGTACCCGGCTGCAAGCGTTGTAAAGCATGCCCTATAGCTACAGCAGGGAATATGTGCCCCCCTGTACCACCACCGGCAATTATTACTTTTAGCTTGCTCATACTATTAATCTAAATTTAAAGTGTTTAAGCCCGGTTGTTTTTTAACCCCGTTGCTTACAAATATTTTTGAACCTGTAGCCAAACGCGCATTCTCTTCCTCATCTTCTGTAACCGTATCGTCTACGGCACTTACAGGCATTTCATTTTCTTCTTTAGTTTTTGCTGCCTTTTTAGCGGCAGCTTTTTTATTACCTTCCATTTCATCTACATACTTGCTAACGCTAAGTATGATGCCTATAGAAATACTGGTAAACCAAATGGAAGACCCTCCCATACTTACCATAGGCAATGTAAGACCCGTTACCGGAACTAGGTGAACATTGACAGCCATATTAAGCATAGCCTGAAACACTAAGGTGAAGCTAAGCCCTACAGCCAAGAATGCACCAAACGCATACGGACACCTTTTAAATATTAATACACTACGCCATAGAAATAGTAGGTATAAAAACACTACAAAAGCGCCGCCCACCAAGCCATACTCTTCAACTATTATAGAATAAATAAAGTCTGAATAAGGATGTGGTAAAAAGTTACGTTGCGAACTATTACCGGGACCTAAACCTGTAAACCTACCATTTGCAATAGCTATTTTAGCTTGCTGCACCTGATATACATCTTCTTTCTTACCCTTATTCTTATCGGCACCAAAGAAGTCATCTATACGCTGTTCCCATGTTTTTGCACGCCCGAAGCCTGTGACTTTTGACACAAAAAACAAAGCAGCAACACCCATAATACCAGCAGCAAACAATATCATTAGGTGCTTAACTTCTACCCTGCCTATAAAAAACAATATAGAGCAAGTAGCGCCTAGCATAAGAGCCGTAGATAAATTAGCCGGAGCAATAAACATACAGGTAAGTAATACCGGAAGTAAAACAGGTAAAAACCCTGCTTTCCACTGTGTAATAACTGCTTGTTTCATGCTGAGCACCCTAGCCAAAAACATAAATAAAGCCAGCTTAGCCAAATCTGACGTTTGAAACGTAAGATTAATAACAGGAAGCTTTATCCACCTAGAACCCTCATTAAGACTAGTACCAAAAAATAACGTCCAGATAAGCAAGGGTAAACTAATGATATAAAGCACCACTGCCACCTTTGCGAATTTGGTATAATTGATATTATGTATCCAGTAAGTAATTAGTAATCCCAAGCCCAACACCATTACTTGCTTAATGAGGAAGTAGCTGGAATTTTTCTCCATTCGATATGCCAAAGAACCTGTAGAACTATATACCGCAAGCAGACTGATAAAAGAAAGGATAAGCACCACGCCCCAAATGACACGGTCTCCCTTAGTTTTATTCAATATTTTATTAACTGCTTTAGACATACAATTCTTTAAAAAACCATTATTACTATAACTCTCTTACTGCTTGTTTAAACTGACGACCACGGTCTTCGTAATTCTTAAACAAATCGAAGCTGGCACAAGCAGGAGACAATAAAACCACATCTCCTTTATCTGCCATAGCATAAGCAGCATTAACAGCCGCTTTTGCACTATCAGTATCTACAATCTGTGGCACCACACCATCAAAAGCATCGTGAATAGGCTTATTATCTATACCCATGCACACAATACCCTTCACTTTCTCTTGTACCAAGTCCATAATCTCATTGTAGTTGTTACCCTTGTCTTGACCACCAAGTATTAATACTACAGGCTTTGTCATACTTTCTAGAGCAAACCATACTGAGTTTACGTTTGTGCCCTTACTGTCGTTAATAAACTCTACACCTCTTACCGTGGCTACAAATTCCAATCTATGCTCTAGGCCATCAAAGGACTCGAAGCTCTCTCTCAACTTCTCTTTTCTAATGTTGGCAATTCTGCCAGAGATACCTGCAGCCATAGAATTGTACTGATTGTGCCTTCCTTTAATGGTAAGATCGTGAACCGACGTGGTAAAGTCGTCGCCGTTTACTCTAATGTGCATTTCATCTTTGTTCACATAAGCGCCTTCGTTCGGGATCCTGCTTTCGTCCATTGTAAATAATAATGTTTTTGCGTGAATTGAATGGGTAGTTAAATATTGATTAATGGCTTCGTCATCACGATTGATAACGAAGTAGTCGTTGTTGTCTTGGTTTTCTGTAATTCTAAACTTAGATTTTACATAGTTCTCGAATTTATACTCGTATCTATCCAAATGATCGGGAGTTATATTTAGCAAAACAGCTACATTAGGCTTAAACTGATGAATATCATCTAGCTGAAAACTGCTTACTTCTATAACATACCATTCACATGGCTTTTCTGCTATTTGGCGAGCAAAACTGTAACCAATGTTACCCACCATAGCTACATCGTAACCGGCAGTTTTTAAAATATGCCAAGTTAATTTTGTTGTTGTGCTTTTACCATTACTACCGGTAATGGCTATTATTTTACTATCCCCCTTATATCTGTATGCAAACTCTATTTCGCTACACACTTCTATACCGGCAGCTCTTACCTTTTTCATTATAGCTACCTTCTCGGGTATACCAGGGCTTTTCACAATACAATGGGCACTAAGTACTTTTTCTTCAGTATGCCCACCTTCTTCATATACTATACTATGGGCATCAAGCAATTGCTTAAATGATTCTTTAATTTGTCCACCGTCGCTTACAAACACATTCCACCCCTTCTGCTTACCAAGTATAGCAGCACCAACACCACTTTCTGCAGCGCCAAGTATTACCAATATTTTAGTACTTGATTCCATATCTACTACTGAAGCTTAAGTGTTACTATACTTACTATTGCCAATATGATTCCTATAATCCAAAAACGGGTTACTATTTTAGATTCATGATACCCTAACTTTTGATAGTGGTGGTGCAATGGAGCCATTTTAAATATCCTTCTGCCTTCACCATACTTTTTCTTGGTACGCTTAAAATACCAGACCTGTATCATTACCGATAGGTTCTCTATTAAGAAAATACCACAAATGATAGGTATTAATAGCTCCTTCCTAACTATAATAGCCAATGAAGCTATTATACCACCAAGAGCTAGGCTTCCGGTGTCGCCCATAAAGACTTGCGCCGGATATGCATTGTACCATAGGAAACCTACACAAGCACCAATGAATGCACCTATAAAAATGGACAATTCACCAAGGTTAGGTATATCCATTATATTTAAATAACCAGCAAAAATGTAGTTACCCGACAAGTAAGCAAACACGCCTAAGCATACCCCAATTATACCTGAAACACCCGTAGCTAGTCCATCGATACCATCTGTAATATTTGCACCATTAGACACTGCCGTAATTATGAAAATAACTACTAAAACATACAAAATAGGAGTAGTTATATCTATGTATTTTTCTCCAAATATTGCTGCAATTTTCTCATATCTAAACTCATGCGTTTTTACAAATGGAATAGTTGTAGTAGCTGTTCTTACCCTTACATACTCATGAGTTTTGCCTTGTTGATCTTTCCTTACAAAGGGCTCTTTAATTCTCTTCTCTGCTACACTAAAAGTTCCTTTATCTCCTTTTGTTATTTCTCTGTTGATTACTACATTATCGTTATAATACATAGTAAGACCTACAATGATGCCCAAGCCTACTTGCCCCATTACTTTAAACCTTCCTGCAAGTCCTTCTTTATTTTTCTTAAATACTTTTATATAATCGTCTAAGAAACCTACAAGACCTAACCATATGGTAGAGATAATCATAAGCACTATATACACATTCATTACACGAGCAAACAATAGTGTAGGAATAAGTATAGCTGCAATAATGATAAGACCGCCCATAGTAGGGGTTCCTTTTTTCTGAGCTTCTCCGGCTAAACCCAAATCTCTTACTGTTTCACCTATTTGCTTCTTCTGCAAAAACGCTATTAAACGTTTGCCAAAAAGCATAGAAATAACTAAAGACAATATAATTGCCATAGCAGCTCTGAAGGTGATGTAGTTGAACACACCAGCACCTATTAGCTTCAGCTTAAGGTCTTCACTTAAATATTTGTATAAATAGTAGAGCATCTATGCTATTATTTATCTAGTGTTTTAAATGTTTCAATCAGCACTTCTCTATCGTCAAAATGGTGTTTTACACCTTTTATTTCTTGATAATTTTCGTGTCCTTTTCCGGCAATTAGTATTATATCTCCGGGCTGTGCCAGGCTACATGCTACTTTTATAGCCTCTTTTCTATCCGTTATTCTTAAGCTCTTTCTTTTCTGCGGAGCAGTTAAGCCTGCCTCCATGTCATTTAAGATAGCTTCAGGATCTTCACTCCTTGGGTTATCGGCAGTTAGTATAGCTTTATCGCTATGCTCGCAGGCCACCTCAGCCATTATAGGACGTTTAGCCGCATCTCTGTCGCCACCACAGCCAACTACAGTTATTAACTGCTGACCTTTAGTACGCAACTGATTGATAGTAGCCAATACGTTTATTAAAGCATCAGGCGTGTGTGCATAATCTACAATACCTAGTACTTTATCATTAGTAGACATATAGGTTTCAAAACGACCGGGAGCGCCATGCAGATTACTTAACACAGCCAGTACTTCCATCTTATCGATACCTAAGGACACTGCTGCACCGTATACCGCAAGTAGATTATATGCATTGAACGTGCCTATCATTCTAAAGTGAGCCTCAATGTCATTAACGGTCATTACGAGCCCGGTAAGATTATTCTCTAGAACTTTGCCTTTAAAGTCGGCCGGAACTCTTAAACTATACGTCAACTTTTGTGCTACGGTATTTTGCAGCATTACCAAGCCCCTTTTATCGTCGGCATTTGTTATAGCAAATGCTGATTTAGAAAGACCATCAAAGAACATTTTTTTCACCCTGATGTATTCATCAAAGGTTTTGTGGTAATCTAAATGGTCGTGGGTAATATTGGTAAATATGGCGCCAACAAACTGGATACCAGATATACGATGCTGATGTATAGCATGCGAACTCACCTCCATAAAGGCATACTCGCAACCAGCTGCTACCATTTCAGCCAATAAAGACTGCACCGCTACAGCATCTGGAGTAGTATGTGTAGCCACCACTACTCTATCGTTAATGTGATTATTAACCGTAGATAATAAACCACATTTATAACCTAAGTTTTTAAATAACTGATATAATAGCGTTGCAGTAGTGGTTTTACCATTAGTACCAGTTACACCTACTACCTTTAATTGAGCCGACGGATTACCATAGAATGTAGCAGCCATTAGACCTACATTCAATGCACTATCTGCCACTTGCACATAAGTAACATTACTATCCTTTTGGTCGGGCATTTTTTCGCACACTATCACGGCTGCACCTAAACCAATAGCCTTATCAATATAAGCATGCCCGTCTGACTGGGTACCGCTTATAGCAACAAACACATTTCCTGTTGCTACCTTACGCGAATCTATACAGATGCCCGTAACTGCAACATCAGTACTACCTGTAATATTCTTAACAGATACTCCTTGTAATATGTTTGCTAGCGTTATCATTAACTCAATTGTAATATTATACTTTGTCCTTTTATAACTTTTGCACCAGGTGTTATAGATTGTGTTTGTACCTTCCCTTTACCATACACCAAGACTTGTAATCCAAATCGTTCTAGCATGTATATGGCGTCTTTCAAACCCATCCCTCTTACATCAGGCACTACATCTCTATATACATGTGCGGGTTTTACCGTTGCTCCTTTTGTTGAGTCTACTGAAAGTTGCATCAGCGTATTCATATAGTCTACTGTAGTAGGTATTTGCTTTTGCAAACCGTTAAACAACACCCTATATGTTCTTGCAGATGCCATTTGACCAACTATAGACTTATTGCCACTTTTAGCCAAACTATCTAGCGGACCACCCCATGCACCTACCTTTGCCGAAAAAATCTTATCTGCTACCATTCTAAACACTGGTGCTGCTATGGCACCACCATAATATGCTGCAGAATGTGCTTTTGTCCTAATTACTACACATATGGTATACTTAGGTTGTTCTGCCGGAAGGAATCCTACAAATGAACCTTGATACACACCATCTGAATACTTCACTTTCCCGTCAGACACTTGCGCAGTACCTGTCTTTCCAGCCATAGTATAGTACGGACTTTCAATACCTTTAGCAGTTCCATCAGTTACCACAGCCCTCATACATTTTTGCATTTGGCTTATTACTGACGAGTCGCCAATTTGCGCTATCTGCTTAGGGGCTATAGTTCTCACCTCCTTACCATACTCTCTTATAGAACTTACCAAATATGGCTTCATCATCTTTCCTCCATTTGCTACTGCATTGTATAACATACATGTATGCAAAGGAGAAACAAGAACACCATAACCAGTAGCCATCCAAGGCAGTGTTGTAGCACTCCAAAGTTTGCTCTTTGGCGTTATCACCAACGGTGGACGCTCACCTTTAAGATCTATACCTGTACGCACATTCAGCTTCATATCTATAAGGTGCTGTACAAACTTCATAGGATTATCCTTGTAATAAGTGTAGGCCAACTTAGCCATAGCCGCATTACTAGACTCTGCGTATGCTTTCCATATTGGCATTGTCCCTAACCCCAAGTGAGAGTCCTTCATTACCCTATTTCCAAACCTTATAGCACCACCCTCAGCATTCACTAAATTGTCTACAGTTATTAATTTATCTATCAATAAAGACAAAATAGTAACTGCCTTAAATGTTGAACCCGGCTCTGTTGGCACCATTGCATAGTTAAAATCTTCTGCATAAGTACCATCTGGTTGACGACCAAGATTTACCAAAGTTTTAATCTTGCCGGTATTCACCTCCATTACCATACAAGTACCATACTGACACTCATATTTTTGTAGAATACTCATGAGCGC
>CAYWUY010000041.1:17556-25896 GCA_964461535.1 uncultured Flavipsychrobacter sp.
ACAAAATCTTGCTTAAACTGCTCCGATGTTCTTTCCGGAAACAAATTGGACAAGCACAACGACAGCGTATCAATATTCTTTGCAAACAAGCCGGAATCGATTACCGAAAAGTCTATGTGCACATCAAACTCCGGAATAGAAGAACTCAACAAAACACCTTCTTCGGTATATATATTACCTCTATTAGCCTTTAATGTATCAAAGCGAGTATGCATTTGCCTTGCCTGTCGCCTTAATTCATCGCCTTCTTTTACCTGTATTGTTGCAGCTTTAATTATAATAGCAAGCCCAAACACGCACATACCCGCAAATGTCAGGTATACCCTAAACCGTATGTCACGTTTGATACTCACTTTTATTATTACGCTTACGTTTGTCTACTATTATTTATGCTACTACTTACTCACTTTATATGCCGGCAACAACGACGGACGCAAGCCTAAAGACTCAGCACTCTTAATAATTTGAGTCTCTGTTTTTGCCTGCATCAATTGCGATTTCACATCCATATATTTCCAACGCAACTCTTTCAGCTCTTTATTTTGCTTATTCAACTCCCTTTGCATATCTATAGCCCTGTGACTATTGGTGATGTACAACACACACAACAATGCCAGAAAAGCCAGATACGGGATATTGTTGACAATAGCCTTGTATGATAACTTCTCAACAACAGAACGCCAGTCGGTGCGCACCCTACCTTCTTGTTGGGTAGCTCCTTTTGACGTTATGTTATTATTGGTACTCATAATTTTTCTGCTATACGTAAACGTGCGCTTCGTGCACGAGGATTGTTTTTTGTTTCTTCTTCTGTCGGCTCCACCGGCTTGGGCGTTATAGGCTTTAGCGGTGGCACTACTTTAGGCTGCATCATTAGCATCATATCATCTTGTTCGTCCCAAGTTCCTCGTTTCATATACTGCTTCACCAACCTATCTTCTAACGAATGAAATGATATAACACTCAACCTCCCCCCCGGCTTTAAGCAAGCTGCCGATTGTTCTAACAATTCTTTCAGCACACCCAGCTCATCATTTACTTCTATCCGCAACGCTTGAAACACTTGAGCCAAATACTTGTTAGGATTACCCTTCATTATTGGCGATAACACAGCTTTCAAAGTGGCTATGGTATCTATCTTCACATGCTTTCTTTCAGTTACTAGCTGCTTTGCCAGTTGCTTAGCATTTCTCACCTCACCATATTGCTCAAACATCTTGTGCAACTGTTGCTCGGTATACGTTGCTATTACTTGCGTAGCCGTCAGTTCACCCCTATTATCCATCCTCATATCTAGCGGCCCGTCGAACCTTATCGAAAATCCGCGCTCCGCTGTATCAAACTGAAAAGAACTAACACCCAAATCGGCTAATATTCCATCTACCTGCGGATAACCATGCATTCTTAAAAACCTACGCAGATATTTAAAATTCTCTGTTACAGCTATTAATCTGTTATCATCAGGCTTATTGCGCCAGGCATCAGCATCCTGGTCAAAAGCAATCAACTTCCCGTTTTCACCCAATCTCTTTAAGATCTCTTTACTATGACCACCACCACCAAACGTACAATCTACATATACACCATCTGGCTTAATATCTAGGCCATCGACAGCTTCGTGTAGCAATACCGTAGTATGATAAAAAGATGCTTCGTTCATATGCTACGTTATTGTTCGTTTTTAGTTTGCCCCGCCAGCTTATTAGCAAGCATAGCTGCCATATCGCTGAAATTATCCATATTACTATCAACCATGGCTCTAAGTTTTGCCGTATCCCACAACTCTATTTTATTACCTTGAGCCGATATTGTCATATCTTTATCTATCTGCGCATATAGTATCAATTGCTTAGGCAACATCAACCTGCCTGCGCTGTCTAATTCTATGGTAGCTACCCCACTCATAAACATTCTTTTGAATAAACGCTCTTGCGGGTCATACTCGTTAAGTCTGTTTATTTTTTCTACCTCTACCGCCCAATCTTCCATAGTATATAGCACTATGCACTTATCTATACCTCTGTTTACCACAAATTTGTTGGGGGTACAGTCGGCAGGTAACTGCTTCCTGAATCCCGCAGGCAACAGGAAACGGCCTTTGCCGTCTACTGTTACATCAAATTCTTCGGTAATATTCAGCATTTTAGTACGAGGATTGCATTTATTGACACAAAATAACACAAAAAGACACAAATTCCCATATTATTTCATTATGCTATTTATCCACACACTTATAACAGTGCTATAAGCCTTTACTGTATTGACTTTCAACTAGTTTACACCCCCATTTTTAACTAATTTATGCACCTACCCTGTGGATAATAGGTGAATTAATGTGCAAATCTCACAAGACACCCAAAACAAGGTCACAAAATATTGATATACAATACATTAAAAAATGCACTTATTCTGTTTCAATTAAAATAACATATAATAAATACAAATAAAAAAGCTGCACGAGTGTTCGTGCAGCTTAGCATACATAAATATCTTTCTTAATTTTTACCTACAAAAAATACAAAAGGAGTCTTTTTATCTACATTTAGCGAAGCCCTTACTTTATTTGCCTTTTTTATCACTTTATACTTCTGCAAATCTATTACCTCCAAAGCACTTACATAAGACTTGTTCATATTCAACCTGCGCATGTATGAGGCCAGAAAAACCGCCGATGTAACGTCTGCAGCTATAATGCCTTTTACATATTTCAGCCATGTATTCTCTCTTTGCATATAGTATACGTATTTAAAATCGTCAATATCTAAAGCGTCTTGGAGGCTTATAGGCCTTATTCAAATCTGAGCCGCATCCGCAACTTTTACGAATTGCTTTGCAACTATCAAATGCTTGCATGGCCATTATACCTAATACACCGTAAAAAACTAATCTCAATGTCGTTCTTTTCATAACGCTTACTTTTGTAAAAATATACATTATTGGCTAAAAAAACATCCATACGTTTTTTGGTAAGTGCGCTAGACTGGGGCATGGGACATACTACCCGTATGGTGCCTATAATGCAGTATTTACAACACATTGGGCATCAAGTAGTATTTGCAGGTAATAGCTGGCAACGGGCATTTATAGATAAAATTTGCCCCGGTATTGAAACTATCAATCTGGAAGGCTACAACATTCAATACGCTCAGTTGGGATGGCTTAATAAGCTACGTTTACTAGCTCAGGCGCCTCATATACTAAAGAGTATAGCTAAAGAGCAAGATTGGCTTCAGCAACATATAGGCACCATCAAGCCCGACATTATTATTTCTGATAATAGATATGGCATTCATAGCCCCAACTGTTATTCGGTTATACTTACCCATCAGTTAGAAATACAAAGCGGCGCAGGCAGTTTTGCTAATCGTGCGCTGATGCGTGCACATTATAAGCAACTAGCCCCCTTTAATGAGGTATGGGTGCCTGATATTAAAGAAGCTCCGGGCTTAGCAGGAAGGCTATCACACCCTACTTCTACACCTACTAATACACATTATATAGGTTTATTATCTCAATTTGCTGAAAGCACAACAGTGGTGAGAGAAGAAGATTATATATTAGCCTTACTATCGGGGCCAGAACCACAGCGCAGCATACTAGAACAAATGCTTATGAACCAGTATAAGCAGGGCATGCCTGAACTAGTAATAGTAGGCGGAGTAGACACTATGCCCCAACATTTACCTGAGGGTATAGCATACCACACCCGCATGGGTGGCGAAGAACTTAAAAATATAATATCTGGTGCTAGTGGCATCATATGCCGAAGTGGCTACTCTACCATTATGGACTTGATATATTTGCAAAAGAAGCCATTCATGATACCTACGCCCGGACAAACTGAGCAAGAATATCTTGCTAAAAAGCTTGCTGAAGAGGGCACTATATCATTTGTCGCACAACATCAATTTCAATTAACAAAAGCTATAACTGCTTTAAAAACCTCATCTACAGCCAATAAGTTTCCTAAGGAATACTATTTGCAGTATCAAAACCGCATCAACTCTTTGATAGCAAAGATTGGGATTTAGAAATAAATATTATTGATAAAAATATTCTTTTACATCCTAACGGATGATCAAAAACTAGCGTCTAGTATATACAAAGGGTTAAAAATTATTTGCAACTCTGTTAATTTATTTTGGCAGTGTCGGTCTTTTTCCCCTTTTTTGCATTCTAAATTTATTCATTTTTAAACATCAGACTATAGCGACAAAACTTCTACTCTAAAATTTTAAGGTAACAAATGGCGTAAACTTTTACGTAACATTTAAAATAGTAGATGTATGATGCAGCTAACACAAAGTTCTGATGCGGCCTTGGCGCAAGCATTTGCGCAAGGCAACGAAAAAGCCCTAGAAATACTTATTCGCCGTTATAAGGATAAAATATACACCAGCATATTTATGTTGGTTAAGGATAAATATTTAGCTGAAGATATATTTCAGGATACCTTTCTAAAAATAATACGCACCATAAAAGAGGGCAGATATGCCGAGCAAGGCAAGTTTTTACCTTGGGCAGTTAGGGTAGCACACAACCTGTGCATGGATCACTTTCGCCGCACCAAAAACCAACTGATGATAACCCTGCCTGACGGGCAAGACATATCTACATTGCTAGGCACAGCAGAATCGCCATCGGAAATAATAGAAAAACGCCAGGTGCATAAAAGCGTGCGCCAACTAATAGAAGCACTGCCCGAAGAGCAAAGAGAAGTAATAGTATTGCGCATCTATGCCGACCTTAGCTTTAAAGAAATATCTGAACTTACGGGCGTTAGTATAAATACTGCATTAGGCCGTATGCGCTATGCATTGCTAAATCTTAGAAAAACCATAACAGATAAACATATGGTATTGCGCTAATATTTTGTATTTTGCGGCATGTCTAACCTGCATCGCTTTTATCATAATGCTGCCCTGGTAGAGCATGAAACCATTACACTAGATGACGCTTCGGCCAAACACGTTTGGCAAGTACTGCGTATGGAAGCCGGTGATAGAATTGAAATCACCGATGGACTGGGAAATCTGGCCATAGCAGTACTATCTATAGCAGAAAAGCACCGCTGCGAAGCGCGCATTGAAACTGTAAAGTATATTCCACGCCCTAAGCATGCGCTGCATTTGTGTGTAGCATTTACTAAAAACAACAGCCGAAATGAATGGTTATTAGAAAAAGCTACCGAACTGGGTGCTACTTCTATAACACCTATGGCCTCTGTAAGGTCAGAAAAAGTACACTTTAGGCACGACAGATGGGAAAAACTATTGATCTCGGCCATGCTGCAATCTAAACAAACCCACCTACCTAAAGTGTCGGAAACCACACCGCTTACTACATTGCTAAAAAAATATGCCGATGTGCCTCATAAATATATAGCGCACTGCATATCTGAAACACCGCGTACGCCCATAGTAAGCCTTATGCAGCCCTCTACTGAAATGGTAGTGCTGATAGGCCCGGAGGGTGATTTTAGATTTGATGAAGTGAGTGTGTGTATGGAAACCGGGTTTAAACCTGTATCGCTAGGCAATACACGCTTACGCACCGAGACCGCAGCAATAGCTGTATGCGCGCACTACAATCTAATAAACGATGGTAAAGAATAAAATAGCATATTTACTAGTAGTACTATTATTATGGATAGGTACCGCCCATGCACAAAGCATGAAGTTGGGACTATTGGTATATAATGGTGGTGGCGACTGGTATGCTAATCCTACCTCTTTAAAAAATCTAGCTGCATTTTGCAATAGCGAACTACGCACCACCCTAGACCTTCAAGAAGCTAAAGTAGAAGTAGGTAGCCCGGAACTATTTAATTATCCCTACATACATATGACGGGACATGGACGTTGGGCACTGAGCGACGATGAAGCTAAGAACCTAAGAAAGTATCTGGAAGGTGGCGGCTTTCTGCATATAGACGACAACTATGGCCTAGACCCATACGTGCGCCCTGCATTAAAAAAAGTGTTTCCTGAACTGGAGTTAGTTGAACTTCCGTTTGACCACCCTATATACCATCAAAAATTCAACTTTACTAACGGTCTGCCTAAAATACATGAGCATGATGGTAAACCACCTAAAGGCTATGGATTATTATTAAAAGGTAGACTAGTATGCTTTTACAGCTACGAAACCGACCTTGGCGACGGATGGGAAGATTTAGAAGTGCATAATGATGGCCCGGAAAAACACAGACTGGCATTGCAAATGGGTGCCAACATTATACAATATGTATTTAGTAATAACGACAAGAAGAATTTACTACCTAGCACACCTTAAAGTACAGTCTGGCTTATAGTATTGCATTTTGTATATTTGTTATACAACATATAGCATATGCGCCAATTATCTTTTGTAGCACTACTGTTGATAGGCATTTCAGGCTTATCGTACCTTACACCTAAGGGATGGCACTACTCTGGCACAGCAGTAGATAAGTATGAAATGGGGCTAATGCGTGTAAACGGACACGAAAGCAATAGCTGCGCCATTATAAAAGCTACTAAGAAAAACTATTTTGGTGATGAATATGGCTTAATGATGCAGAGCTTTTCGGCTGCCAACTATGCTGCTAAAACCATAAAGCTACAAGGCTTTATGCGCACCCGAGGTGTAGAGGGTTGGGCGGGATTTTTCCTTAGAATAGACAAGGAAGGACAAAAGGAGCCTTTGGCATTTGAAAACATGCACGACAGGCCTATAAAAGGCACTACCAACTGGACGGCTTACGCTATAGAATTAACAGTACCACCCGATGCTACCGGCATAACCGTAGGTGCTATACTACACGGTAATGGCACAATATATTTTGACGATTTAAAAATAGAGTTGGGAGGCAATGCTATACCTGCCAGTTTTCAGGGCATGCAACCTACTACTACTATACATGCTGACACCCTAAGCAAAGAACCTGTAAATATGGACTTTGAACTGTAATAGCTTTTTATTCTTTCATGAACCTTAAAGATACGCCATTGAGGCGGACTAGGTAAATGCCTTGGGGGAGTAGTGCCGTGTTAAGGGTGGCTTCATTGCCCTTGAAGCTAAGCATACCTGACTGTACTACTCTACCCATACCATCGTATAACTGCATGGGGATGCTTGCGGCAGTGCCTGCCTTGCGGCTGATGTGTAGTAGGTCTTGGGCGGGATTGGGGTAGAGTGTATAACCTGCTTGGCGCTCTGCTTGCAGGGCTATGCCCATGCTGCTATCGCCTACGTATACCATTACGGTATCGTAAGTAAGAGTACCACACACATCTAGCTCCATTACATAAAAAGTAGTAGTATCGGGGAATACTTTAAAACCGCCTCTACCGCTGTCTATAAGTGCTCCATTGCTGTACCATCTGCAAGGCAGGTAACTATCTCTAGTACCTATCCATACACTATCTCCACCCGGCCAGGTAGTATCATCTACTCCCGCATAGGCCACCGCATCTAGCGGTAGCACGCTCACGTCGTCGATGAGGTAGTAGGACATGATAGCACTAGTAAAAATATCTGTCAAGGAATATACTACTCGCATAGTATCGGTATGGGCTCCATCTTGAAAATTACCAATGGTTATAAAACGCTCATTACCACTGGCTACAAATGTGCCACTAACCTTGCGCCATATATTGGGCGAATTAATAATAGTATCGCTATACACCTGTGGATGGCAGTGCGTTTGTGCCCAGCCACACTCAGCAGTAGTATCTATACTACCATCGTCTAGATAAGCACCCATATTGTTACTTGCTGTATTAGAACGCTCAGTTATTACCGTATAATAAGTAACACAGTATTCCTTGCCACTTTCTAGTGTATCCCAAAACCTACCTTGTAAATAATCTCTAGAAATTCCGCCATGTACAGTATCTAAAAAATCTCCTACCAATATAATTAAATGAGCCATACCCTCTCCAGATCTAGGATTCTGGATATACCAGCTTGATGAGGGCACAGAAAAGTCCCATGAAAAAGGAATACATGAATGACAAACTTCAGGCGAACAAATCTTACCTATAGAATCATGTATTGACTCTAAATACATTTTAGTACTATCAATTGCAGACCAACCTTTGGCTTTGTTTACCATATCTAACCCTGCATTACAATCAAACAATTCCTCAAAACCGCCGTTTTTTACACAGTTTAGGTATACTTGAGCATGGCTAATTGTGGGAGCGATAAATAGGGTTAGAATAAGGATAAATTTTTTCATAGTCTAGTTTTTATTCTTTCATGAACCTTAAAGATACGCCATTGAGGCGGAGTAAATAGACGCCTTGGGGCAGTAGTGTGGTGTTGAGGGTGGCTTCATTGCCTTTGAAGCTAAGC
>CAYWUY010000042.1:0-16178 GCA_964461535.1 uncultured Flavipsychrobacter sp.
TTCAATATTGCCATTTTTATCAACCAAAAATCCATTTAAAGGATTGAATATACCCATTTGATTAGTTGTAATGGGCATGTTTGTCTGGTTTTGAACCATTGTTTGCAATGTAATTGCTAATATATCATTAGGCAATATTACAGGATCTTTAAATGGTGTTACACTATCTATAACTACCGGATTAGATGCTAATATAGTGTCCGGCAAATTATTAAAATAGACATATTTCTTAGTAGAAACACACGATGAAAAACTCATGCTAATCAGCAATGCACAAAACAACAGAAGAGAACCACTTCTAACAAGTTTGCTCATCTAATAACTTTTATAAATTTATTAATATACTATCTTACTTTAATAAAGATAGCACTAGTATTTGATATTACAATCTTGCTGTTACGCTATCTAATGGAAGACATCCTTTAACATCGTACAAAACACCGTTGTTTTTCAAATACTTATTCCAGTCTTCGTTTACAAATTCTTTGTGAGAAACTGCTAAGACTATAGCATCGTATTTAGATGATGTGTCTAAAGAATTAATAGTTGTTAAACCATACTCATGTTTAACATCTTCAGGACTAGCCCATGGATCATAAATAGTAAGGTTTAAGCCATAAGAGTTTAACTCAGATATAATATCTACCACCTTAGTATTTCTTACATCAGTACAGTTCTCCTTAAATGTTATACCCAAGATTAAAATATTTGCCGCTTTTACTTGAATATCTTTAGCAATCATCAACTTTACAACCTCATGAGCTATATAGGCACCCATACCATCATTAAGCCTTCTGCCTGCTAATATAATTTCAGGATGATAGCCTACTTCCTGTGCTTTTTGAGCTAAATAATAAGGGTCAACACCTATACAGTGACCACCTACTAAACCCGGCTTAAACTTCAGGAAGTTCCACTTTGTACCTGCCGCTTCTAGTACATCGTTTGTATCTATACGTAATTTATTAAATATTTTCGCCAACTCATTAACAAACGCAATGTTTATATCACGTTGAGAGTTTTCAATAACCTTTGCAGCTTCTGCAACTTTTATACTAGATGCTTTAAATGTACCTGCTGTAATTATTGATTTATATAAAGCATCTACTCTGTCTGCTATTTCAGGAGTAGAACCAGAGGTTACTTTTAATATTTTAGATACAGTGTGTAGTTTATCTCCAGGATTAATTCTTTCAGGAGAATATCCGCAATAGAAATCTACATTGTACTTTAATCCCGATACTTTTTCTAAAACCGGCACACATTCATCTTCAGTAACACCAGGATAAACTGTTGATTCGTATATAACTATATCACCCTTTTTCAATACTTTACCTATTGACTCACTTGCCTTGTATAAAGGCGTTAAATCAGGGCGATTATTTTTATCAACCGGAGTAGGAACAGTAATGATATATACATTACACCCTCTAATATCTTCTAAACTAGACGTACAGTACAAACCTTTATTTGTAGGAACACCATCTACTGTAACCTCTTTTAATTGCGCTTCCTCAACTTCCAAACTTATATCTAAACAACGATGTAACTCTGTTATTCTTTTGGTATTGATATCAAAACCCAAAGTAGGATAATACTTAGCAAACTCTACGGCAAGCGGTAAACCTACATAACCTAAACCTACAACGGCAATTTTATTTGAGACACTCTCCATATTGAAATAAAATTAATCACATATTTAAAATAAGAAATACATCCTATTGACAACTCGACAAAAGTACACTTTCCACTCCTGAATATCAATACAGTTTTAAAAAAGATAATTCTTTGTTTAAAAAAGGATAACGATATAGTAAGGGCAGTAAACTAATACAATTATATATAATTCTTCTCAGAATTTCATAGATATATTAACCAAAGGTTTTAATAACCTTAGCTGGTACCCCAACGGCAAGGCTATTATCTGGTATGTCTGTAGTTACAACAGCACCTGCTCCTATAACAACATTATTACCAATTTTTTTACCAGGAATAACTACTGCACCAGCACCTATGGAACATAAAGTACCTACCGAACACCCACCAGTAATAGTAACGTTTGGAGAAATCTCTGTGTATTCGCCTATATAGCAATCATGATGAATTTTTGCACCTGTGTTAATTAATGCCCCCTTCTTGATTGTAGCATTAGCACTTATAAAAACCTGATGCATTATATTCAAACCATCTTCTAATGACACATTATTTGCACTAATAACAGCAGTATTAGCAATTGCTGAATGTAATTTCCCTCCTTTTGCCAATAGTAATTCGCTAATTTTTTTTCTTACAACAGGCTTTCCTACCCCTAGTACAAATCTTGGATCTTGAACTAGATAATCAAGAATATCCTCATATCCCGCTACTACTTTTATCTTATCTTTCCAGCTTTGATATGCAGTAGAGGCTACCTCTTCAAAAAATATTAAATCACTAATATGCTGATAACCAATAATATCTACAACTTCTCTAGCATGCCCACCAAGACCAACAATAATCATACAAAGTAAATTTAATCTAATCTTACAAGATTTTTATTCCTAAACGGATACTGAGCCAATTGTTGAAATTGCTTAGATGCCAATACAGACTTTACATTTTCAGCATGTCTTGTATGGTGCATATCAGTACCTATATAATCGTATAATCCTTTATCTAATAGCTTCTGAGCTGTAATTTGCACTCCCTTGCCATAATATCCTATTATGGCTAGCATGTTTAGCTGTAATAAACATCCTCTATCTTTCATTTCTTCATACTTATCAATTTTATTATGAAAAAATTTATATCTTTCTGGGTGTGCTAAAATTGGCCTATAACCGTTGGTTTGCATATTAAAGAAAGCAGAAGTTAACATTGGGGGCTCATAAAGCTCTGAACATTCCACTAATACTTCATTTTTATATACGGTTAGCATTGGCTCTTTTGCCATTGTATCCATAAAAGTATCATCAATATAATATTCAGCACCAGCATGTATAGACATAGTTATACCATGCTGAGGTGCTGCTTCTCTTACAAGAGCTAATGCATTATTAACTGTTTCTGATGTATTAGGATACATTCCCGCCATAATGTGCGGTGTAGTAATTATATGCTTATATCCCAAATCTTGCATAGCTTTTAACAGAGCTATACTATCTTCAATGGTTTTTGCTCCATCATCAATTCCTGGCAAAAAATGAGAATGCATATCTGTACCTAAAAAAGCCCAATCGCCCGCAACATCTGCATGTTGGCTATCCTGAACAGCATCCTTTCTTCCCCAGCCAAATAATTTCGAAAACATAGAGGCAAATTACTTAATAGTTGTGACGAATTCAAAGACATTCGACATCATGACACCTAATACCATAAAAAACGGCCTAGACTTTAGATCTAGGCCGAATATATAAAAATCAATACTTATTTATTATACTCTTTTAAAGCAGCTTCTAAACAGTCCATAGCAGCATTAATATCTTCTTTGTTTAGAACATATGCTAGCCTAACTTCTGTTTTACCTTTACCCGGCGTAGCATAAAAACCAGCTGCAGGAGCCATCATAACAGTAGCGCCGTTATATGAAAAATGCTTAAGTAGCCATTGACAGAATTTTTCACTATCATCTACCGGCAACTGAGCCATTGCATAAAATGCACCACCCGGTAGCGGACATTTTACACCAGGTATTTTTTTAAGCCTATCTACTAGTATATCTCTACGAGATGTGTACTCTGCATGCACTTCATTAAAATAATCAGCTGGTAAATCTACTGCTGCCTCACCCAATATTTGAGCAAACGAAGGCGGGCTCAGTCTAGCTTGAGCAAACTTCATTGCCGCATCAAGCACTTGCTGATTTTTGGTTACAAACGCACCTATACGTCCACCACAAGCACTGTATCGTTTAGATATGGTATCTAATATTATAGCATGTTCCTCTAAACCTTCTAAAGATAGCGCTGATATGTGTTGGCGGCCATCATAACAAAACTCACGATAAGCTTCGTCGCTAAACAAAAACAAATCATGCTTTAAACAGATTTCTTTTAGTGTTTCCAGTTCTTCTCTACTATACAAATAACCCGTAGGGTTATTAGGATTACATATCATTATGGCTTTGGTATGTGTAGTAACGGCCTTTTCAAAAGCTTCTATTGATGGCAATGCAAAGCCATCGTCTATACCACTTGGAATAGGCACTACCTTAACACCTGAGCTAGTGGAAAAACCATTATAATTTGCGTAGAATGGTTCAGGTATAATTATTTCATCTCCAGGATCTAAACAACTCATAATAGCAAACATAATAGCCTCAGAGCCGCCTGCGGTAACTATAATTTGATTGGTAGTTACGTGTACATCATTTCTTTTGTAGTACTCTACCAGTTTTTTACGATAAGACTCAAAGCCTGCACTAGGACTATACTCTAATACCTTCATATCGGTATGTCTTACTGCATCTAAAATTGCTTTAGGCGTTTCAATATCGGGCTGACCAATATTTAAATGATATACTTTAGTTCCGCGTTTTTTAGCTGCATCAGCAAAAGGAACCAACTTACGAATAGGCGATGGTGGCATTTGAGCACCACGATGAGATATAACCGGCATTATCTAAGATAGCTTTTATATAAATCTGTAAAATCGGGGCAATGTTACATAAAAAAATTGGCATCCGTTAAGTACGAATGCCAATAAATGATATAAGCAAATTTATTATTCAACTATAACTCCTTTAAGATATATAGTGTAGCGTTTTTCGCCAGTTGGAACATACGCATTTGAGCGTATATATACACTTTTATTAAAAGAGCCACTTAACTCAGATGTTTTTACACCTAGAGTTATGTGTCCTTTTTGACCCGGAAGAATTGGTTGTTTATCCCACTCTACCTTAGTGCAACTACAAGAAGGAGTAACATCTTGTACAATTAAAGGCTGCTTACCCTCGTTAACAAACTCAAATGTATGCTCAGCAACGGGTCCCTTCTTAACTTTTCCAAAATCATGGGTTTCACCATTTACAAATTTGAATTTAGGGGCTTCTGCCGGAGCTTGAGCTTTAACCTGTGTAGCTAGGCTTGTTAATGCTATTGCTACTGCCATGAACAATTTTGTCATATTTACTAAAGGATTGTTTTTAAAACTTTTATGACTGTAAAGATGTAAATACTTATTTAAAAGAAATGTTAAGTATACATCGTCAATGTAAGTATTACAATTACCGTACCAAATAAGTTTCAAATATAAACAAGAAGTAAACAACCATACAATACGTTGTAAAAAAGGAAAAGCGGTATTATATTCGTAAAAATTACAAAACATGAAATGGATTGCGACAGTTGCGCTTGTATTTCTTAACATCAGCCTACAGGCCCAAGATATACTTAGACAGTTTGCCGATATACATGACAAAACTTGGCATGGACTGAATATAATAACAACTAAACCAACCGAATTACCTGAGAAAATTACCTTTTACAGAAATTTCAGAGCTGTAATAATAAACGCAAAAAAAGTAAATACAAGCCCGGCCGTTAGCTGGAAAATAGTAGAAGGAATGGAGCTGAACGATAATCGCACTGTGTTGCTACTAGGCAAACAAAAATATCTGGTAGACTTTTCAAGAACCGCAAATGGTAAAGAGTTTATGACACTTACTACAATAGCTGACACAGAAGATGAGGAAATACTTATAAAAACATACTATGCCGACTGAGCTACCTATAGGTATATAAACAGCTAGTTTCTTTTTTTCAAAGTACCTTTGCTAGAGCGATGGTTAAAATAGGTAATATAGATATTGGTGAATTTCCTCTTTTATTGGCACCAATGGAAGACGTAAGTGATCCCCCTTTCAGAAAGGTGTGCAAAGAAAACGGAGCAGACCTTATGTATACGGAATTTATATCTTCTGAAGGATTAATAAGGGACGCCATAAAGAGCAGAAAAAAACTTGACATATTTGACTATGAAAAGCCAATAGGGATACAAATATTTGGTGGTGATGAAGAAGCCATGGCTCTTAGTGCCAAAATAGTAGATGCTACCAAACCTGACCTTCTAGATATAAACTTTGGATGCCCTGTAAAAAAAGTAGTATGTAAAGGTGCGGGAGCAGGTGTACTAAAAGATATTGACCTGATGGTTCGCCTTACTAAAGCATGCGTGAACAGCACTAGCTTACCTGTAACAGTAAAAACAAGATTAGGCTGGGATGACAACTCTAAAAACATAGAAGAAGTAGCTGAAAGGCTGCAAGATGTAGGCATAAAAGCACTTACTATACACGGAAGAACCAGAGCCCAACTATATAAAGGAGAAGCAGACTGGACTCTTATAGCTAAAGTGAAAAATAATCCTCGCATAAAAATTCCAATTTTTGGTAACGGTGATATAGATAGTCCACAAAAAGCAGTTGCTTATAAAGAAAAATATGGTGTAGATGGGATAATGATAGGCAGAGCTGCCATAGGCTACCCGTGGATATTTAGAGAAATAAAACACTATATGCAAACCGGCGATATACTGCCACCGCCTACTATTGCCGAAAGAGTTGATGCTATTCGTAAGCACTTATATGGCGCACTAGAATGGAAAGGAGACAAGCTAGGCATATTAGAAATGCGCCCGCACTATGCCAGTTATCTCAAAGGACTTAGCCATGTAAAAGAATACAGAACAAAACTAGTTACCACGGATTCGGTAGATGAACTTGAACATATACTGCATGATATAGAACAGCAATATAGCAGTACTGAATCTATAACCATACTATAATTAACACGATGAAAAAAATAGGGCTAATATCTGACACTCACGGATATTTAGATGAGGCTGTGTTTAGGCATTTTGACAAATGTGATGAGGTATGGCATGCCGGAGACTTTGGTAACACCTTAGTAGCAGAACAATTAAGCAATTTTAAGCCGTTTAAAGGTGTTTACGGAAATATTGATGGGCATGATATACGTATAACCTACCCAGAGCACTTAGCGTTTACCTGCGAAGAAGTAAAAGTAGTAATCACCCATATTGGAGGATACCCAGGAAGATACAGCACCGCCGGCAAAGCACTATTGCAACAACACCAACCTCAGTTGTTTATAGCAGGACATAGCCATATACTGAAAGTAATACACGACCCAAAAATTAACTGTCTACACATGAACCCAGGAGCAGCAGGTAAAAGTGGTTGGCATAAAGTAAGAACACTAATACGCTTTGACATAGATGGCAACCGTATGAAAAACTGTGAAGTAATAGAACTAGGCCCGAGGTAGAGGATGCTTCCTTACATATTGTATAAAATCGGTAGCAGGAATTGTAGTACACCCTACTTGCCTAAGCATAGTTACCAATTGTCCTCTGTGGTAAGTAGCATGATTGAATACATGCAATAAAATCTCCTGCACGGGAGTATCATGTTTATTTCCTTTTAAATCCGAATAAGTACATAATCCAGACTGCAAAAAATCTTCACTTTGTTGTTCTAGCCAATGTTTTAGATTTTCTGACGAGTTTTTCCAATTAGCTAGCACTTTTTCTATTTGACCTGCAAAATCATCAGCAATCCATTCTGGAGTATCAACTTGTTGCAACCTTTGTAACCATACATGTTCGGCTTTCCATACATGCGCTACGGTAGACCTTACTGAAGAGAAACTACTTTCTACATATTGCTCTGCTTTCTCAGCCCCCATAACTTCTATGGATTCACTAATTAAATGGTTTGCCCACATATTATAACTGGCATATTGTAATAGTAATTGTTTCATTGAATAAAATTATGCGGTTTTAAAAACACTAAAAGCGTTTGTAGCCTCTTACTTAGTAATTTTAACAAGAAACTTTCCAAAATGAATAAGACACTAGCAGATAGCGGCTTCGACACTATATGCCTACACAGCGGACATATAACAGAAAGCAATAGAGCACACCTAACACCCATATATGCATCTAGCACTTACATTTATGAAAGTGCTGAACAAGCGGCAGATATATTTACCGGGAAAGAACAAGGCTACATATATGGCAGATGGGGAAACCCTACCATAACTGAAGCAGAGGAGAAAATAGCGGCTTTAGAGGCATATCAACTAAAAGATGAGGCTGGGAATCAACTAAAATTAAAAGCCATATTACACGCTTCAGGTATGGCAGCTATTAGCACATTATTTCTTGCTACACTTAAGGAAGGAGATACCGTATTAACCCATGAATCTTTATACGGGGGCACACACGAGCTATTATTGAAAATACTACCAGACTTAGGTATTACAACCATAATAGTAGACTTCCATAATCTTGATGCTTTAGAGAAAGTAATTAACGAACAGACAAACATCAAAATGATGTATATAGAAACGCCTGCAAACCCTACCCTGCAATGCGTGGATATAAAAGCTTTAGCAAATCTTGCTAAAATGAATGAGCTATTAGTTGCTGTTGACAATACATTTGCTACTCCATATCTACAACAGCCTTTTACATTGGGCGCAGACTTTGTTATACATTCTACCACTAAATTTTTAAATGGGCATGGCACCGCTATAGGTGGCATTTTAATAGGTAAAGATCTAAGCCTAATGAATGGTAAAGCCACTAAGGTACATAGGCTACTAGGAGGTAATAGTAATGCTTTTGATGCCTTTTTGCTAACTAATGGCATAAAGACACTTGGCATTAGAATGGATAGACATTGTAGCAATGCAAGTGCTGTAGCTGAGTACCTGAATAAACATAATAAAGTAGATAAAGTAAACTATTTGGGGCTAGAAAACCATCCGGATTATGAAATAGCTAAGCAACAAATGAAACATGCAGGAGCCATGCTTAGTTTTGAATTAAAAGGCGGTTTTGATGCTGGGGTATCTTTTATGAACAAACTAAAACTATGCACTAATGCAGTATCTCTTGGTACTTGCGATACTATTCTATCGCACCCGGCATCTACTACACATATGGGTGTACCCAAAGAAATGAGATTACAATATGGCATAACAGACGGACTCATAAGAATGAGTGTAGGCATAGAAACCATAAGTGATTTATTACAAGACTTAGAGCAAGCATTGTCTTAATCAAATCATTACAGCAATATTTATAATCAGCCCTTGTAAAACAACAAGGGCTGATCTTTTTAGACCAGCCCCTGAATTATTCAATAGTCAATTATAAATAGACTAGTCTACTTTAATAAACTTATCAGCTTTTAGCAATGTATTATTCTCGTTGTATATCATAATCATATACATACCTGCTGCTAGATTGCGAACACTAATTTCATTTACAGCGTTAGCACTTATGACAGTTTTTCCATCTGCACCCAACACAGCTACATTTACTTTAAATGGAGCATCTATGTTGATAAGATCAGAAGCAGGATTAGGATATAATTTGATATCAACCGATGATACTACATCATTAACATTGGTAACTGCAAAGCCAGCTGACTCTGATTCACAACCAGTAGCATCAGTTACACGAACAGTATACACACCACCAGAAGTATAAGTATAGGTACTACTTGTTGCTCCAGGTATCAATACACCATTTAAGTACCATTGATAACCCAAGAATGAACCTGTAAATAGTACATTACCACCGGTAAGCGATATAACAGGAAGAACCGATGCGGTAACGTTTACGCTAGACAACAAATTGCTACATACACCATTACTCATTAATACAGAGTAGTTGCCTGATACAGTAGCTACATATGAAGAATCCGTTGCACCTGATATAGCGGTTGTACCATTATACCACTGATATGACAAACCAGCTGCAGATAGAACATATAGATTAACCGGATTGCTATTACAAATAACGGCAGTTGCACCTGGCATCAATGCTGCAGTTGGCAATGCATTAACAACAGTAATTGCATATGTTGTAAAGCTTGAGCAGCCACTAGCATTAGTGTATGTATAAGTTACCGTTGCAGTACCTGCCGCTATACCAGCTAAAGTGCCGTCAGCAGCTATTGCTGCAACACCTGCATTACTACTACTCCATGTTCCACCTACGGTAGTAGAGCTTAATGTTACAGTAGTACCTACACACAATGAAGATGTACCAGTTATGGCATCTACCGTAGGAAGCGGATTTACTACCATTGCAAATGAATCAACATTTGTACCGCAGCCATTAGTAACCGTATATAAAACATAATCAGAGCCAACACCTATTGTACTTACTACACCCATAGCATCCACAGCTATTACATCTGTTCCTGCTACAGTCCATGTACCACCGGTAACTGTTTCTGTTAAGGTAGTGCTGCCACCATTGCAAATTGCTGAAATTCCTGAGATATCTCCATTTGCAGGCAGCGGATTAATAGTCATTGTAAATGTGTCTATAACAGTACCACATGGAGTTGCTTGTGTGTATGATACCGTTACTGAACCTGCGCTCAAACCCGATACTACTCCAGCCGCGTCAACAGAAGCAATAGCCGCATCAGAAACAGACCATGTACCGCCTGTAGCAGTTTCGGTTAGTGTAGTAGAGCTAGCAGCACAAATAGTATTAATACCCGATATAGTTCCTGCTACAGGAGCAGTACTTACATTAATAACGAAAGTATCTACATTAATACCACAAACAGTAAATGTAGTATATGATATTGTAGCACTACCTATACTTAAGCCTGTAACAACACCATCAATGTCTACTGCTGCATTAGCACCTGAAGTAGTCCAAGCACCACCGGTAACAGTTTCCGATAAGGTAACTGTTCCTGCTATGCACACAACAGAACTTCCTGATATAACACCACTAGCTGGTAATGGATTTACAGGAACCACTAATGAATCTACTGTAGCTCCACACGCATTAGTAGTAGTGTAGTATAGCGTAACTGAACCTTCTGTTACACCTGTCAACACATTAAATGCATCTAATGTAGCAGCAGTACCAGATATACTCCAAGTTCCACCACCAAGTGAATGCGTATACGGCGCTGTACTGCTACCAACACATACACTAGCATCGCCAATAACAACACCAGATGTAGGCAGTGGATTAACGGTTACTGTAGCTGTGTCTACAACAGTACCACAGCCATTGGTTATTGTGTAAGAAATTAAGGAACTACCATCTGCAATACCGGTAACAATACCAGAAGCATCTATTGATACGTTGGCATTAGAAGCAGACCAAACACCGCCAGATACTGTTTCAGTTAATGTAGTTGTTGCGCCACCCTCGCAAACTGCCAGAGTACCTGAAATTGCACCTGCAGTTGGGAAAGCATTTATTGTTACAGTAGTTGTATCTACAATTACGCCACAACTATTAGTTATCGTGTAAGATATTAATGCAGTGCCAGCATTAATACCGGTAACTACACCCGCAGCATCTATACTAGCAGTTGTAGCACTAGTACTCCACACACCGCCTGCAACAGTTTCAGACAAAGTAGTTGTTGAACCACCTTCACAAACAGATAAGGTGCCTGAAATAAGACCGGCTACAGGTAGAGGATTAACTGTAACAGATAAGGTATCTACATTACTACCACAAGTATTAGTTGTAGTATAAGATACTAATTCAGTACCTGCTGCAACACCAGTAACAACACCCATAGCATCTACACTAGCATTAACTCCGCTAGCCGCCCAAGTACCACCCATTGTTGCACCAGTCAATGTAGTAGTAGCAGCTTCGCATACTATGCTTGTTCCACCAATAGCAGCCGGAGCTAGAGGTGATTCTAAAGTTATTGTAACCGTATCTACAACTGTTCCGCATACATTAAATGAACTGTAAGAAATTAGTGCAGTACCCGCACTAATACCGGTAACTACACCAGACGCATCTACACTAGCTGTTAAGTCGCTTGTACTCCAAGTGCCAGCCGGGCTAGCATCTGAAAGTGTTGTAGTACCAGTTTGGCATATGGTAGTAATACCAGCTATAGTTTTATGAGTTATTGCAGAATCAACATTGATTGCAAATGTTTCACTTACGCTACCGCAAGCATTAGTAGTAGTATAAGTTATTGTTGTATTTCCATAAGTATTACCAGTAACTACACCCGTAGTAGCACCTACAGTAGCTATAGTAGCATCAGCTACAGACCATACGCCACCAATGCCAGATGTAGAAGTATAAGGAGCCGGAGAGCCTGCGCATATAGTAGATAGTCCACTAATAGTACCTGCTGTTAATGGTGCTACCACAGTTACTGTAGCAGTATCGGCAAATACACCACAAGAGTTTACAACTGAATAAGAAACAATTGATGTACCAACTGATAAGCCGCTAACAATACCCGCTGCGTCTACTGACACATTTGCATTGCTGCTACCCCAGTTACCACCAGATATGGTTTCAGATAGTGTAGTAGTACCGCTTTGACATACTGTAGTAGTACCACTGATGGCACCCATAGTAGGAGCAGTTTCAACAGTAACAACTTTTGTAGCATAACCAAAACAACCTGCAGCGCTTGCTACTGCATAAGATACAGTAGTGCTACCTGCACTTACAGCATGTAGTTGGCCTAAAGCATCAATAGTAGCAACTGTAGTATTTGAGGAAGACCATGTACCAGAACTTGTTGTATTTGTATAGTTATTTACTGATGCAACACAAACAACTGCCGGACCAGCAATAGTATCTAATACCGGAGGTGCGCTAACTATAACCGTATCGCTTACAGTATTAGTACAACCGTTAGCATCGGTCAATGAGTATATTATACGTGTACCACCTGCTGAGTTTCCACTTACTACCCCATCAGTATTTACAGATGCGATAGCAGGATTAGCTGAGCTCCACACACCACCGGTTGTAGCTTCAGTATAGGTAACTGTACTACCCTCACACATAGTATTAGCGCCTACATAAGGAGTTAATAGCGGCAAAGGATTCACCGTTACCTCTTTAGCTACACCATTGATGCAACCGCCAGCATTAATTACTGTATAGCTTATTGTAGCAACACCAGCATCAACACCTGTAACAACACCTGAAGCATCTACCGTAGCAACAGCTATGTCAGTTGAATTCCAGAAACCACCTGATGTAGTATCTGTTAATGTTATTGTTGAACCTGCACATACAACACCTGCTCCTGCTATTGCACCAACATTAGGCAAAGCATTTACAGTAACCGGAATTGTTGTAGAAGTAACACAACCACTAGTAGGGTGTGTAATACTATAAGACACGGTAGCAACACCTGCACTAACACCACTTATATCTCCAGTAGCAGCATCAGCTATTACTATAGCAAGATCACTTGACGACCATACACCACCAGATACACCATTAAATAAAGAGCTAAAGTCGCCCACACATAATATAGTAGCTCCTGAGATACCTGTAGGGGTAGCTATAGGCTCTACAGATAATAAGAAAGTATCAGCATCGCTACAAGCACCATTTGCTACTTGATAGGTCAGTACTACTGTTCCCACTGCTGTAGGTGTAACTACACCACTTGCATTTATATTTGCTACTGCTGTATTACTACTTGTCCATGTGCCACCTGTAGTAGTACTTGACAAAGTAATAGTGCTAGCTAAACATACTGACCTCGCACCTGAGATTGGATCTACAGTTACAGGACCATTAACTACCAGTAATTGAGTATCAGTAGCAGAACCGCAACCATTAGTTACGGTGTAAGACACTACTGTATTGCCTTCAGCTATAGTAGTAAGTTCTCCTGTAACAGCATCTATTGTAGCAACCGCAGTATTACTGCTTGCCCATGCACCACCCGTACCTGTAGTAGTATAAGTAACATTACCACCTGCACAAACAGGAGATGAGCCACTAACCACACCCGATACCGGTAATGGATTTACTGTAAATAATGTATCAACTACAATTGCACCGCAACCATTTGTCACCGTATAGCTAACATTAGCGGTTCCTGCTGAAAGGGCTGTAATAGCTCCAGTAGCATCAATTGTAGCTACGGCAGCATTATCAATATTCCATGTACCACCGGCAACAGTAGCGCCTAACAAGCTAAAATTACCTTCACATATAGTAAGTATGCCTGTAATCTCGCCAACACTAGGTAGCGGATTAACAGTAATATTTTTTGAAGTTGAATTGCTACAACCTTCCACACTTGTTACGGTGTAAGAAATAGAAGTAGTTCCACCTGCAATACCAGTTATAACACCAGAAGCACCATCTACTGAAGCAATGGAACTGTTAGCACTAGACCAAACACCACCTGTTGTGGCATCAGTATAAGTGGTAGTAGCATTTTGACAAACACTAGACGCTCCAGATATAGCAAATAATGACGGTATTGCTTTTACAGTATCTACATAAGTAACACGTGTAGTACATCCGCCCGCATTTGTTACACTATAAGTAAATGTATTAGTACCTACTGTTAGACCTGTAACCACACCTGTAGTAGTACCTATAGAAGCTATGGCTGAAGTACCGCTCCATGTACCACCACTTGTAGTATTTGATAACGTAATTGTAATGCCCTGACAAACTGAAGTAGGACCCGATATGGCATCAACTACAGGAGTTAATTTTACTGTAATAGTTTTTGCAGCAAAATTCACACAACCTGCTGATGTAGTAACAGTATATCTAACAGATGTAGTACCCGCTACTAAGCCACTTAATAACCCGCTAGCAGCATCTACTGTAGCAACAGTAGCATCGCTACTGGTCCATACACCACCTGAAGTTGTATTTGTTAATGATATAGTGCTACCCTCACAAACATTAGAAGGACCAGAAATTGCACTAACTACTGGCAAACCACTTACTGTTATAGTAGTAGTAGCTGTACCTATACAACCAGCGCCTGTAATATCATAACTAATAATTGCAGTGCCTGCACTTACACCACTTACTACACCAGTAGTGCTATTTACATTAGCCACAGTAGTATTAGTACTAGACCATACACCACCACCTGAGGTATTACTTAAAGTTATGGTATTGCCTATACACACCTCTGTAGGACCAGCAATGGCAGGCAATGGAGGATTAACTTCTATAGGTATAGTAGCCGGAGCAGAAATACCACAAGCGTTAGATACTTGATAGCTAATAGATACTGTACCGGTAGAAACACCTGTAACAATGCCTGAAGAAGCATCAACAGTTGCTATAGCATTATTACCACTTGTCCAGGTACCACCAGTTACCACATTATTAAGTGTAATAGTAGTACCACCACATACTGTAGATGGACCAGTTATACCCGTAGGTGCAGCCGGTACATCTGTAACATTCATTGATTTTGTAACGCTAGTAGTTCCGCATGCGCCTATAACAGTATAGCTGATTAATGCAGAACCTACAGACACACCGGTAACAATACCCGTAGCATTTACATTTGCTACAGATAGATTATTACTTGTCCAAGAACCTAGCGGTGTAGTATTACTCAATGTGGTAGTAGAACTACGACACACTGAAGATGCACCAGAAATAGCATTTACTACCGGAGCACTGTTTACATTTATAACTACGTTATGAGAAATTGAAGTAGTACAACCTGGGCTATATACTTGATACAAGGTATAAGTAGTAGTATCGTTTAATACACCTGTATTTAAAGAAGCATTACCAGAAGCATCTAAACTAATCAAGTTATCCTCGCCACCATTGATATAATAAACTACGGTAGCATTAGGAGAACCTGTAAAATTTAAGGTAGTACTATTTCCACTACATATTGTAGTAGCTACTGCATTAGCTGTAGCTGTTAGTGAGAATATACTAACCGTGGCACTACCAGAAAGTGTACTTGAACATTGTCCATTAGCAATACTTACCAAATTATATGTGGTAGCTGCTGTAATAACACCAGTAGAAATAGAGTTAGTACCACTTGCTCCTACAACTGTAGAAAGCGTGGCACCTCCATCTATGTTATAATATACTGTATCGCCTGTAGTGGCATTGATGTTAATATTAGTTGAAGATCCACTACATACTGAAGTAGAACTAGCATTGATACTAGCCGCCAGTGGGGGGTGAACTGTAACACTTACGCTACCTGTACCAGTTGTAGAGCAACCATCAATAGAACGAATACTATCTAAAGTAACTGTAGTAGAAAATGCTAATGGAGCAGTATTAACATCTGCACTACCTAGCGTATTTAATACAGCTGATGCACTTACACTACCCTCTGTATAAAACACAGTAGCATCTGGTGTACCATTAAAATGTAGCACAGCAGTAAG
>CAYWUY010000042.1:16278-25786 GCA_964461535.1 uncultured Flavipsychrobacter sp.
TGCAGAATCATTTAATGATGTAGAACATGCCCCATTATCTACGTTAGTAATATAATAGGTACTATTAACAGTTAATGTAGGTGTTGTTATTATGCCGTTACCTAATGCGTCTAGCACTACGGTATTATCTGTACCGGCATCTGCATGATAGGTTACTGTAGCGTTAGCTGTACCAGAAAGTGTTAGCGTTGCGCTATTACCCGAGCATATGTTTGCTCCCGCTATAGTGGCTGTAGGTGCTGACAAAACTGCGACTGCAACTGCACCACTTGCCGACTGCGTACAACCAGTTACTGCCACATCTACTAACTCGTATGCAGTAGTAGCTGTTAATGCCGGCGTAGCATAAGATGCATTACCAGAACCATCTAGTAATATGCTCAATGTATCTGTACTATTAGCTACATAACGAACATTAGCATCAGGGGTACCCGTAAATGAAATAGAGGTAGTGCCACCTGAGCATATAGATGTAGAGCCAGAGATGCTTGCTGTAGGCAAAGCAACAGGCGTAATGGTAACGTTATCAGACAAGCCTGTAGTACATCCTGAACTAGTAATGCCAACTAATGCATAGGTAGTAGCTGCAGATAAGGCACCTGTATTCACTGTTAAAAATCCTACAGCATCTAGATTAGATGTAACTGTAGTACCTCCATCTATAGTATATTTTACTTCAGCATCAGGCGTACCATTAAATACTACATCTGCACTAGCACCTTCGCATATGGCTGTTGGTGCCGAAATAGTAACTGTAGGCGACTCGAATATTGAAATAGTATTTAAAGCGGCCTCAGCACCACAAGTATTTGATACTAAATACGTAATAGTAGCAGTACCGGCATGAAAGCCAGTAACCATACCTGTAGTAGGGTCTATTGTGGCTATCAAATCATTATCTATAGACCAAGTACCACCCGCATCGCCGGTAACTGTATAGGTAACAGGCGTGCTAGTACATACAGTATCAGAACCTACAACTGTACCAGCTGTAGGAGAACCTAATACAGTTATTTCGTGCAAAGCAGGCGCACCGCAAGCATTATAGCTAATAGTAGCAACACCGGCAGAAACACCAAAAACCTCACCTGTAGTGGCGTTAACAGTAGCTACAGAAGTATTGCTACTACTCCACGAACCCGAGAAAAAATCGCTTGATAACGTAGTAGAAGTAGAAACACAAAAAGAAGTTGCTCCAGAAATAGTAGCTATCTCGTTAAATACTCTAACCTGATGATAAGCTTCACCGGTTCCGCACATATTAGTAAGTGAGTACGTTATTTGTACAACACCGGCATCAATTCCCGTAACCACACCCGTGGTACTAATATTAGCTATTGCGGGGTCGCTAGAAGACCACACTCCACCTGTAGAATCATTTGTAAGTGCTAATGTACTTGTTGCACACACGAAAGTATCACCCATTATAACAGGCACTATTGGTGTAGACATTACTGTAACTGTAAAATGAGTAGTATCAAACGAAAATCCATTATCTACTATTACTGTAAAGTCATCAGTTCCGGAATAACCTGTTGTGGGTGTATAGACCACAGTTGTTAATGGGCTTAGCAAACCACCCGTTGATACATAAGAATTGGGCAATCCGGTAACAACACCATGCGATGGAGCGGAAAATATTGACCAGTTTACCATTGACCCGGCTCCCAAGTCTAAAACATTCAAATTGGCTGTGATATCATTGTCTGACCCAGCACAGGCAGTAAACCCCTGATTAGGCCCTGATATAAATGACAACTGGGCATACAACTTACCCGATGACGACACTACTAAAATGGCCAACAATAACATTAGTCGGCTTAGTGTTCGAAAAAATGATGAGTAGATTTTATTCATACAGCTATGGTTGTGACAAAACGATTTATACCATTTCTTTATATAAAATGGCATTTGGGCTTGAAGATAAAAAAATAAAATGGGATATAAAATACCCCATTCAAATATAATATTAAATATATTTACAATACTGAAACTTAACTTACAACCATCTCAGTGGGTTGCGACGGCTCTGTAAAATATAATTCTTAACATTCATCCAAAATGCTAGAATCATATAAATAATAATGGGCGACCCCATAGTAAGAAATGAAATGTAAATAAACCAAAGTCTTATACGTGATGTAGCTATGCCCATTCTATCACCTATAGCAGAGCATACACCAAATGCTTTCCATTCAATAAAGTCTCTTATGTCAGTGATTTTTCTCATACCAATTACAAATTTAAGTAAAAACTACATCTCAAAACATACCGGCTCTATACCAACATTAATTTAAAATGAAATTGCCTACCTGTTTCCAGATAGGCAATTCCTAGTATATAAATACTATTTAATTATGCTTTCTTAGCAAACTCGCTACGGATAACATTTAATGCACCACCAGCCTTAAACCAATCAATTTGTTGTTGGTTATATGTATGGTTTACAGTTATTGTTTCAGAAGTACCATCTTTATGGTTCAATACCATTTGTAATGGTTGGCCTTCAGCAAAGCTTGTCAAGCCTATTACATCCAATACATCATCTTCTTGTATTTTGTTGTAATCTTCTTTGTTAGCAAAAGTTACTGCCAACATACCTTGTTTCTTAAGGTTAGTTTCATGTATACGAGCAAAGCTCTTAACCAATATTACTCTAACACCTAAGTGGCGAGGTTCCATAGCAGCGTGCTCGCGGCTACTACCTTCTCCGTAGTTTTCGTCGCCCACTACTACGCTACCAATACCTGCAGCTTTGTATGCACGTTGCACTTTAGGTACTTCGTCATACTCACCTGTAAGCTGGTTTTTCACCTTGTTTACATCGTTGTTGTAAGCATTCACTGCACCTATCAGCATATTGTTAGAGATATTGTCTAGGTGTCCACGGTATTTCAACCATGGTCCTGCCATAGATATATGGTCAGTAGTACACTTACCAAAGGCTTTTATTAATAGTTTCAAACCTTTCATATCGTTACCATCCCAAGCAGCAAATGGTTCTAATAACTGTAGACGGCTACTAGTAGGCTCTACTATTACCTGAACTTTTGAACCGTCTTCAGCCGGTGCTACATAACCTGCATCTTCTACATCAAAACCAGTAGGAGGGAGTTCGTAACCTTGAGGTTCTGCTAGTTTTACTTGCTCACCTTTTTCATTAGTAAGTGTATCTTTCAACGGGTTGAAAGATAAGCTACCAGATATAGCATAAGCAGTTACAATCTCAGGAGAAGCAACAAACGCATGCGTAGAAGCCAAACCATCGTTACGCTTAGCGAAGTTGCGGTTGAATGAAGTAACAATAGTATTTTTCTTATTAGGATCTGCTACGTGGCGCGCCCACTGACCTATACAAGGACCGCAAGCATTAGCCATAACTACACCACCCATTTCATCGAACGTACCTAACAAACCATCTCGCTCAATGGTATAGCGTACCATTTCAGAACCCGGAGTTATAGTAAATTCACTCTTAGCCTTCAAGCCTTTTGCCATAGCATCTTTAGCTATAAATGCCGAACGGCTGATATCCTCGTAAGAAGAGTTAGTACAAGAGCCTATTAAAGCCACTTCTACTGCATCTGGCCAACCGTTAGCTTTAACAGCAGCAGCCATTTCGCTGATAGGCGTAGCCAAATCTGGAGTGAAAGGACCATTTACATATGGCTCTAACTCGCTCAAGTTAATTTCTATTAGTTGATCGTAGTATTTAGCAGGATCAGCATATACTTCAGCATCTGAACGTAAATGTTCTTTAACGCCATCAGCTAACTGTGCTATATCAGCACGCTTAGTACCTTTAAGATAATCAGCCATTTTGCTATCGTAAGCAAACATTGAACATGTAGCACCTATCTCAGCACCCATGTTACAAATTGTTGCTTTACCAGTACAGCTAAGGCTTTCAGCACCTTCACCAAAATATTCAACAATAGCACCAGTACCACCTTTTACAGTTAAAATACCTGCTACTTTAAGAATGATATCTTTAGCTGAAGTCCAACCACTCATTTTACCTGTTAGCTTTACACCTATTAGTTTAGGCATTTTAAGTTCCCAAGGAAGGCCCGCCATTACATCCACAGCATCAGCACCACCTACACCAATAGCTATCATACCTAAACCACCGGCGTTAGGAGTGTGACTATCTGTACCAATCATCATACCACCAGGGAATGCATAGTTTTCAAGCACTACTTGGTGAATGATACCGGCACCTGCGCGCCAGAAACCAATACCATATTTATTAGAAATAGACGCTAAGAAATCGTAAACTTCTTTATTTACATCTACTGCAATTGCTAAATCTTCTTTAGCACCTACTTTAGCTTGTATAAGGTGATCGCAGTGTACTGTACTAGGAACAGCAACTTTATCTCTTCCACAAGTACTAAATTGTAGTAATGCCATTTGAGCAGTAGCGTCTTGCATAGCTACACGGTCAGGAGCAAAATTCACATAATCCTTTCCACGCGTATAAGCCTGATTAACAGGTTCAAAAGCGTGACTGTACAAAGTTTTTTCAGCCAACGTCATTGGGCGACCCAATACGTTGCGAGCTGCTGCCACTTTACCGGGTAGCTGTTCGTAGACTTTTTTGATTAATTCGATATCAAATGCCATTTCAACAATTATTTTAATGCGTTAAAAACAGCGCAAATTTATTATAATACGCTCAAAAAATGAAATTAACATGACGATAGGCACATTACCCAAGAATGAGGCAAAATCTTGCAAAAGACCTGATAATAAAGGACTGAAACAACATATAAGCTAAACAAATGTATATTAGTTTAGCAAAGAACAGTAAATATTAACATTACTTAATCTTTGGTAAGTAGTACTGAGAGGTTGTTGCTGGTAAGTGGCTTATTTAAGAATTGCTTTACAGCCTGATAATTATGTACTTTACTTAAATCATCATCGTTAATAGAAGAAGATATAATGTATACACTATAATGCTGGGTAATTGAAGTAGGCAATTGTTCGAATGCTTCTACAAATTCAAAGCCATTCATTATTGGCATCTGTATATCTACTAATATGATAGTATGCAAATTAGTGTCTACTGGATGACTTTTTATAAAATCTAATGCATCTTTGGCTAGTAAAAACGAGCGTACAGATTCGCATTTCCCGGTATTGCGAATTATTTTTTCTGCGATAAAGCAATCTAGTTTGCTATCGTCAATAACTATAAAATGCTGTTTTTTACTTGGCACCATGCGCTTTTCCGGGTATTGTTACTTTAAATGTTGTACCGACATCAGGGGTTGATTCCACCTCTATCTTACCATTTAGCTTGTTCAGTGCGTCCTTCACATTATATAATCCAAATCCGGAACCTGCTTCTTGTGTAGTAGCACGATAAAACATATCAAAAATACTTCCAATATGCTTTTCATGAATGCCTATACCGTTATCTCTTACAAATATAACAGCATTTGTGGGATTTACATCTACCTCCACCTCAACATATTTATCGGTATTGTCCTTTCGCTGATATTTAAAAGCATTAGAAAATAAATTGTTCAATACTATCTTCAAAGACACCACATCAGACATGAAAGTTACCGATTGATTAACCTTGCTGGTAAACCTTATATTATCACTCTTTTCAGCAATTTTAAACAATACCTCTACATCGTCTATTACTTGTTTAAAATCTATCTGCTCGTATAAAAGCTGACCTCGTTTTATATTATAGTACTCGTGAGTGTTAGTAATAAATTCATCTAGCTTGCGCACAGCAGATTCCATCATACCCATCATTTCCTTCATTTCATCTACCGTGTCGCACATATTAGCTACTTCAAGTGCCCCTAGTATACTCAACAATGGGCCTCGCATATCGTGTGTAACACTATAAGCAAACTTACCCAACTCATTATACGCCGATTGTAACTCTTCATTCTTAGACGTAATCAAAGAGCTGGCTATATAAAATTTGTGTCCTTCCTCTATAGCCGATTTTATGTCAGACTCTTCCCAAGGCTTTCTAATATATCTAAAAATATGCCCTTTATTAATACCATCAATTACCGATTCAATATCGGTATATCCAGTAATGAGCATTCTTATAGGATTGGGGTAATCTTGCCTTATTTCCTCAAAAAACTGAACACCGGTTTTATCGGGCATCCTCTGATCGCACAATATGATTTGAATATCAGGGTGCTTTTTAAGATAATCAGAGGCTATATCTGTATTATTTGCAAGTAATATATTATAGTCAAATCTAAAAGCCGCCTTAAAGCCGTTCAGATTATTCTGTTCGTCATCAATGTATAATACTTTTATTTTTGACATAATATATACTAAAGCTGTACTAATGGTAAAGTAATAATAAATTCTGTGCCTACACCCGGAGCTGAATTTATTTGTATGTTTCCATTGTGTTTGTTTATAGTATTGTAAGCAATAGATAGGCCCAAACCTGTACCCTCGCCTACATCTTTAGTGGTAAAAAATGGTTCAAACAATCTTTTTTTAGTTGCTTCGTCCATTCCTATACCATTGTCTGCTATACTAATATAAACATTATTTTCGTCAAAGTTTGTTTTTATTGTTAGTATACCACCTTCTTTTTCTTCAAACTTTTTACGAATAGCATATATAGCATTAGAAATCATATTCAAAAACACTTGATTCAATTTTCCCGGATAACACTCAACAAGTGGTAATTGTGCATATTCTTTCTTTACAACTATAGAATTATTAAGCAAATTATTGGTAATAACTAGTGTAGAGTCCATTCCTTCATTGATATTAGCCTTCTTCAGGTCATCCTCATCTAGTCTAGAAAATATTCTTAATCCCTTCACTATCTCAGCAGTCCTACCTGCTCCGTCACTAATACCATTAAGCAGTTGTTCAATTTCCTCTTTTAGATACTCATAGTCAATATCCATTAAATAGTTATCTAACTCTTGCTGAGAATCAGGTACAGAAGTTTTAACCATTTCTGCTAATGTGTTCACTGCATCTATTAGTATTCTCACGTCTCTATTTAGTGGCTTTACATTAGAAGTTACGAAATTGATAGGATTATTAATTTCATGCGCTATACCAGCTGTCAGCTGACCTAAAGAAGCCATTTTTTCCTGTTCTACTAGTTGTGTCTCTGCTTCTTTTAATTCTTTCAATGCCTTATTTAAGCCATCGTTAGATAGTTTTAATTCAAGCGTACGTTCAGTAACTTTCTTTTCTAGCATTACATTCTGCTCCTTTACAATACGTTCGTTTTCTTGTAACGCCTTTAAAGTTTGTGCCTGAGACTCTTCCTTTTCTTTCTTGAGTATATTTATTCTATCAGCAAGTGCAAACGATAGTAACACAACCTCCATTGCCGACCCTACCGGCATAGTAAAGACTGTAAAGTTATTATATGGTAGTACATTCAAATTCTTCAATATAAATATAACTACACCAACTAAAAATACAATCCAAGATATTAAAAAGAAACGTGCCGGACGATACCCCTGACGGCTGATAACTGCCGTCATTACTAGCATATATATAGATAAAGTAGAAGCACTTAAATCAACAAACGGGAAACCTAATTTAAAATCGCCAGCCAGGCAACACACCACACCAAACCCATAGGTAAATCCAAATATTGCTAAGAATTTGTCGGCTTTAGGTAAAAACTTTCTTGTTTTTAAGAAGTGACGCATAAACTGCATTCCAGCCAACCCCACCAAAGGCGGAGTGAAAAAAGTAGAATACAATGCTACCTTGCCACCTACAGGCCATAGCAACTGAAAACCATAACCTGAAACAGTAATCTGGGTAATAATTACTGCTATCACATACAATATATAGTACAGATAACTGGTATCTTTGGTTGTGATGTACACAAAGCAGTTGTAAAACAACATCGCTAACATTACCCCTATATATATTCCCCAGAATATGTCTTTATACTTGTCAGACTCTAGTATTGTCTTTTCTGCTCCAACTGATATAGGTACTATTAGTGCACCGCTGTTAGTTACCTTTATATAAACCTCCTTCTCCACAAATTGTGGAGCATCAAAAGAAAAAAGGTAATCAGAGCTTAAATATTGTCTTTTAAAAAACGAGTATGCTTGACCTGTCTTCACATATCTGATTCGATCTTGAGCAGTTTTAACATAAAACTCGACCGTATCAAGTAAAGGATTAGATACCCTAAGCATATAACTTTGTTGGGCAGAATCATTTACAAGTTTTATTCTTAACCAAATGGCCGACTTAGTTATATTAAAATTTGGAACACCCTTTTGTTCTAGCAGGTGAAAGTCCCCGACTTTACATACACTATCTATAGTCAGGTTGTGCGTTTTATCCTCTAAGTATTCAATATTAGAGGTCAGCAGCACGTTACTCCCATTCATTTTCAAATGAGACTGACCATATGTGTAGCCACCTATAAACAGCAGTATAAGAAAAAACAAATGCTTCATGAACAACAGTGCTATTCGTATTTAGGCATTATTAAATCATAATCAACGCTAACTAACCCTTTCGGCCCTTCTTCTTCAAAATGCTGCACAGGTCTTGCTCTTAAATCCAACATTCGTTCTCTATTTAGAGGCTCTGCAGTTTCTAAGTTTTTAGCATTAAGGATACCTAAAACCCGGGCTATGAAATCTTCTTTAGGATAATAGAACTCTCCATTGATACCCAAAGTATTATCAATTACAAAACCAACGTTTTTAAACATGGGCAGTGTATAGTCTCCGCAAATACCTACTAAGGTTCCACATTTTACCTGATTTGTAATAGAAATACCAGCACGGGTTAAGAGCACACTTATTCCATAACCAGCTACTGATTTGGCATTCCACAAAGCGGAAAGTTCACCTACACCATTTTCTGAATACCTTTTTACTACATCATGTATACGCGCGTCCATTTTACCTATTGCCTTTTCTACCGGTAATGGATTTACGCCATCAGCCATTTGCACTCTTATGCCCCCTACTAGTTCATCATTCTCATCTATAGCTACTACAGCATATACATCCCTCATCTCTAACCACACTCTATTATTAGATGTAATATTAGTAATACCATAGCTTTCCAGTACATTCCTATGACCAAGAATGTATCGCTCTGACATCTCAGGCTCAAAAATGGGTTGAAATGCTTTGAATCTAATCTTCAACATCTTATATAATACTTAATACTTTGTTTAGGGGCTGTTTTAACGATCTAGATGTAGGCGCATCTGCAACCGACAATCTAAACATGAATATACCATGTTGATTCTCAAGACTTGGAAACAATATACACAACTTATCAAATAATCCTTTGATTTCGTCCATCATTTTTTGACTAAAACCTTCAGTATTGCCATATTTTAATTTTGAATATAGAAATAATGGTGCAGATATTGGATGAATGGATAGTTCACGAGCTGTCGCATCCAACCATAATCTTTCTGCTGCCCTACCACCATTTATATAATTAATTGCACTATACTCAGGCATGGTTAGCAAACCTATGGCTGAAGATGTTA
>CAYWUY010000043.1:0-25029 GCA_964461535.1 uncultured Flavipsychrobacter sp.
TTTACAGGTAATGCAGGATCAAATCTTGATGTATCTAATGGAACATCGTTTGCATTTTTTACACATGAGTTGAAAAGCAAACCTGTCGAAACTAACAACAGTGATAATAAACGGATTTTCATATAAATATTTTTATCTTTTTAGAATATATTAATTTTAAAAACGAAGCGTTAAGTTAGCAAAGAAGTTAATTCCCATAGCATAGACGTACTTATTAGGGAATTTGTTTGCATTTTTATTTTTATAATCAAAACGTAATTGCTCATAGCCATATAAAATTATGTCTTGATTATTTAAAACATTGTTGATACCTACATTAAGAACCAATTGAGAACCTGTAGGAGCTAACTTAGTAAGCTTCTTCATATTCCAAGTTTTAGAACCATTAACATCTACAGTATATGCTGATGGTAACTTAGTTTGGTCTACTATTTGATTCCATTGTGTAGAATTAATAGGAACCATATCTAATGCTAACTGCGTTCTTCTTTCAGGATTAACATCTAAATAGTTACGGTCAAGGTAGTTAACATTGAAACCAAATCTTGTAGAATTGGTAGGTCTGTAGCTTAGTCCAGCAGTGTATACCGACTGTGGACCAGCACCTAAATAGAAGTTTTTAATATAAACAGTACGATTTGTACTTGTTGCTGTAGGGTCGTTATCTTGATAGATGGACACATCAGGTCTATTAGTATAGAAACTTTGGTTTGCAGATGCACTTGCATTCAATGTTATTAAATCTGTGATGTTGTATCTTACTGTAAGTTCAGCTCCTATAGAACGAGTAGACATATTTTCCATTACATAGTTTACATATGATTGTATGTCCGGATCATCATTAAAGAATCTCTTAATTAAAACAGCATTGCTAATATCTGTCAAGTATCCTGTTAATGTAGCTGTTAACCTTGTAGTTTTATATTGATAACCTCCTTCAACAGCGACTGTATTCTGTAGTTTAGGATTATCGATTGTTGTATTCCTAGTTATTTCAGATATGAATACGTTATGTATATTAGGTGCATCTTGAGCAAAACCTACATTAGCAAAGAATATATTACGTGCATTAGGCTGATAACGAACACCACCCTTTGCAGCTAACCCTAAAAAATTATGAGCATCACTTTTGCCATAAGATTCGTTAGGGAATATACCATTTTTAGTTTTACCATCTCTATCATAAGAGTTAAAGGTTGCTTTCAATGAACCAAAAAAGCTTATTTGTTCAAGAGAATACTGAGCCTGAGCCCAAGCTGATGCTTGTAGAATGTTTAAAAAATACTCATAACCATACTTATCACCCACTTTTACTAACTGATTTTGTACTAAAAGGTTATTTTGAGTAGCACTAGGATTTCCAGGATTTGCCTGAGCAGCAAACTGATTATTATTTAAGAAGAAATCTCCACCTAATAAATCAGTAAGTTCACGATAGTAGTGGTCAGACTGTCTTATAACATTAACACCACCTTGTATATTCAACTTCTCGCTAAAAGAATGATCAATTGTAGAATTTAAAACAATTTTTCTAAGATCGTCAACTCTATCGCTAACAACAAATATAGACTGCTTACCAGTTACTGAATCAGTAGTACCGTTAGCATTATATATAGTTCTCGTATTCATATAATTTGAACTATAGAAATTGTCCCATTGCATTTGTAGTGCATTAGGATTCGAATGATAAAAATCTGTCAGACTATCAAATGCTACCTGATTAGGCGTAGTTACACCATTCAAATAATAACTAGGTAAATTTCTATAATAGTCTGGAGCCGGGTTATAACCATTCAAGAAGTCTACTCCACCTCTTCTATTTTTACCCATTTGATAACCAAGGGCTGTATTCCATTTAGTTCTTTCAGAAAAATGATGGGTATAGTTAGCAACTGCAAATGGCTGAAATATTTTAGAAGTTCTGCCACTTCTTTTTTTACCAGCTTGGTAACCCCAATACGGATTGTAGTAATGATCTCCTGTAAGTTCATATGTCTCACCAATTGTAGGACCTGACAAACCTCTATCTAAATAGGAACCTAATACAGATAGGTTTAACATGCCAGATTTCATTTTCTTGGTTGCACCTGCATATAATGAATAACCGTCGTAATATGTTCCTTTGTAATAACCTTCTTCAGCCCATCTTTTAGAACCAGAAATTGAAAAAGCCCAACCATTTTTTAATAAACCTGTATTATGGGTTACCATCAATCTATTGAAATAGGTTCTGTTTGCAGCAGTATAAGTAATTGAAGTCCCTTTTCTTAAATTAGCTGCAGTACCATCTATATAGTTAGTAATACCATTCATAACACCAAAAGAATAATCAGATGGCTTCAATCCATAAGTAATATTTCTACTTCTAATAACTTCATTTAAGCCCCCTAACTGAGTAAATGAGCTAAAACCCGATGCTAAGTCATTAAGAATGAACCCATTAAACTGAAGCTCCTGAGCAAACATACCTCTAGGGCGATAGCGGAACATACCAAATGTAAAATAGGTATTGAACAAAAACTGATCTTGTGCAGGTGTAAAAAAGCCTAACATATTTTGTCCACCGTTATTATCAAAATCATCAGCCATGTTATCATCTACTGCTATGGTAGGTATTACAGTTTCCTCAGAAGCACTTTTCGAATTATTAGGTGTAATTTCTATGGTACCCAAATCTACAACTTCGTCTTTAACGTTTACTTTAATTGTCTTAGACTCAGCATAATCACCACTTATTACAAGGTCATAGTTATTGTAGGGCACCTCTGCAATAACAAAATCACCGTCATTAAATGATATAGTGTAGGCTTTTATTGATGGTATAGCTATAGTAAGATCGTTGAATGGAGCTTTTGTACTCGCATTAACCAACTTACCTTTTATTTTACCATAATGTTTGTTAGTTTGTGCATATGCAGTACTGCAAAGCATCAAAACAAGAAATAAAAAATGTCGCACTCTCAGCATAAATAAATTTATAATATCTTAAATTAGTATCTAAATTCGGAGTGCAAAAGTAAGGTAAGTGAATGACTATACACCCACGAGGGGTTAAGTTATTGTTAAAGACTTGTCATTTTTTCTTTATAATTGAATATAAGATGTTAAAAGTGAAGGTATTTTGATTTCCTTTGCTGAAAATTTTTGTAAGTGATTAAAAAGACATTTCTATCCAGTTTACTAGTACTTTCTGGTCTAACTTCATTTGCTCAGAAAGAGCACCGCAAGGTTGTGGCTATTGGTTTTTACAATGTTGAAAACTTTTTTGACACAGCAAACAATCCGAATAAGCAAGATGATGATTTCACACCTAATGGTCAATATAATTATACCTACGATGTTTATACTCAAAAAAAGCACAATGTAGCCACTGTATTTGCAAAAATGGGTACGGATGTAACACCCGAAGGGCCTGCAATAATAGGCATAGCTGAAGTAGAAAATGCAGAGGTACTTAAGGATGTGGCTAAAGAGCCTGAAATAAAAAACAGGAACTATCAAGTAATATGCCACCCTACCCCTGACGAACGTGGGATAAGCACTGCTATGATGTACAACCCTAAATATTTTAAAGTAATTAATACCCATCCGGTTCGTGTGCCTCTAGAAACTCTTGGACAATCTAGACCCACCAGAGATATATTATATGTATGTGGTATACTGGCAGGAGACACCGTACATATTCTAGTGAATCACTGGCCATCAAAAAGTGGTGGAGAAGCACGTTCGGCTCCTGGTCGTAGATTAGCCGCTCAAATTGCTAAAAATGTATTTGACTCTATAACTAAGAAAAACCCTAACAGTAAAGTATTAGCTATGGGCGACTTAAACGATAATCCTGATTGTTATGGTGTAATTAATATTATGGAAGCAAAGGCTACAACTGACAATATTAAAAGCACTGACATATATAACCCATGGATTAATATGTATAAAAAAGGTCTTGGAACTGAAAGCTTCAGAGGCGATTGGAATTTGATAGATCAAATAATGATTACCGGAGCTTTTGTTCAAAATAAAAATAATAAATGGGGGTACTACAGAAGTGAAATATTTAATAGAGACTTTTTAAAAAATCACACTGGTAAAGACAAAGGTTTACCACACCGCTCATTTAATATTAACAGAGTTTGGGATAATGGCTACAGCGACCACTTTCCTGTGTTAATGTATTTTACATCAAATTAATCTTATTTGATAATAACATTCTTAAAGGGATATCGTTAATTCGTTATCCCTTTTTCATTGCTAATATATATTTAATGCAAATCAAATCCCACAATTATATATGCCACTCGCATATTGCGTAACTTTATAATATTGATATAAAATGACTTTTGTCACTTTATCGAGTTATCAAAATCAGGAAGCAACATACTTACATAGAGTAATTTTATAAAACAATAAAAATCTTCGTTATGACAAACAAAGTATTAGCAGTATTCGATGCAACTAATTTTTCAAATAGTGCTTTAGAATTTATTATGAGGCGTAATGAAGTGGTAGCCTGCTCTGTGAAAGCTTTCTTTATAGCACCGGTAACTGAAAAAACTGTATATGATTTTCAGTTAGTACCTGATGTATTCATGCCAGTGGCCGAGCAGATATCGATTGATATGGAAAAGGTAAATGAAAACATTAAATACTTTAAAGGCTATTGCGAAAGACACAATATAAACTATACTATATATAGCGAAACGGCCAATAGCCCTTTAGATGACCTTCTTGAAGAAACAAGATTTTCAGACTTAATGGTTATTGGTATGGAATCATTTTTCGCAAAAACTAATAAAGATATGCATGACGAATATATGCATAGAATGTTACATGCGGCAGAATGTCCTATATTGTTAATACCAGATGACTACTATATACCAGCAGATATTTTCTTAACATATGATGGCAGTTCATCATCAATGTACGCCATTAAACAGTTCTGCTACCTATTACCCGAAATGCATAAAAGAAATATTACCCTGTTACATGCTGGGCTAGATAAGGATATACCTAATGTGAATAAAGCTGCCGATTACCTTAAAAACTATTTTCCGAATATGGAAATTGAGCACCTACAAATAGAGGCCTCAAAGTACTTTGGCACATGGATAAATGATAAACAATATGCTATGGTAGTAGCAGGTGCATATGGTAGAAATAGCGTTTCTGAAGCATTTAAATCTAGCTTTGTTTCAGAGGTAGTTGAAGCACATAAGGTACCAATCTTCATAGCACACAAATAGCATATAAGATGTAATATATATCAGCCTCTCCTTAAAAAGAGAGGCTTTTTTTATAAATATAACTTGCGCATAGGGGTATGCTATTTCTGAATTGTCATTATATTTAGAACTAAGCAAAACACTAACACTATCTCAAAGATAGTTATATGACAGACCATATACAGGACATACATATCAACTTAGCGCAAGACAAAATAAGGTTTGAGGCCGCCTTTAAGGAACATTATAAAGGTATGGTAGCATACGCTTGCTCTATGTTGAAGGACCCCGACGCATCGGAAGAAGTAGTGCAGCAAGTATTTTATAAGCTGTGGAAGAATAAAGATGAGATAGTAATACGAGAAACAATGGCCGGCTACTTGTATCGATGTACGCACAATGACTGTCTTAACTATCTAAAACATGAAAAGGTAAAACATGCGTATAAACAGTATATATCGCAACAAATGAATGAAGGAACTAGTCCAAATGACACTGTAAGACTAAAAGAATTGCAACAGAAACTAGATACTGCATTAAAGGAATTACCTGAGCAGTGCAGAACCATATTTCAATTAAGCAGATTTGAAGAACTGAAATACCACGAAATAGCATCAAAACTGGGCATATCGGTAAAAACAGTAGAAAATCAAATGGGTAAGGCATTAAAAATATTAAGAAACCAACTATCAGATTATTTGCCAGCGGCACTAATAATACTTATACTAACCTTTTAAATATGAATAAAGTGGAGCATCAAGAATATAATGAAATAGATAGCGCACTAGTAAAATATTTACTGGGAGAGGCTAATAGTAGCGAAAAAGAATATGTAGAAAAATGGAGAGGACTTGATTCTAAAAATGAAAAGTATTTCCAACATTTTGTAACCATATGGAACCAAAGCAAACATCTTCAACCCCAAATGGAAGTTGATGTAGATAAAGCATGGAATAAGTTGGTTGAAAAAATTGAACAAGCACCTAATATTGACTTGAGCCTAACTAAGCCCAAATCTAAACTTATTAATCTTTCACTAATAAGTAAAATAGCAGCGATATTAGTTATAGCTATCGGAGGCTCATGGCTGTATTCTAAAATTGAAGAAAATAAACTTGAAACTATAACGGCATCTAACACACCGATTATACACCAACTACCTGATGGAACCACAGTAACACTAAACAATAACAGTTCGCTAACCTATCCTAAGCATTTTAAAGGTGATACCCGTTCAGTAAGTTTAAAAGGAGAAGGCTTCTTTAAAGTAAGCCCAGACAAAACACATCCTTTTATTATTGATGCTGATAAAGCAACTATTACAGTAGTAGGAACTGCATTTAACGTAAAATCTACAACTCAGAAAACTGAAGTTATAGTAGAAGAAGGGATAGTAGAGGTGGCCAAACAAGAACATGCAGTTAGACTGCTGCCACAACAGAAAGCCATAGTGTATGAAAACAAAGAAACACCCATTGTATATCAACAAAATGATATTTTATACACTTATTACAGAACAAAAGAATTTGTATGTAATACTACCCCTCTTGCAGATTTAATAGAAGCATTGAATACTGCATATAATACCAATATAGTATTAGATAAACCAGAAATTGGGCAATTAAAAATATCAACAACTTTTAAAGACGAGAGCTTGGATGAAATAGTAACTGTAATAGCTACTACCCTACAGCTAGATGTAACACATAAAGACAAACAGATAATACTACGCAAAAAAAAACATTTACAGCCCGTTTTATGAACTGTTTACAGCAGTAAAACTTAACTATCTTTGTAATAGGTGGGTTATGTAAGTAATACTTAGCCTTGAGAGAATGAGTTGTTTACAGATGATAAAACGCAATAAAATGAAGCATCAAAGGCTATCAAATGCTTATTTAAGGTCTATATTTTTCTTTACTCTATTAATATGTAACATACAATCTTTTGGTCAAATCATTTGGAGCTCTACTACGGGTTCTATTTGGCTTAGAGGTAGTAACTGGGCAGGAGGCGTAGTTCCAGGCGGTACAGACATTGCGCAATTTAATGCAAACCCAACTAGTGCTTCTACAGGTGTGGGAATTAATATGGATTCTTGCTCAGGTAGTGCATCTGTAGGTGCTATCTATGTAAGCCCCAGCAGATCTAATAGTTTAATAATTGGCAATAGCGGCACATCGTCGGGCACACTCAATTTACTTGGAACCACACTTGGTGGATTTTCTAATGTTATTTTATCTAATCAGAACAATGCTACTAGCGGTATTTTAACCCTTCAACAAAATCAAGGTACTGGCAGTGGTGGACTATCTATTGATTTAGGAAGTAGCAATAAAACTATTGTTACAAAAGCAGGCACTACAACTGCATTAGGTACTACAATAAATATTAATACTTCAATAGCAGGTAGTGGTGGCATAACGTTTTATGGTAGTGGAACATGGAATAATGCAACAGCTACCGGAAATAACGGAGGTGTTCTTAGACTAGGAGGAAATAATAGTTTTACAGGTGGCATAACTGTAGGCAATAATGACGGAACTTTAACTGGTCAATTACAACTAGATAATAAACTTGCTATAGCTAATATTGTAGGTAATGATATTATTATCAACAATAATAGCCAGCTATATTTATCTGCTAGTTACTCATCTTCAGACTCTACATATCAAGCTAGTAACTACACACTTTATCTCAATGGTATTGGACAAAACACAACTACTTTAGGAAAAGGAGCGCTAGTAAACCTTAACAACAACTCTTACAATTGGGATGGCAATATTAATTTACTAACTGATGCAGGCATTAGCTGTTTGGGTAGTAATTCTATTTTAAATATTCTTGGCAATTTAACAGGAGCCGGCCAATTAATAAAGTATGGAAACGGTACACTACTATTATCGGGCAATTCTAATTCTTATACAGGAGGCACTAAAATAATAAATGGTACACTGCAAGTCGCAGCCACATCAAATTTACCTACTGGTGATGTTGTTTTTGCCCAACTAAATAATAATAGCAATAGACTTGTATTCAATAATCCTAATCAAACAATCACCTCTTTAAGTAATACCTGGACGAATACAAGTAGCACCTATTCTCAAATACTACAACTAAATAATACAACTCTAACTATCAACCAAAACATTAATACTACTTTTGGAAATGGTGCTGTTAATAGCTTATCTGCATATATTACCGGTACAGGAACAATTATAAAAAATGGTATTGGAAACCTTACGTTGTTTAGCTCTGCACATTCATTCTCTGGTAGCCTTATACTAAATGATGGTACACTTACGCTAAACACTCCTAATAGTACTACCACAAACCTTGGCAATGCAAGAATTGTACTAAACAAAGGCAACCTAAATACAGTAGGTATAGGCGCTAATGCTGTAATAAATTTGAATAGCTTAACTTTAAATGACAGCAGTTTTATATACTTAGATTCTACAAAATCGAGTCAATTAAAATTCGCGGCTAGTGATACTTGTATTTGGACAGCATCAAAGCAGTTACTTATATACAATTGGAAAGGGACTTATGGTTCCGCTGGAAATAGAGGGAGAGTATTTGTAGGAACATCTACTAGCGGACTAACTGCAACGCAACTTAACCAAATAAGATTCATTGACAACTTTGGCAATATATTCACTGCCATGCAGCTATCTACTGGTGAAATTGTTCCCAATAAACCAACTATCACCACTACTGCTGCTCCTTATGGCCCTTTCTGCAGCAATTTAAGTAACGACATATCAGTAGATTTTACTTATTCAGGTCCATTAACTGGTCCATTTTTAGTACAATTATCAGGCCCTACAGGAACCTTTGCTACTGATTTTACAACCAACATAATAGGGTCTGGTACAACATCACCTATTAATGCAACAATTCCGGTTGGGTATGCTACAGGAACTGGCTATAGAGTAAGAGTTATAAATGCAAGCCCAGTCAATACATTTGGTACTAATAATGGAATAAATATTACCATTAATGGAAATCCGAACGTTGCAGCAATTATTGGTCCGGGTTTCGTTCCTCAAGGTATCTCAACTACTTATACCAATAGTACAACAGGTGGAATTTGGAATTCATCTAACACTTCTGTTGCTACTGTATCAGCTTCAGGTGTTGTTAGCGGATTAACTTTAGGGACAACTACCCTATCTTATACAGTTACCAATAGCTGCGGACTAAGTACTACTGTAACGAAAGTAATAGATGTAACAGTGCTCCCATTCATTAGTTCAGTAAGTCCTACAATTGCTAATGCTGGAACAACTATGACAATAAATGGGGGCAACTTTAATGGCATAGCTACTAATAACCGCGTATTTATTGGCAATATTAGAGCCGAAGTACTTAGTGGCAGTGCCAGTAGCTTGCAAATAAGCTGGCCACTTAATACAGCATATGGTACATTATCGGTTTCAGATTCGGCTACCAGTCTTACTGCATATACACCATTTAATATGCAACCTGATTACGACAATACAGGGCTTATAACAGATAGCTTCAACATTAAAGATGCTGTTTACTTCACTTGCGGTTCTTTACCAGTAGGGGTTGCAACCGGAGATTTAGATAACGATGGAAAACCAGAAATTGTTGTAGCCAATAGCGAAACCAATACACTTTCAGTATTCAGAAACACAACTACTACCAATAATATAAGTAGTACTTCATTTGCTGCACCAATTTCATTAACTACCGGATTCGGCCCGTATTATGTAAAAATAGCTGATATAGATGCCGATGGAAAGCAAGATATCATTGTAACGAATGCATCAACCAGTGTAAACAAAATTTCAGTTTACAAGAATAATTCTACCGTTGGTAGCCTATCATTTGGTAGTAAAGTAGATTATAACTCGGGGGGCTTGGTTCCTACGGACGTTGCAGTTGCAGATATTGATAAGGATGGCAAACCTGATATTATAACCACACTTAGAGGTTCTGCTAAAATAGCTGTACTGAGAAACATAACTAATGTTGGCGTTATTAACACCAGTAGTTTTTCATCTGCCGTTACTTATAATACTGGCCTTGCACCATTTAAGCTGGCTGTGGGAGATGTAGACAACGACGGAAAAATTGATATAGCAGTATCTAATTATTCATCAGACAATGTTACTATTTTTCATAATAATGCTATTCCGGGTATCATTGCATCATCTTCACTAGATGCTGGTACAACTTATACTACTGGAGTTGGACCAACCGGTATAAGTATTGCCGATATTAATGCAGATGGTAAACCTGAAATAATTACTACCAATACTGCTAGTAATACCATTAGTGTTTTTCAAAATACAAATTCAATATCTGGCACTACCTCATTCTCATCAAAAATTGATTTTGCAACAGGAAATTTACCCGAAGACCTAGATGTAGCTGATATGGACGGCGATGGAAAAATTGATATAGTTGTTGGCAACTACTTTGGTAGTAGCTTCTCGATATTTAGAAATACAATTACAGGTAGTAGCATCACCTCATCCTCACTAACAAGAAGGCTAAATAAAACAGGATCAATATACCCCTCCGGCATTAGCTGTAGAGATATGGATAGTGATGGTAAACCAGACGTAGTTTTACTTAACGGTGGTATAAATACAGTAGGAATTTATAAAAACTATCCACTTCCTCCTGTTGGAAATATTACCGGGGCCGATACAATCTGCGCTGGCAGTTCAAGTACATTTGCCAATTCTGTAACTGGGGGTTATTGGGCAGTTAACAATCCAGCAGTAGCTACAATAAATAGTAGCACCGGGGTATTACATGCACTATCTTCCGGAAATATTACTATCTCCTACTCTACTACGGCTCAGGGCGACACTAATTATTCTACAAAAATGGTTCATATCGATACTACCACAACTGTTAGCGATATAACATCTGCTAGCCATTCATTGTGTGTTGGTGCATCATTGATATTACACAATACTGCTAGCGGCGGTGTATGGACATCTTCTTCTCCAAGCATTGCAACTATTAGTATTAGTGGACTAGTTACCGGAAATAATGTTGGCACATCAATCATCACTTATAGCATAAACAATCTTTGCAGTAGTAGTTTTGATACCTTTCATGTTCAAGTAACACCTACTAGCGGCTATGAGATTGGTAATATTGAAGGCATACATAACCTATGTACCGGAAGAACAATAACATTATCAGATACATCGGCCGGAGGAAGATGGACTATTTCGGATACTACAATAGCAAACATTAGTAACTCTGGTGAACTAACAACACTAAGCAGAGGAACCGCTATAGTAACTTACACTATAGACGGTACATGTGGTAGTTACTTAGATACATTTGCTATTAATGTAGATACTTTAATAAATGCTGATAGTATAGGTGGTATAAATAGCGTTTGTGTAGGAAGTTCAATAACGTTATCTAGTACTCTATATACCGGCGGTAACTGGACAACCCAAACCGGCAATAGCACTATAACCCCTAGTGGTGTTTTATCAGGTGTATTTGCCGGTAGTGATACAGTTTATTATGTCATATCAAATATTTGCAATGCAGATACATTAAAAAAACAAATTAATGTATTACCATTGGCAGACGCGGGAATTATTAGCGGACCTGATGTGCTATGTACTGGAAGCAGTACTACTCTCACTAGTACTACAGCAGGTGGATTATGGACAAGAACGAATACAGCCCTCAATATAAATTTATTGGGTGTTGCAAACGGTGTTAGTAGTGGTATAGATACTATCTACTACATATTTACAAATACCTGTGGGAGAGATTCAACTGAAAAAATTATTACTGTTTTATCTGCGCCAAGTGCAGGCTCTCTATCCGGAGCCAGTACCTTATGTTTGGGAAGTACTACTACGCTAAGGGCTAGTGTAGCCGGCGGCAGTTGGAGCGCACTAAGAGATAAAATTACAGTTACAGATAGTGTTGTAACCGCTGTATCGGTTGGTATTGATTCTGTTTTATATACAGTTAGTAATACTTGCGGTACAAATGTAGCTATCAGAAAAATTACTGTAGTCACCAACCCAACTGTAGATACAATTATTGGAGCTAATGAAGTATGTGTAGGTAGCAAAATAACCCTTTACGACTCTACTGCAGGAGGAACTTGGTCTAAAGTTGGCTCTAAACTAAGTATAACTTCGGCCGGCATAGTTACTGGTATATCAGCAGGAATTGATACTGTTAAATATACAGTAAGTAATGCCTGTGGTTCTATAAGCACTAGTAAAGCTATAACAGTTCTCGGAAATGCAAGCACAGCTACCATAACTTGCAGAACAACGCTATGCGAAGGTGACACCACACTTGTTAGTGCGTCTATACCTGGCGGAACTTGGAGTATAGTTAGTAACAAACTATCAATAAACTCCAACATTATTAGTGCTATTACTCCCGGCTCCGATAGTGTAGTTTATACCATAAGCAACTCTTGCGACACAGCAACTATATATAAGAAAATAACAATCAACCCACTACCAGATGCGGGTAATATAACGGGTGAAGATACAGTTGCTCCGGGTAATCATATTCAACTTACAGATAGCTCGGCAGATGGCAAATGGTACTCAATAAGTAAAAATGCTACAGTTAATGCTGATGGTTTAGTAACAGGAGTGAAACCAGGACAAGACACCATCATATATGTAGTAAGTAATACTTGTGGAAAAGATACTGCCTACCATGATATTATAATATCATCTGCAGCACCTGAAACGGTATCAAATATTAAAGTTTATCCCAACCCAAGTACAGGAAACTTTAGTGTAAAAGTGGAATCTAGTATAGATCAAACGGTACAATTATTGTTTACCAACTCTGCCTTCCAAATAATTGATTATTGGACTATTACTACTAATAAGGAATATGACATATCCATAAATGTACCATCCGGAGTTTACCTACTTTCAGCAATATCACTGCAAGGATGGTATACTAGCAAAATATCTGTCCAACATTAAGACTAGCTATAATTGTATATTTTTCTAATGCCATTGCAAAACACTAAATTGAATACACCCGACATTAGTATTACAATTATTGCTTTAAACACATCAATTATTAAAAGGTTTATTCTTCCGTTTGAGGAGGGTAAGCCTTTTAATTTTTGATATAAATCAATGTGGTGTTGATAATAAGAATCTACCTTCAGCTGATGAATGATAACAAAGAAGAACATATAGCCAATACCAAGATAAATACCCGATTTGAAAAATTTCTTATCAGACATTCTTGCAACTATCCATGCAGCAATAAAATAAATAGGTATCCAGCATAATTGTTCAAATACAGGTTTAATGCTGTACAGTGTTAAAACACCTATTGGAATACCTAATATAGATAAAGGCAGAATAGCCTTGCATAATAATCCCTTCATGAAACTATTTATTCTGTTGTGCTATATTGCAGCTTAAAAGTAAACGATTCCTAAATTGTGGCAAGCAAAAAGTATTTAAATAATGTTCCGTATTTTCTGGTATTTAGCAGAATACCACTGGGCATATTAGTATTATGGCTAGCAACACATTATCATCAAAATCCCAATTATAAAAACTATGCCGTTATAGCTATAGTAGTAGCTTTACTTACTGATGTATTCGATGGCATTATTGCAAGACACTTAAATATATCTAATACTTGGCTTCGCCGCGCAGATTCCAATGTAGATCAAATATTCTGGATAAGCGTACTAATAGGGGCCTACAAACTAAACGATGCCATATTTTACCAGCATATATGGGGCTTATCCATTGTACTACTATTAGAATTAAGTACTTATATTATATCCACTTTAAAATTTAAAAAAGAAGTGGCACTCCACGCCATCAGCTCTAAAGTTTTTACATTATTTCTTTGTGGCACAATTATTCAGCTTTATTTACATAATGAATATAGTTCCCTATTGTTAATAACCATAGTCATTGGCATAGCTACAAGATTAGAAAACATAGCCATACTACTTACCTTAAAACAATGGACAAATGACGTACCTTCTATATATCATGCCATTAAACTAAGAAATAAAGAAGCTATTAAAAGGAGTAAGTGGTTTAATGGATAAAGCAATAAAAAATAAATGGGTATCTATTTTTAGCATTCTGGCACACATTATATGTGGGGCTCTTTTTTTATACTCTGCTAACAACAAATTTATTCCTATTCAATACTTTGAATATACAATAGCTGAGTATACACCCATAAAAAGCAGCCTTGCTCAATACTTAGCTAGAATAATTGTGAGCCTAGAAGGTATTATAGGGTTGTTGTTATTTTTCCAGTATACCGGCTATAAAAAGTGGGTTAGTAAAAGTGCTTTAGTTCTACTTATTACATTTAGCATATTCCTTATATACCAATGGGCTAAATACGGCAGCAATGTAAATTGCGGTTGTATGGGCGATGATGTATATGTAACACCACCAATGTCGTTACTTAAAAACATGTTGATGCTTACATGCCTTTATGTTGGTAATAAAATAGTATTAATAAAACCAGGAAAGAAATATGAATTAACGTCTGTTGGAATAAGTATTATCTTATTAGCTATACCATTTATTGCCTTTCCGATAACGAATAATGAACCTCAATGGCAAAAGAATGGCTTTCGTATGAGCTTTTTTGGTGTGTACAATTACGATATTTCTGCAAAAAAATTACAACTAGAGAACGGTAAAAAAATTGTTGCTTTTGTAAGTCCTAAATGTATGCACTGTAAAATAGCAGCATACAAATTACACTTAATAAAAAAAGAAAATCCGGACTTACCTATCTTCTTAGTAATAGCCGGAGATAAACCCCTTAAAGACTTTTACCAGTATACTCATGCCGAAAACCTTCCTTATGCACGTGTAGACGGTAATAGTTTTTTAATTTATACAGGTGGTGTGTACCCACAAATATTTTTCTTAAATAACGGCAAAGTAGAAGCCAAGGCGGGATATGAAGATATAAATACTACAATAATAAAAGGTTGGCTAAAATAGCCAACCTTACTTATGATTTAATAGCTTCTTTTAATTGCTTGTATAGTTTAAAACCATGTTTTACAAATGAGAAGGTTTTTACAGATGGGGAACCACCACTTCTATCCCTAAAATGAATATCAACCCATTTCATTTTAGCATTTTTCTTACACAGTACTGATACATAGATATTAGCCAAATAAAAGTCAGCAGGAATTTTATGAACTATATTTTGCATAATATCAACATGAATAAGTCTATAAGGCACATTGGCATCTTTTACCCACTTACCCGTGGCTACATATGTAAACAAAGAAACGAATCGGGATATAACAAAACGCTTAAACCCATCATCTCTGGTTTTCCTGTAGCCATATACTACTTTATATTCATTTGCATGATTAATAAAATCACTCAAATATTTTGGATCGCATTGTCCGTCAGAATCTACTTGTAAAATCCAGTCTGCACCATTTTCAATGGCTAACTTATAACCATAAACACAAGACTGTCCGTGACCAGTATTTTTCTTATCAATTACTTTTAAATTAGGGTCGCTAGCAGCAAATGCATTTAGTTTAGATAAGGTTTTATCTTTTGAACCGTCATTTAATATGCATAGTGTGTAGGGAATATTTATTGTTGACAATGTAGCATGCCATTCGTTATATACACTATCTATAGCTTCTTCTTCATTGTAAACGGGCATTACTACCCATAAGTTTTTAATGGCCATGTTTGGTCTTTATTCGTTTGAAGGTTTCAAGGGCTCTTTCAATAACTTCGTCAGTATTAAAATATTTATACTCAGCTAAACGGCCACAAAAATATACGTTATTAGTATTGGTTTCTACCTCAGCTAACTTTTTATATTGTTCATATAAATTAGCATTGGCATCCATAGGTATTGGGTAGTACGGATCTCCCTCAGCAGTAGGATATTCATATGATATTACTGTGTTAGGGCATTTTTGTCCTGTTACGTGCTTAATCTCTACAGTCCTTGTATACTTGTGTTCATTAGGATAATTTATCTGCACACACTCTTGTACATACTCCTGTTGCTTTTCAACAAAGTCGAACTCCAGAGACCTCCAAGTTAGCTTACCTAGTTTAAAATCAAAGTACTCATCTATTGGTCCCGTGTATATCATAACATCATTAAAGTTTAGCTGACTTTTCAGATTTCCATAATCTGCATTCAGCATGACATCGATGTTACTATTTACGAGCATATTAGTAAACATGTTAGTAAATCCTTTTGCGGGAGTAATTTGATACTTATGATCAACATATTTATCAAATTCGTTAAGCCTAATGGGAATACGCCCGCATACCGAAGGAGCTAAATCTTTAGGATGCATATCCCATTGCTTTAAAGTATAACCTAAATAAAAGGTTTCATACATTTCCTGCCCTACTCTAGACAAAACAAACTCTTCCGAATTTGCCGGATTTTCAAAACTTTGACGTTTTGAAGCCAGTAATGCTTCTGCCGATTCAGGAGTTAAGCTTGGATCTTTAAAGAACTGCCTTAGCGTGTTTAAATTTACCGGAAATGGAAAGAGCTCACCATTAACACTACTTTTTACGATATAATTTCCAGGTATCCACTCGGTAAAATTTGACAAATAGTCTTTTAACTCTTCGCTATTTGTTCTAAAGTAATGGGGGCCATAATTATGAATCATTACACCAGACTCATGAAAAGAGTCAAAACAATTTCCGGCTACATGATTTCTTTTTTCTATAATTAATACCTTCCAGTTGAGCTGGCTGGCCATCCTTTCTGCTAAAACACATCCAACAGGACCGGCTCCAACAATAATTGCATTATATTTTTTATCTATGGTTTCTACTAGGTTAATCTTCGAAGGCATTATATTATTTTATTATAGAGTTTTAACGGCAAATGTAATCAAAAATAAGTAAGACTTATTATAAGACCAATTCAGTAATGTACAGTTATTTTTAAAAGATTTGGTAACAAAGCGAAAGATAAGATTACTCATCTTTAAATCATTAATTTTACAAAAAAAACTTTGGCAAAGGTCATTTACTATATACTTGTACTTCCTTTTATTTATTTAATTTCAATATTGCCCTTCCCTATTCTGTACTTATTTTCTGACTTTGTATATCTTATTTTATACAAGTTACTGGGGTACAGAAAAAAAGTAGTCCTTCAAAACTTATACAATTCATTTCCTAATAAAAGTGATAAAGAGATAAAGGAAATATGCGATAAATTTTATAAACATCTATGTGATTTGTTCATAGAGACTTTTAAAACACTTACTATAAGCAAAGAGGCAATGCTAAAACATTGCAGTTTCGATGAAGAATCCCTTGAAATATTTAATAAACTGGCAGCAGATAATAGAAATTCAATAATGGTACTAGGCCATTATGGCAATTGGGAATGGGCAGGCAATACGTTTAGCATGCTATGCAAACAGCAATTATTTGTAATATATCATCCTCTTACTAATAAACAGTTTGATGGGTTGATGTATAAAATGCGAACAAGATTTGGAACAAAGCTTATTCCTATGAAAAATACCATAAAGGATATGTTACGCCACAAAAATGAACTAAACTCCACCGCCTTCATAGCCGACCAAACACCATCTCACCAAAATGCACACTGGACAACTTTTTTAAACCAAGACACACCCGTATTCTTAGGCACTGAAAGTATATCAAAAAAAATGAACCTGCCTGTAGTTTACGTTACTGTGAGAAGAATAAAAAGAGGTTATTATAAAATCTATGCTGAAACACTACACAATAATCCCAAAGACACAGTAGACGGAGAAATAACAGAACTACATACTAAAAAACTAGAGAAGGATATACTAGCTCAACCTGAAATTTGGCTATGGTCTCATAGAAGATGGAAACATAAACGCAATACAGAGCATAATTAGTAAAATTTGGCATGATATTTTCTTTCTACAATTTATACAATTAAACCCAAAGGAGGAGATATGATGCTTTATGCTTTTATTTTTGCGGGAGTTTCGTCTATTATTATTAAAGGTATAAACCGCTATGTGCTTAATGACGAGCAAGGTTCTGGTACCTAATTTTCTTCAACAAATAATTACCCAAATAAAAAAGAGAGCTATTCGCTCTCTTTTTTATTATCGTCTGCATTTCTACTAGGTCTTCTTTTTTCTTCGGCAGCATCTTCTCGCTCCTGTTCTTTGTCGTATGCTCTAATAATTTGTTTTACTAGTCTATGACGCACTACATCTGCTTCATCTAGTTGAATATATGCTATACCTTCAATATTTCTCAATATTCTAGATGCCTTTATTAAACCTGACTTTTGATTTTTAGGCAAATCTATCTTAGACAAATCTCCCGTTATTACTGCTTTAGCAGATGGACCTATACGTGTTAAGAACATTTTTATTTGAAGATCAGTGGTATTTTGTGCCTCATCTAATATTATAAACGAATTATCTAATGTACGCCCCCTCATATATGCTAATGGTGCTATTTCGATAATACGATTAGTCATATAATAGTTGAGTTTATCTGTAGGAATCATATCATCCAAAGCATCGTACAAAGGCCTCAAATAAGGGTCTATCTTCTCTTTTAAATCACCGGGAAGGAATCCTAGACTCTCTCCCGCCTCAACTGCAGGACGCGTTAAAATTATTTTTCTTACCGCCTTATTCTTTAACGCTCTTACAGCTAATGCTACTGCTGTATAGGTCTTTCCCGTACCAGCAGGACCAATAGCAAAAATAATATCATTTTTTTCGCAAGCAGCGGCCATCATTTTTTGGTTTTGAGTTTTGGCTCTTACTACTTTTCCATTAGGCCCAAAAACCAATACATCGTTTGGCACTTCTTCTGCTACACCGTCAGACTCTTCATCTCCTAATATCTTAGAAAAATAAGTATCAGACAAGTGTCCGTTGCGTTCTAGGTATTGTATAATTTGTCCTATTTTCTGTTGTGCTGTATTCACCTCTTCAGCCTGCCCCGATATCTTAATTTGCGTACCACGTGACAAAAGTTTTAGTAAAGGGAATTTTCTTTTTAGTATATCGAACTTACTGTTGTTTACACCAAAGAATTCAATAGGATTAACTGTTTCAAGATTAATAATAGCTTCTGTCAAAATGTTTAAAGATTTGTTGAAATAAATTTACTGAATTATCTGTACGTAAAATGATTACTATTCTGTTAATGTTGGCGCAAAATCATTAATTAATTTTAGAGTTATACAATAGCTATTTACTTTGAAGACTTGTTTTTGCTAGCAAAAACAGCATCAGACAATCCTTTATTAATGTCGTATTTTAAATAACTTATTCTAACTACACCTTTTCCTGTTTTCATGCCTTTTTCTTTCATTTTAGTTTCCGACAAATCCGGTATATCGTTATAGTCCATAGTCATGCTTTTAGGCAATTTATAGTCTTTCACGTCCATATGTATAACCACTTTATCTGGTAGTCCATATTTTATATAATTGCCAAATTCTAAATCCATAACAACAGTACCATCATTTTTGGTAGTAGTTTCTGTTCTTAGAGCTGTAAGGTTCACTTCATCTACCCATACTTTTGTCAGTACTATATTTCCTAGATCGTCATTTTCAGGTATTACTTTAAGTAGTCTTGCTTTTTTACCTTCTAACATTGCATATCCGGCATCTATAACCATAACCTCGCCTGAAGGAATTAAATTACTAAGTGTCAAATTGATATTTTTCTTGGGTAATAATGACACTCCACCATTCCGCTCTAGCCTCATTTTGTCAGGGGCTTTAAAATATAGAATCCCCTTCATCTGAGGTATTTTCATATAGCTAATTTCTATCTTCACCCTAACATCTGCTGTATAATCTTTTACAGATAATACTTTGCTGCGTAATGCTAAAAACAACTTAGTGGCATCTTCTGCCTTAGCAACAGTTGTTAATAACATCAACAACAAAATGAGCACACTTTTAATCCTCATGACTTAATATCTTTTTTATTGAAATAATAAATTGTTGTCGCTAAAAAAATAACAGTATAAACTACTAATACAACACACGATTTATAAATGGCCTGATAAGGTATAGGATCATCAAAGAAACCCTTCCAACCTATCATGTGTGTAGTAAATAAGTATGGTTTAATTTTCAAGAAAAGTGGCAATTCTAAATTCGATAGAATAGTAAGCACAACCACAATACCCATTGTAGAAATTATAGGTCCTATTGAATTATCGGCAAAAGCCGACAGTAATAGTGACATGGAAGCAATAGTTGTCATAGCCAAAACAGCAAAGCCAAATGCCAATCCATAACGCCACATAATATCATTCTTCATGATTACTATAAAAGCATCACTTTTAAGATTTATTAAGTCTCCCGGACCGAACAACAAAATGGAAAGGAACAATGCAACAACTGCCAGCCATACAATAAGAATAACTGTATATATAAAACTAGATAAGAACTTAACCCACACTAGCTTAGGTCTGCTTATAGGTTTAGTAAGAAGTAGCCTCAAAGTGCCTAAGTTAGCCTCCCCTGCTAAGGCGTCTCCAGCTACTAATGCCACTAATAATGGTATATGAATAAGCAACGACTGTAGAATAATATAAGCAATTAAATATCCATTAAGTACATTACCTTGAATATCGAACTGCTCATTTACCCCCTGCATTACAAAACCTACAAACGACTTACCATCAGTAAGCATAGCAAGTTGTATTACAGCTGATATTGCAGTAACTATACCAAAACTGATATAGGTGCGTGGCCGCTTAAATATCTTAAACAGCTCTATTTTTAATAGTTGAATCATTGGTTAATGATAAAAAGTAGGCTTCTAAAGAATGTTTTGAACCAATTTGAGATACGTCTATACCTTGGTTAACCAACCATTTATTTAAAGATGGTATATCGGAAGGATTCATTTTAAACGTATAAACATTGTTTGTGGCTGTAGAGAAAGACTGCTTCCACTCTGAATTATCTATAAGGCTAGCTATATTTTGATGCGTTGAAACATCTACAAGCGTATCGTTAGGGTCTAACAAATCTTTAACCCTACCCTCAACCACTTTTTTGCCCTTATTTATAATAATCATACTTGTAGCTATCTGCTCTATTTCATATAAGAGATGCGACGATATAAGTATAGTCTTATTATGATCTCTACTAAGGGTAGCAATTAAATTGCGCATTTCTGCAATGCCTTGTGGATCAAGACCGTTTGTCGGTTCATCTAATATCAGCAATTCAGGATTGTGAACCAAAGCGATAGCTATACCCAAACGCTGCTTCATACCTTGTGAGTATGCCTTTACCTTATCTTGCTCTCTACCCTTTAGGCCTACAATATCTAATACTTCCTCTAACCTGGATTTAGGTATAGAAGTATTACACATTTTAGAAAATATGGTCAAATTTTCCCATCCGGTAAGATAACCATACATATCCGGACGCTCAATAACAGCACCAATCTTAGCTAAAAGATCTCTCCTTCTGTTGTTAAAAATCTCACCATCTATTCTTATTTCCCCCTTATCTGGGTAAATAAGCCCCAATAACATGCGCATTGTAGTACTTTTTCCGGCACCATTTTGGCCTAAAAAACCATATACATCGCCCTTATTAATGGTAAAACTGAGATCATCAACTGCCTGAAAAGTCTTGAAGGCTTTAGACAAATGTTGCGTTTCTATAATTGTATGCACAACAAAGATTTAATAGTGTGCAAGTTACAACTACCCACCGTTATTTTGTGCAAATAATTGTGAAAAAATCTAAACAAAATCAAACTATAAGGATATTGTTTAAATTACTAACCGATGATATGGGCAACTTTATTATCTTTGACGCGTATGGATTTATCTCATATACTATTATATATTTTTGGTTGTACCCTTCTTATCGGTTTTTTTGCAGGTACAGAAATTGCCTTCACCTCTGCTAACAAACTTAATATTGAGCTTAGAAAAAAACAGGGCAAGTTATCCGGACGAATCTTAGCCAGATTCATGGAGAATCCGTCTGAGTTTATTGGTACCAGTCTTGTGGGGGTAAATGTGCTTGTGGTCATATATGGTATGTTAGCCTCAAAAGCTACTAGCATACTTTTAAACAACTATGGATTTCATCCTTCTGAGTACAGCAAGCTAGCAATTGATACTATTTTTGCTACTATTATCATTCTCATCTTTGCTGAGTTTTTACCTAAAGCTATTTTTAGATCTAAAGCTGAAGTAGTATTAAACATATTTGCATTCCCAATGCTAATGATGTATTACATCTTCTTCCCTGTTGCTAAAATATTTGTTTCTATTTCTGAATTTATTTTGAAATATTTATTCAATGTAAACATTAAAGAAAATAAACAAGTTTTCAACAGAGTAGACTTGGAAGTGTTTGTAAAACAAAGTATGCACGGACATGAAAATGAAAACAATGAAGTAAATGCAGAATTGTTTGAAAATGCACTATACCTGGTAAATGTAAAAATACGTAAGTGTATGGTGCCAAGAAATGAAGTTGAGGCTGTAGAAATAAACACTTCGATTGAAGACGTTCGTAAAAAATTCATACATACCAAGCTATCTAAAATAATAGTTTACGATGATACTATAGATAATATAGTAGGCTACATACATCACTTAGACCTGAATAGAAAGCCAAAAGCTATTACTGATATTGTACATGAAATCACCGCTGTTCCTGAAGCAATGAGCGCCGTTGACCTGATGAATAGATTTACCAAAGACCGTAAAAGCATAGCATGGGTGGTAGATGAATTTGGTGGTACAGCTGGAATTGTAACCATGGAAGATGTACTAGAGGAGATATTTGGTGATATTAATGACGAGTATGACGTTGAGGAGCATGTGGAAAAACAAATAGCTGAAAACGAATATATACTATCTGGAAGGCTAGAATTAGACTATCTGAATGAAAAGTACGGCTTCAACTTCCCAACTGATCAATCGGAAACACTATCTGGCTACATAATAACTAACCACGAAACCATACCTAAAATAAAAGAACAAATTATCATAGATAATTACGAGTTTGATATTCTATTAGTTACCGATACTCGTATCGATACCGTGAAAATGAAAGTTTTAAAATAACTAGAACATTAAATACAACTATATGTCTGTAAAACGCCCCTTTAATCTCTCTGCTTGGATAGAAGAAAATAAAAACTTGCTTCAACCACCTGTAGGAAACTTCAACTTATATAAAGAATCTGGAGATTATATAGTGATGATAGTGGGTGGTCCAAATAGCAGAAAGGACTTTCATTATAATGAAAGTGAAGAGTTGTTTTACCAATTAAAAGGCGATGTAGTTGTAAAAATACAAGAGGATGGCAAAATTGTTGATATCTCAATAAAAGAAGGCGATATGTTTTTATTGCCGGGTAAAGTACCCCACTCTCCACAGCGTGGAGCTAATACAATAGGATTAGTGATAGAGAAAAAACGTGATGCAAATGAGATGGATGCATTTATGTGGTTTTGCGAATCATGCGGAGAAAAACTACACGAACAGTATATGAATGTTTCTGATATCGTAACTCAACTTCCGCCAGTAATGAATGCATTTTATGCTGACGAAGATAAGCGCACTTGCAAAAAATGTGGTACGATTATGACACCACCTATTCCAATAAAATAATTATAAAAAACTGAGGCAAAGTATTTGGTGGATTCAAAAACATTTACCACCTTTGCAATCCCAAAACGGGAAAACAGTTCTTAAAAACATGCGGAAGTAGCTCAGTTGGTAGAGCACAACCTTGCCAAGGTTGGGGTCGCGGGTTCGAGTCTCGTCTTCCGCTCATAGTTTTAAAGCCGAACTTAATAAGTTCGGCTTTTTTGTTTTAATTGCATTTCTATTCCTTATTCCAATATGGCAGAACCTCTTAAAAACGTTTACAATAAGTCGTTTATTGAAGAAGTAGCAACGCACTGCAAAGCAGTAATACCTACTTTTAATAAAGAAGCTTTTCTAAAAAATTGCCTTAACAGCGAGTGGGATAATATGGAGCTAAAGCAACGCATGCGACATATTAGTTTATGCCTAGACCAACAATTAACGGGCAACTATAATAAAGATGTGGCAATACTTGCAGAGATAGCCCAACACATCATTAAAACTACAGGCAAGAAAAATACTTTTGAATATTTGTTCTTACCCGATCTTATAGAACGAAAGGGTGCAACATATGCCAATGCATCTCTTAATGCAATAGAGCATATAACAAAACTTAGTAGCTGCGAATTTGCTATAAGACCCATAATAGCCGCCAATGTAGAGACCTCAATGAAAACCTTGCTAAAATGGGCAACAAATAGCGATACATCAGTTAGGCGACTTGCCAGCGAAGGCTGCAGACCCAGGTTACCATGGGGAATGGCACTACAACAATTTAAAAAGGATCCATCCCCTATTTTACCTATACTTGATGTGCTAAAAAATGACTCATCAGAATATGTGAGGAGAAGTGTTGCTAATAACTTAAATGATATTGCGAAAGATAATCCTGAAATTGCAATAGCATTATTCAACAAATGGAAGGGAATTTCGCCAGAAGTAGATAAACTACTTAAACACGGCTCTAGAACATTATTAAAACAAGGGCATACAGAAATTCTTGCTTTATTCGGAACTGGGAGTATTCCTTCTTTAGCCATACAAGATGTAAATATCTCACATAAAACAATTAAAATCGGTGATGATCAACACTTTACATTTAGCTTTAGCCATAAAGAGGGATCAAGCGTAAAAGTTGGGGGATATAAAAAAGACACATAAATGTTTAAGCATA
>CAYWUY010000044.1:0-16837 GCA_964461535.1 uncultured Flavipsychrobacter sp.
GGAGAATTGATTACAACTATGGCAGGAAAGTATTACTTTACTATTGGTTGTTGGTACGAAAACCAACAACGGCAAGAAAAAAGCTCGATTTAGTCGGGCTTTTGCTTTTTTAGTTTAAATACCATTTCAAAATACCATTTTTTTCAGTACAAATATCAATAGATGCTTTGCCACCATCATCAAAGGAAAGGATATACTCAATGCATCTTTTTTCGGCAAATTTATTCAACTCAATAGATGAATCTAGTAATTCGGAAAATAGAGATTTTATTTCTTGTAATTGCAGTAAAGAATTCTTCTTAGTTAAGTTAGTGAAGTTTAAATATTGTGACCAACCTCTAACAACTAAGCAATTATTACTATCTATACTAAGCATTAAGCCTCTTACTGAATACGATTGTCCATCTCTTAAAAAATTCAAAGCTGTTTTTATTCTATTGTCCATACACGCTATTTTATAACTTTAATAAGATTAGCTGGAATATATTGATTGTACAAAAATTCAGTTCCGCCACCCGCTCCGTAACCTGCTAAGTTACCTTAAACTCTTCTTACGATTGAAGGGCTCAATCCTGACACGTCAATACGTAAGATAGAGTTTTCGCTCTTATCGGCATTCCCCCAAATACATAAGGCGTGCAGAAGCCTAGCTGCCTCAAAAACGGCGGCTAGCAGAGCCCTAGCGGGAGGGGCGGTTTTTTGAGGTGCCGTTTTTTTGTTACTTTTTTGCGGCAGCACAAAAAAGTAAATGCATGCACCAGCCCGGGCAATGGCAGAGAATACAGATCTAGATTTTATAGTACAACAAGCCAAGTAGCATCAAACACCAATCACAAAAATTAAACCATCGCCCAAAAACATATCCACAAAATAGTGCCCCAAGCAAAAACACATAGTATCTTTACAGGCTGTAAGCAGCTCTTTCACATAAGCCCACTAAAACACCTGAAAAATGACATTCAGAATAAAAATACCCTAAAAAAGTACTTTTTTTACTACTTCATTCATTATCAATTACTTAGTAGGAATATTAGGGTATAAATATACCTTTTGACCCCTTTTTAGGGTATAATATACCTGAAATACCTAGTAAAATACCTATTTAGGGTATATTATTCCTAACTACTTATGGCTGATATTATAAAAAATGTAGTTGCATAACTGCACACATTTGCGCAGCCGGCAGCACTCCCAAGTAAAAAAGTTGATTAAAAAATATTTCGGTCTAGGTCTCCTCTTCGTAGTATATTTTATAGTAATTCATGCCCATTTGCGCATCATAACCCTTCTCAATCAGCTCCTTGTCGCCATGTATATATATATGAAAATTCTTATCTAGCTTAAGCACACTTTTAAATACTCTGGCCTGCTTTTTTACTGCCTGATTAGATATATCAAAACTATCATTCAACTGCCAGTCCCGCTCAGCCGCAAACTCATCCTTAAACGTCTTAAAAGAATTAATAACTTCAGTATCACCAAACACCTCCTCTAAAAAATGGTCCTCATCAAAAGCATCATTCTGCTTAAAATAGTTAACCGTCTTATTTAATAAGTCAATTTTATCAGTGGTTTCTACCTTGTACTCTTGGTCTATTTGTGTAGTTACAAAATTTTTACATACATCTAAATAGTTCTGTGTAGTATAGTAGTTATCAGCAGTTGGGCGCAGCTTCAAAAACTCATCTTTCCAGTACTGGGCCTCATTACCCCTAGTCAGGTTATCAATAGTCATAGCCAAGTATCCCGTATCCTTATTAGTATTTAGTATAATGCAACCCTTGTCTATTTTATTAATATTCACCCCCTCATCATAGCCTAAATAATAGTTCTCACCATCAAACTCCGGCTTTATAAACGATTCCTTAGTCTCCGACTTAAATATGCCTATAGCATCTACCTCCTGCCCGTCATAGCTACACTTTTTAAAATAGGCTATGTATAATTCGCCATCCTTTATTTTAGGGTGGTCAGAGTATTGGTACAGCACCCGGCCTATTTCCTGGCTCATAGGTAAGAAAGTGCTGGGCGTAGCAAATATTTTTTTAGCAAAGTGGTATACCTCATTCAGGTCCAGGTCGCTAGGGTGGTGAAACTGTAGGGTAGGTATATTCTCAAACGATTTTAAAAAGTAGGTAGTCAGCAAGGCCGGCAGGTCTCCCAGCTCTTTAATGTCTATTTCCGATTCAGATAATTTATAACCCTGCTCCAGCGACCTATTACCCACGCGGTGTATAACCAGCTTCTTTAATTCAGCATCTTGAAAATAAAACATAACCTAAGATTAAGCTGCAATATTAATGATTGTATTATTGCCAACGTCAGCTAATATCTAGCATTATTCCCTAAAACAACAATGGCCACCTTTCGGTAGCCATTGTATTATTAGTTAGCATATTCGCTCATAAATTTTATTCGCATCATCTTTAGATGCTCTATGGTTACATCCCTATCTTTAAATTCCTCATAGGCATCTTCCATATTATCATCATGGCTGCTTCTGAAGAAATCAAAAATATCTTCTTGTTCATCTTCATCCAGCTCCTGATCAAGACAATAGTCCAAGTTAAGTTTGGTGCCACTGGCTACTATGGTCTCCATCTCTACCAATAGCTCTTCTATAGAAAGACCTTTGTTTTTAGCTATAGTTTCAAGCGGTATTTTTTTATCAATATTTTGAATGATGTATACCTTCATGCCGCTCTTATTCACCACACTCTTCATCACAAAGTCGTCCGGCTTTACAATGTCATTCTCCTCTACATACTTGGCTATCAGCTCTACAAATTTCTTACCATAGCGTATGCTCTTACCCTTACTTACTCCTTGTATACGCTCTAGTTCTTCTAGCGTAGTAGGGTAGTTGGTAGCCATATCCTCCAGCGAGTTTTCCAAGAAAATTACAAATGGCGGTAGGTTTTTCTCCTTAGCCAATTGCTTTCTCAGGGTTTTAAGCATGTCAAACAACACAGGGTCTGTAGTTGCGGGGCCGCTAGCACCTCCCGCTACATCGTCATCATCAGCTACAGCATCGTCATAGTTATGGTTAAGTACTACCTGTATAGAGTAAGGTTTTTTATGGAATTGGGTTCCTTTCTCTGTTATTTTTAGTAGTCCATACTCTTCTATGTCTTTGCGTATCATGCCTTCAAGTATCATTTGGCGAATAAGCGAATACCAAAAGTTGGCCTCCATACCCATTACCAAACCACTACCAAAAGATTTTAATTTATCGTGTCTAAATGTTTTTATTTGCGGGTTAGCTTTACCCAATATTACATCTACCACATACTCTATACCAAAGCGTTCGTCCAGCTCGTTTATAGCATCTAGCGTAATTTTTACACTGTCTTTTACTTCCAGTTTCTCTTTAGGATTGCGGCAGTTGTCGCAGTTGCCACAGTTTTCCCCTTTATATTCCTCGCCAAAGTAGTGTAGTAATAGTTTTCTTCTACAAACACCACTTTCTACGTATGCCAGCGTTTCAGATATCAGTTGTGCGCCCATTTCGCGTTCGCTCAGTGGCTTATCGCGCATAAGGTGTTCTAACTTCTGAACATCTTTGTAAGAATAATACAGTAAGCATTTACCTTCTAGTCCATCTCTGCCTGCTCTACCGGTTTCTTGGTAGTAGTTTTCCAGAGACTTAGGCATGTTATAGTGCATAACAAACCTTACATCTGGCTTATCTATACCCATACCAAATGCAATAGTGGCTACTATTACATCCACCTTTTCCATTAAAAACTGATCTTGCCTTTGTGCTCGTAGGGTAGCCTCAAGTCCGGCGTGGTATGCTACAGCGGTAATTCCATTAGCTTGTAATGTTTGGGCTAGTTCTTCAGTTGTTTTACGGTTTAGGGTGTAAATAATGCCACTTTTGCCCTTCATTGAGTTAATAAACTTAACTATGTTTTTGAGCGTTTGGTCTTTACTTACCTTGGGTATTATTTCGTAATATAAATTAGGTCTGTTAAAAGAATCTATAAATATATTCGGAGAATTTAAACCTAAGTTTTTTACTATATCGTCCTGAACTTTAGGGGTAGCAGTAGCGGTTAATGCTATTATAGGTAAGTTTTCACTTATTTCATTAATCATGCTACGTAGCTTCCTGTATTCCGGGCGAAAATCGTGTCCCCATTCAGATATACAGTGTGCTTCGTCTACAGCTATAAATGAGATATTTAAATCAGAGAAAAAAGCAATATTTTCTTGTTTTGTTAGTGTTTCAGGTGCTACATATAGCATTTTGGTTTTACCCTCTACAAGGTCAGCTTTTACTCTTTTTTGCTGTGCTTTGCTAAGTGTTGAGTTCAGGAAGTGGGCAATATTATCTTTACTGCTGTAGCCTCTGATGAGGTCTACCTGATTTTTCATTAAAGCAATGAGTGGAGAAACTACTATAGCCACACCCTCACTAATAAGTGCAGGTAGTTGGTAGCACATAGATTTTCCACCTCCGGTAGGCATTATGACAAAAGTGTCTTTGCCGGATAGGATACTGTTAATAATTTTTTCTTGCTCTCCTTTAAAAGAATCAAAACCAAAGTACTGTTGCAGTTCTTTCTTAAGGTTATACTTTCCTTTCGGATTTCTGACAACGTCCATAAAAATTTGTTTATAAGGCAGACGGATTAATGTTAATTGTATGTGTCTGGCTATTTGGCAGTCTGCGAAATTACGTCAATTTACCTAACTAAAAATACGATATTTAACGGATAATCACAATAAAATATTAATTTTTTCGCCACTCTAATGTAATAAAAAATGCATCTATGATGTTAGATGCATTTTTATAAAAAGTTGTAATTAAGCTATTTGAGTTTGCTGCATAATGTTGTTAATTGCTGCCGGAGGAACTTTATGATACTCTAGGGCTAGCATTATCTTTTCCATTTTTATAAAACCACCAAATTCATATGTTTTTTGCCATTCTCTGTAGGCCGTATCTATTACCTTTTGGTATTTTTCTTGTTCTTGAGTTGCAGTACTTGTTTTAGAAATGTCCTTTATATGATTTTGCGCTTCCACAATCACACCAGCAATGTTGTATATTTTTTTACATTTGTCTGGCATGCTAGCATTGCTATTTTTTACATTAAGCTTTACTAGATTAATTAGGTTTTTTAAGAATTTGAGTTCGCTTTTAAAAAGGACAATTTTATCTAAATCAAACTCATTGCAGATGTCTGCGCCTAGGTTTTCTAGGAGAACTACTTTTTCGTGAATGATAGATTTTAATTGTTCTTGATTCATAAATATATTGACTACTATTAGTTTGTGCTATATTGTGTAACGTTGGAGGATTCAAAGTTACTGTGTTTAGGTTAGATAAATATTAATTAAATGATAAAATATTTGCCTCTTTAGGGATTTTTTTACAAATTGAAACTGTGTTGAAACTAAAAATTAAAAACAAATACCTAAAAAGGGTTGTTCAGTTAGTCTTGGGTTTATATTTAGCATCTATGATATATGTAGTTATGTGTAAATGGCTTATGCCTCCCATAACAACAACTCAGCTTGCAGATGCAATTGTAGGTAATGGACTTAAGCGCGACTATGTAAGTTGGGATGAAATATCTAGAAATGTAAAGCTAGCTGCCATGGCTAGTGAGGATCAATTATTTGCCGAGCACGGTGGATTTGACTGGAAAAGCATGGACAAAAGTATAAATGGGCCTAAAAAGAAGAAAAAAATAAGGGGTGGTGGTGCTAGTACTATTAGTCAGCAGGTGGCTAAAAATGTTTTTTTGTGGCAGGGGCATGGCATATCCAGATATATAAGGAAAGTACCTGAGTTCTATTACACACAAATGATAGAATGGATATGGGGAAAACAGCGAATACTTGAGGTTTATCTTAATGTAATAGAGATGGGGCCAGGCATTTATGGTATAGAGGCAGCCTCCCAAACCTATTTTCATAAATCGGCAAGAAACCTGAGTCAAGCAGAGGCTGCTATGATTATAGCATGTTTGCCTAATCCTAAGAAATTTACAGTGAAACCCATGAGTAGAAGGGTGCAATGGAGATACCCTAAAATAGTGCAGCAGATGCAGTATTTACAGGGAGATGAAGATATAGATGCTTTATTAGATGCAAAATAATTGCTTACGCTATTAATAGATTACTTTTGCTGTTTCGTTTCAGTACATAATTATGCAGTTTGAAGATTTAAATTTAAATAGGCCATTGCTTAATGCTTTAGCCGATATAGGTTTTACGCACCCTACCACTATACAGAAAAAAATATTTTCTGTGATAATGTCTGGTAAAGATGTGATAGGAATAGCCCAAACGGGTACCGGTAAAACATTTGCTTATCTTCTACCTGCATTGCGTCAGTGGACTTATTCAAAAGATAAACAAGCTCAAATATTAATTGTTGTTCCTACCAGAGAGCTAGTAATACAGGTAGTAGAACAAGTAAAGTTACTTACACCATATATGAGTGTAATTGTAACCGGAGTTTTCGGGGGCGTTAACCTGCGTCCGCAAGCTATGGAAGTGGAAAATGGTGTTGATGTACTAGTAGCTACTCCAGGTAGACTTTTAGATTTATTGCTGAATGGGCATTTAAAAACTAAGAGTTTAAAAAAGCTGATTATAGATGAAGTAGACGAAATGTTGAATTTAGGATTTCGTTCTCAGCTTATTAGAATTATGGAGCTATTGCCTCCTAAGCGACAAAATTTAATGTTCTCTGCTACATTAACAGATGATGTAGAACTGCTTATAAATGAATATTTCAGAGGTCCAGAGAAAGTAGAAGCAGCACCCGCAGGTACACCGGTTGAAAATATATCACAAGTTTCCTACAGTGTCCCGAACTTTTATACCAAGATAAATTTGCTCAAACACTTATTAAGAACGGATAGTGAAATGAGCAAAGTATTGGTATTTACGGGTACTAAAAAACTAGCAGACGATGTGTTTGAGCACGTTGAAGCTGAATTTGGAGAGGTATGCGGAGTAATACATTCTAACAAAGCACAAAATCATAGGTTTAATACCGTAGAGCAGTTTAGAAACGGTACTTATAGGTTTATTATAGCTACTGATATAGTAGCTAGAGGTATAGATGTGGCAGAGGTAAGCCATGTTATAAACTTTGATTTACCGGAGGTGCCTGAGTCGTATATACATAGAATTGGTAGAACAGGTAGAGCAGATAAGAAAGGTATAGCCATTAGCTTTGTTACCCCAAGAGATACTGAAGAGTTAGAAGCTATACAAGACTTAATGGACTATCAGATACCCGTAACTGATATGCCTGAAGTAGTAGAAATATCTACTGAGCTTAGAGATGATGAGTTGCCTCAAGTAAAAATGAAAGAGGTATTAATAAAGCTTCCTAACATTAATGAGGGTGGTGGCGCATTCCATGAGAAACTAGAGAAAAACAAGAAAGTGAATGTTAAAGTAAGCCATAAAGCCAAGATGATCGCTAAATATGGCAAGCCGAAAAAGAGGAAGCCGAAAAAGAAAAAGTAATAGACAATGGGTAGTTTTTAGCAATAAGAACTACCCATTATACTATAAAAATTCTTTTAAATATTGGGTAGTGTGTAGTAGCCTACTGCCATACCAACTAAACATTTCACCATCTACTAGTATAATGTCTGCATTGGGTTGTAATTGCTTCAATTCTTGTATGTGTTTGTCTTTAAAAGGGTATGGCTCTGATGATAAGAGTATAATATCTGTTTCAAGGTTTCTTATATCATCATCGGTAAGTGTGGGATAGCGCATAGTATGCTCAAGTGAATTTTTCCACCCCATTCTTTTAATAATATCACTTATAAAGGTATCTCCGCCTGCACACATCCATGGATTGCGCCATATAAAGTAGGCAACTCGTTTTGTTGTACTACTTGCTTGTAAGTTGTCGAAACCTGTAGAAATTTTATCAGCTATCAGTTGTGCTTGCGCATCTTTGCCAGTAATGTATCCTATTTGTTTTATCATTACTAGCGCGTCGGTAACATTTTTTATATCGCTAGTCCACACAGGGTATAGAGATGCTAGATGTTCTATCTGTTCTTTAGTGTTCTCCTCTTTATTGGCAATTATTAAGTCTGGTTGTAATTGGTTTACTATGTCGAAGTGAACTGTTTTTGTACCTCCAACTCTTGTTTTTTGTCTAAACCAGCTGTTAGGATGTATACAGAATTTAGTTATGCCAACCACTTCATGTTCTAATCCTAAATCATGTAAAAGCTCTGTTTGAGATGGGACTAGAGAAATGATTTTTTTAGGAGGATAGGGTAGCTGAATAGTATGCCCTATCATATCTGTAACCTGCATAACTACTTCATTTTTTTATAGAATACCAAGATTATAATTGAAAATATTAAGCTGAAAATAACCAAACTACTAGTGTACATAAGAGAGTGTGCAAAATAGGCCAATACTAAATCTATCATTGTAAGTAGTATATATATAGTAGCACCTATTTTTTTTAATGCAGTTGCACTAAGCCAAGTTATGGTATAGGCTATTGTCCAGCTTATGTTTATCCAAGCTATAGGGGTATTTAGTACATCGGCCATAGAAATAACTACATAGCCAAGACATACTATATGAAAGAGAGCCACCAGTGGAAATATTACCGGTGGCTCTGTTATTAATCGTGTTATTTTATTATGTTTTTCCAAATTGAGTTATTTGAAATAAGCTATCTATCCTTTAGAAAAGGCATTTAATATATCGTACTTAGTAAGTATGTTATATTGTCCACTTTCGTCTCTTACCAATACTGCTCCATTATCTTTACTTATATAGTTAGTTAGGCGCTCTAATGGAGTTTCCATTTCTACTTCAGGTAGTTTATGCTCCATAACATCGGCTACTAGTTGGTCTTTAACATCGGCTACTTCAATAAGTTTTTTAAATAAGCCTGCCTGGGTAATGCTTCCAGTAACAGTATTATTTTTCATAACCGGAATTTGCTCAATGTCGTATTTCTTCATTAGTTCCATTGCGTCAAGTACTTTACTTCCTTCGTCAATTGTTACTAGTCTTCTTCTTCCTAAGGCACTTAGTAAATCGCGCACATTTTTAACCTCTAAGAAACCTCTATCCAGCATCCACTCGTCGTTATATACTTTTGCTACATAGCGGCTGCCGTGGTCATGGAAAATAACTACAACTAAATCGTCTGGTTTCAGTTGATCTTTCAATTGACGCAAGCCCGCTATTACGGAGCCTGCAGAATAACCAACAAAGATGCCCTCTTCTTTAGTTATTCTCCTAGCCATAACTGCGCCATCTTTATCCGTTACTTTTTCAAAATGGTCTATGGCGTTTTTATCATAGTTTTCAGGCAAGAAATCTTCACCGAAACCTTCAGATATGTATGGGTATACCTCATTCATATCGAGTTCTCCGGTTTCATGCCACTTTTTCAATAAGCTACCATATGAGTCAATAGCCCAAACTTTTATGTTAGGATTTTTTTCTTTTAGGAATCGGCCTGTACCTACTATAGTACCTCCGGTACCTGAAGCCACAACCAAGTGCGTAACTTTTCCTTCAGTTTGTTCCCATATTTCCGGGCCAGTTTGCTCATAGTGAGCTTGTCTATTGGCCAAGTTGTCATACTGATTAACATACCAAGAATTAGGGATTTCAGTTTGTAAGCGTCGTGCTACTTGATAGTAACTTCTTGGATCTTCAGGTTCAACGTTGGTTGGGCATACTATTACTTCGGCACCATGAGCCTTTAATATATCTACTTTTTCTTTGCTTTGTTTGTCAGTAGTAGCAAAAATACATTTGTACCCTTTTATAATAGCAGCCAAAGCTAAACCCATACCAGTGTTGCCGCTAGTACCTTCAATAATGGTACCGCCTGGTTTTATTTTGCCTTCTTTTTCTGCTGTTTCAAGCATTTTTAAAGCCATACGGTCTTTAATACTATTGCCCGGATTAAAAGTTTCAACTTTAGCATATACCTTACAAGGTAGGTCTGCAACTACCTTATTTAACTTTACAAGCGGAGTATTGCCGATAGTTTGTAATATGTTATCGTATACACGATTTGGCATAAATTGTTATTTTAATTTTGATGCGCGAAGGTACTTAATTACTATTTACTAAGCATTTAAATAGTTCTTAATAAATTGAATGGCATTACTTTCCTGATTAGCGCTAATTTATACCTCGATAATTGACATAGTTTCTCTCAGTAGTATGTTATATTGTATTTGATAATTATGCGTGGTTGTATTCAGTTGTACTAATTTCAGAATTTCTTAAGGTGTTACCGTAACTAATTTTATAGCTTTGCCTTATTATGTTTAAGTGTGCCTTTATCATTTCTATTTGCTTATTGTTGTGCAATTGTACTTCTTATGCACAAATGTCGTTTACTGATACGTTGAAACAATATGATAAAGAGCGTATACTGACTAATTTAGGTGGGGTAGAAAAGTTGGGCTACTGGGCAGCGGCTAATGTGGGTGCAGGCATAGCGGGTTGGGCATTAGCAAAGAATGATGATTGGAAATACTTTCATCAAATTAATGCTGCATACGGTGCAGTGAACCTAGGTATAGCTTACTTTGGGTTTAGACAGGCAAGAAGACAAGCTGCCTCTAAATTCAATGCTTCTAAGGCTTATACTGATTATATATCTAATAAAAATTTATTAAAAACTGCGGTTGTTTTTGATTTGGGTGTAGCCGTTGGCGGAGCTATATTACTACAACAACGGTCTGCAGATAAGAATATTGATAACCTATACAAAGGCTATGGTACTGCACTGATATTACAAGGAATAGGCAGCTTTGTAATAGATAATTTGTGGCTGTATGCTCACCAAAAGAATAGCAGTAAATGGGGGCGGATAATGTATGAAATGAATTTGACCGGAAGTGGATTAGGTTTTTCTTGTACTATACCTCATCACCTCCGGTCAATTGTAATAGACTAGTTTTGGATGTTATTTAGCCTTGTAGGTGATCTACATTTGCCAACTGTCCGCAAGCGGCATCTATATCTTTACCTCTGCTGCGTCTTAGATGAACATTTACACGCTTATCTTTTAAATATTTCATAAACTGCTCTGTCTTATCTTCTTCAGGTTTTTCAAACATGGCAGCATCTATAGGGTTGTACTCAATAATGTTTACAAGGTCGGCTGGTACTTGGCGATAGATTTTTACAAGTTCAGCAGCATCCTTTTCACTGTCATTAAAGTCTTTGAACAGTATATATTCAAAGGTTATTTCGTTGCCGGTAGCTTTGTAAAAGTAGTTTAGTGCTTCAATTAAAGATTTAAGATTGTTGCTTTCATTAATAGGCATAATCTCATTTCGCTTAGTATCGTTACCTGCATGTAGCGATAAGGCTAATTTGAACTTCACTTTATCATCGCCTAATTGCTTTATCATTTTGGCAACACCGGCAGTAGATACCGTAATTCTTCTTGGGCTCATACCTAAAGCCTCAGGGTCAGTAATTTTTTCTATAGCTTTAAGTACATTTTTGTAGTTCAAAAGTGGTTCGCCCATGCCCATGAAAACAATATTAGAGAGTGGCTTACCATAGTGTTTTAATGCTTGGTCGTTCAGCAGTGTTACTTCATCTACTATTTCATCGGCATTTAGGTTGCGTTTACGCTCTAGGTAACCGGTAGCGCAAAATTTACAAGATAAAGAGCAACCTACCTGAGAAGAAACACATGCTGTTAAGCGCTTGTCTCCTGGTATAAGTACACTTTCTACAAAATGTTTGTCTTGTAATTGTAGTCTGTTTTTAATTGTTCCGTCGCTACTATACTGGCTGTGGTGAATACTAACTTTAGGTATATAATAGCCTTGGTTTAATTGGTCTCTTAACAGCTTAGGTAAATTGGTCATGTCGTCAATACTAGCGGCATGCTTCTGCCACATCCACTCATATATTTGCTTTGCTCTATATTTGGGTTGGCCTACATCTTGTAATAGTGTTTCTAAGTCAGCTAGACTTAGTTCACGCAAATTCTTCATTATGCAAAGATAGTTTAATGAAAGGCATATACTACTTGTAATAAATATATTAACATATTTCCTTCTTAATGCGAAAAGAGCGCATGATACATTCATACGCTCTTTTGGATTAATAAAAGTTTCTTTTGTATTCTAATCGTCTCTTCTGTTCATAAAAATCATAACGAAGTATAGTAATTGCGCTACAGAAGCTATAGCAGCTACCAAATAGGTTCTAGCAGCCCACTGTAGTGCATCTTTAGCTTTATCATGTTCGTATTTTTCTGTAAGGTGAGATGTTTCCATCCATTTAAGAGCACGAGCACTGGCGTCGTACTCTACTGGCAACGTAATTAATGCAAATACTGTTGATGCAGCAAAAAGTATTATTCCTATTAATAATAATGTTTGATTGCCGTAGCCAAACCCCATGATACCAAGTCCGGCAAATATTACCCATTGTGCTAATGTGCTACTAATTTGTACAACAGGCACCAGTTGGCTACGCAATTGTAGCATACTATAAGCCGTTGCATGCTGCACAGCATGCCCACATTCATGAGCGGCAACAGCTGCAGAAGAAATACTTCTACCAGAGTAGACTTCGGGGCTAAGATTAACTGTTTTATCTGCAGGATTATAGTGGTCGGAAAGAAAACCTTCAGACTGTGTTACTCTTACATCATAAATGCCATTATCTCTAAGCATTTTTTCAGCTACCTCTTTTCCCGATAAGCCTGCTGCAATTCCGATTTCGCCATATTCTTGAAATTTTCTTTTTAGTGTAGAGCTTACAATCATCCCTACTACCATTAGAATAGCCGACAACAAATAATAACCAATCATAGTTATGCTAGTTTTTATTTACTATACTCAAATTTACTGCCTAGGGTAGTGAAATATGACAAAATGTACAGTTAAAGATTTTTTAAGGCGCCAATGTCAGTTGTAACTTACTTTATAAGTAGGCGTATAGCATTATATATTTTATCCAGTTCAGCATCTGTAATGCAGTATGGCGGAAGAATATATAGCACATTTCCTAAGGGTCGTAGAATAATGTTTAATTTAATAAAATAATCTGCCAGAGATTCAGCTTTGCTATTTAGGTAGCCTGTAGTTTCATTAGATTCTACATCGAAAGCCAGTATAGTACCCATATGTCTAACGTTTTCAATATTGCTATTGTTCCTTATTTCGTTGGCAAACTGCTGCTGTCTATAGCTAATATGTTCTATTTTGCTGATAGTATCGTTATTTTCTAGCAAGTCTAGGCTGGCATTTGCAGCTGCACATATGGTGGGGTTACCCGTATAGGAATGACCATGAAAAAAGGTTTTAGTTTTGTCGCTACTAATGTGCGCATCAAAAATCTCTTGTTTGCATAGTGTAGCACCTAATGGAAAGAACCCACCTGTAATGCCTTTAGATAAACAAATTATATCGGGCTTGCAGTGTAAGTAGTTTGAAGCAAAAAGTTTACCTGTTCTGCCAAAGCCGGTCATTACTTCGTCTGCTATAGTTATACATTCATACTTATTACATAATGCTATCAGTCTGTCTAAGTGTTCAGCTTTATACATTAGCATGCCTCCGGCTCCTAATACTAGAGGTTCGAAAATAAAGCTAGCAATTTCTCCCTCAGCCAATATATTTTCTAAGTGCGCACAAAGGTTATCTATATTTTCATCGGTGGGTAAGTCAATATTAATAACATTGAATAACAGAGGCTCAAAAGGTTTGTTAAATGCATTTCTTGCAGCTACAGACATGCCCCCAAAAGTATCGCCATGATATGCTTCTTTGAATGCAATAACTTTATATTTAGGAGTTCCATTATTACTCCAATATTGAAATGCCATTTTTAAAGCCACTTCTACAGATGTTGAGCCGTTATCTGAAAAGAATACTTTGCTCATGTATGTATGGTGACTTAGTAGGCGTGTAGCAAGTGTAATGCCTGGATGGTGCGTGAAACCTGCAAATATGCTATGCTCGAGTTGCATGCATTGTTCGGCAACTGCCTTGGTAATGTATGGGTGGCTATGGCCATGTAAATTTACCCACCATGAAGAAATGGCATCTATAAAGCTATTTCCTTGATCATCATAGTAGCAAGTGTCTTTACCGTGTGTGATAATTATGTTGTCGGGAGCATAATATACCTGAGTAAAAGGATGCCATACGTTAGATTGGTCAGCTTGCTTCCAGTTTTTTACATTTTCCATAGATTAATTAGAAAGGTATTGGAAGGTGCTTTTGTATTTAATAATGGCTGCTTTGTTCAATTCGTTTTCGGTACTTATTTTACCTAAGCATTGATATCCTGTATGAGCTAATATAATTTCTTCGGTACCATCTTGTGGGGTGCCATTGAATATAATACCTTTTACAGGTATATTGTATTTATCTAATGCTTGCGCACTGAGTAATGTATGGTTGATGCTGCCTAAGTAATGCTTGCTTACCAGTATTACCTCTAGCTCTAAATGTTTGATGAGATCAATAACAAATTGATAGTTATTAATAGGTACTAATAGACCCCCAGCACCTTCAACTATTAAGTTGTTACTAGTTTCAGGCATGATAAAATCATCAATGGATATGTTAATGCCATCTTTTTGAGCTGATATGTGGGGTGACATAGGATAGGAAAGTCTATACTTCTCTTTGTGAAATACAGACTTACCATTACTCACTAAATTTTGGACTTTCATGGTATCAGAATTCTCGAGGTCGCCGGATTGTATAGGTTTCCAATAATCGGCCTCTAATGACTCAGTTAAAATAGCAGATACGACTGTTTTTCCAGCATCAGTATGTGTTCCTGTTACAAAATATCTCTTGCTCATTATATAGCAAAGATAGTAGTGCCTATTTATAATACTGTGTGAAAACAAAAGGAGTAGCATAGGCTACTCCTTTATTCCATATTCTTTAATTTTTCTATATAAGGTTCGTTCTGAAATACCTAGCTCATTAGCAGCATCCCTTCTTCTGCTTTTATGCTTTTTAAGTGCTTTAGTTATAAAGTCTTTTTCCCTATCTGTAAGAGAAAGCGTTTCTTCCACATCTTCGTGAGTAGATGATGAACTATCTAGCAGAATAGGTATGTTGTTGTTCGGGGTATTACTAACCGGTACCGGTATAACCACGGGATTGGTGAAAGCGCTTTGTTGTGGTTGTACAGGTTCGGTATATACCGGCACTGCATTGCGTGATATAGCAGGATCTGTAGGGGTGTAGCCTTGGTGGTTGGCTACGTCATATATCATTTGTTTTAAGTCGTTCATGTCTTTTTTCATATCAAAGAACAACTTATAAAGTATATCTCTTTCAGAGTTGAAGTCGCTATTGCTAGCATTGCCTCCGTGATGTATAGCAGGTGGTTGTTGCTGTATAATAGCTAAGCTTCTATTTTGGTCTACAGGAGGTAAAAATTGCTGAAGCATCTCTGCTGATATCTGTTTGCTTTGGGCTAGTACAGATATCTGTTCTGCAGCGTTTTTTAGTTCCCTAACATTACCTCTCCAAGGGTAGTTTACTAGTAGTTGTAATGCCGAGGGGTCTAACTGTATAGCAGTTGTTTTATATCTTTCTGCAAAGTCAGCAGCAAATTTTCTGAATAGTAGCGGAATATCTTCTTTTCTATCTCTTAGGCTAGGTACCCTAATAGGTACTGTACTAAGTCTGTAATATAAATCTTGTCTAAATTTGTTTTGGTGTGTATCCTCTAGTAAATCTCTATTAGTTGCAGCAATTACCCTAACGTCTGTTTTCTGAACTTTAGAAGAACCTACACGAATAAATTCGCCTGTTTCAAGTACCCTTAATAACCTGGCTTGAGTACCTAAAGGCATTTCGCCAATTTCATCTAGAAAAATGGTACCGCCATTTACCGTTTCAAAGTAGCCTTTACGGCTATCTACAGCTCCTGTAAATGAACCTTTTTCGTGGCCGAAAAGCTCACTATCTATAGTGCCTTCTGGTATGGCTCCACAGTTGACAGCTATAAAAGGGTTATGCTTTCTAGGAGAAAGAGAATGGATAATATTAGAAAAGACCTCTTTACCAACCCCACTTTCCCCCACAATAAGTACAGACAAATCGGTATTGGCTACTTGCACTGCCGTATTAAGGGCATGATTAAGAGCCGGAGAGTTGCCAATAATTCCAAATCTGTTCTTTATATTTTGAATATCCATTATTTGTAGGTCTTTGTGTGGGTATAATTAACTTAACAAAAATCGTGGGTTTATATAAAGTTAGTCAAAAAGTCATTTAGTATGACAAAATTACACGTTTTGTACAATTTTTGGGTGTATTTATACAATTGAAAGACTGGCTAAATAGTTAATTTTGCCGAAAATACTATTAAATGAGTCAGTCAAAGCCTTCCTTGTTACCCAGTATATTAAAATATAAATGTCCATCATGCAGAAAGGGTAGTATGTATACCCAAAAAAGTATACTACCTCTTGGTCATATGCTTGATATGCCTGAACACTGTGAAGTGTGTGATCAAAAAATGGAGATTGAGCCTGGTTTTTATTATGGGACAGGTTATGTGAGCTATGCTTTATCGGTAGGTATATTTTTTATAAATGCTGTTTGGTATGCCTTTGTATTTGGATTGTCTTATAAAGATAATAGTGTATTTAAGTTTTTGGGTGTAAGTATAGCAATTGTAATACTGCTACAGCCCTGGTTGATGAGAATATCTAGGGTGCTTTATTTGTATATGTTTGTAAAATATGGCGCCAGCAAGAAGGATAATGCTGTAGAAAAAAAAGTAACTGAAAGGGGGTAAGTACATAAAACATAGCGGGGCGATTTGATCATCAAATCGCCCCGCTATG
>CAYWUY010000044.1:16847-24049 GCA_964461535.1 uncultured Flavipsychrobacter sp.
AACCTCAACGGTTACGAACAAAAAATTTCGCGGGCGTATTTGATTATCAAACCCCCCCGCTACATTATTTTAGAGTAGTACTATTATCTGTTAAGTTTAGCTCCGTTGAAAATACATTTAGTCTCTTCAATTACATTAATGTTAGTTGAATCATAAACGTAAGTATTGAAAACTAGCGTTTTGTCGCTTTGCAATGTTGCTGTTATTTTCTTTCTGAATTTGCTAAACACTATATCCGGAAAAGTTATAGCATAGGTGGTTTCATTAACACTAACTGTGCCATATAGTGTATCGTAAGGGTGCGTTTTTTGAATGGCTTTAACCGTAGTTGGTTTTCTGGCTACGTTGTCGGTAATGAAAACCGTATCAATAATGTAAGCGCCCATATTACAAGTAGTAATGCCTACATAAGTGCCTACAAACCTTGTAGTTACTTTGGTGTCGCATGTGGCACCTTCAAACCCAGTAGGACATTTACAAGCACCTGCATTGCAAGAGCCACCATTATTACAGCTGATATTTGTGCAAGGATCTTTCTCGCACGAAGTATAGGTAACTAAAGCTGTAAAGGCACTAAATAGCAGCGTTGTAAGCAGAACAGGTTTCCAAAATTTCATTCTAGACGAATATTTGAGCGTAAAATACAAAATTATCTTAAAAATACTATTTTTTACTGTTGAAAAGCATTCCACCCTTGGGCTACCAACTTATGTTTGTTACCGCCGGTAGATAGCAAATGCATGCCTTGCTCAGCCTCAGTAATGTATCCTATAACACTAATACCTTCGTGCTCTTTAATTTTCTCGTAGTCGTCTTGGCTTATAGTAAAAAGTAGTTCGTAATCTTCTCCGCCATTTAATGCACAAGTACTGGTAGGAATATTAAACTCCATTCCCATACTCTTTGCTTCGTCGCTTATGGGTAATTTCTCTTCATATATTAAGCAACCGACTTCGCTTCCTTTACAGATGTGTAAAAGTTCACTACTAAGTCCATCGCTTATGTCTATCATAGCTGTAGGAACTATTTTATGTTCATCTAGCCACTCAACAATATCTAATCTAGGTTCTGGTTTTAGTATTCTTTGTAAAAGGTAGGCATTATCTTCTTTTATTTCAGGCTGCATATTGGGGTCGGCCTGATATACTCTCTTTTCTCGTTCTAACAACTGTAGCCCAAGATAAGCTGCACCTAAATCGCCAGATACACAAATCAAATCATTCACTTTGGCTCCTTTTCTGGTTACATATTTGTCAGGAGCTACCTCACCGACAGCCGTAATGCTAATAACAAATCCCTTAAGTGAGGTAGATGTATCACCACCCACTAAATCAACATTATAACGTTCGCATGCTGCATAAACACCTTCATAAAACTCTTCTAAAGCCTCAACAGAAAATCTGTTACTTATGCCTATGCCTATAGTTATATGGGTAGGCGTAGCCATCATGGCGCAAATGTCCGATAGATTTACTGCTACAGCTTTATAGCCTAAATGCTTGAGTGGGGTATAAGTGAGGTCGAAATGAACACCCTCTAACAGTAGATCGGTAGTAATAACCATTTGGCGACCAAACTGATCTATAACTGCGGCATCGTCGCCAATACTAAGCATAGTGCCGGCCTGATGCGTTTCATTGTTTCTTGTTAAATGGTCTATTAATCCAAATTCGCCTACTGAAGATATCTCTGTACGATTATTATTATCCATAATTGAGTATTGCAAAGATACTATTGACAGCTCGCACTTTTTGAATTAAATACACACAAATAGCATATTTCGTCTATTTTTGTATGTTGTATTATTTCTGTTTCACACAAATATCTGCATGGTAGCATTAAGCGTTGTTGTTATTACCTATAATGAAGAAAAGAACTTGGGCCGTTGTTTAGCATCAGTGAAAGATGTAGCAGATGAGATAGTGGTAGTAGACAGTAACTCTAAAGATAATACAGTAGCCATAGCAGAAAAGTTTGGTGCTAAGGTTATTCAGCACGATTTTGATGGATATGGACAGCAGAAAAATTTTGCTACAGATAGTGCTGCTAATGATTGGGTATTGAATTTAGATGCTGATGAAGAATTGACCGGTGAATTAATACAAAGTATACTGAAGTTTAAACAACAGCCTACCCATGATGTATATGAAATGCCTAGGCTAACCAACTATTGTGGTAAATGGATAAAACACTGCGGTTGGTATCCGGATAGGCAAACCAGATTGTATAATAGAACAAAGGGTAGGTGGGTAGAGCGCAGGGTACATGAGTCGTGGGAGCCAAGCCTGGCGCAGAAGAAAGGCTTGTTAAAAGGAGACTTGCTGCATTACAGTTTTTCAAGCATAGCAGAGCACATACAGAAGATAGACAAATACTCACAACTTGCTGCGATGGCAGCAGTAGAAAACGGCAAAAGCGCCAGTTTATTTACTTTGATTTTCTCACCTTTTTGGCATTTTGTAAATGAGTATTTTATTCGTTTAGGTTTTCTAGATGGCTATTATGGTTATGTGATTTGCAGGTTATCGGCTTTTGCTACTTTTCAAAAATATGCCAGAATAAGGTATAACAAAGAACATGGTATAGGCATAAAATAGGTAGAAAGCATAGCTAGTTCGTTATAACACAAAGGTATAGACACAAAAAAATACAGCCCGCTGATGCGGGCTGTAAATATAATTAAACAGTTATCTGTAGAGAATTAAGCTAATTCTACTTCAGCACCTGCTTCTTTCAATTTAGCTGCGATATCTTCAGCTTCAGCTTTGCTAACGCCTTCTTTTACATTTTTAGGAGCGCCATCAACTAATTCTTTAGCTTCTTTAAGACCTAGACCAGTTAAGTCTTTTACAACTTTAACTACGTTCAATTTAGAAGCACCTGCATTTTTCAATACTACGTTGAAAGATGTTTTTTCAGCTGCTGCTGCTGGAGCATCACCACCACCTGCAACTGCTACAACTGCTGCTGCTGCTGGCTCGATACCATACTCGTCTTTCAAAATAGTAGCTAATTCCTGAACGTCTTTTACAGTTAGGTTAACTAGTTGTTCGGCTAATGCTTTAATGTCTGCCATTTTATTTGTGTTTTAACTGATTTTATAAATTTTGTTTACTTGTATTAGTTTATGCAACTAATGTATATATTGGACTTGGAAGCCTAAAATTGTGTGGGAGTATAAAACTCCCTGAGGGAGCTTACTCTGCAGCCGGAGCTTCAGTAGTTTCAGCACCTTCTTTGCCTTCGTGGTGGTGCAATAAAGCAGCCAATACACGCTTAGCAGGAGATTGTAACAATCCGATAACTTCACCGATAAGTTCATTTTTAGTTTTGATCTTAGTCAGGTTAGTTAATTCAGCATCACCTTTAAATAGATCTTCACCTATTAGAGCAGCTTTTAATTCTGGTTTTTCAAGCTTGCTATCTTTACGGAAAGAAGAAAGAATAAGAGCCGGTTCTTTAGGAGAATCAGAGAACATCAAAGCTGTTACGCCATGTAGGCTTTCGTAAACGCCTGTATATTTCTCATCGTTAAAGCTTTCTAGAGCTTTTTTGATAAGTGTGTTTTTAGCTACTTTCATCTCTACATTCTTTTCGAAGCAAAGGCGACGTAACTTGCTCACTTGTTCTACCGTTAAAGATTCGGTATTGGTGATGTAGAAATTTTCGTACTGAGAGAATTTCTCTTTCAATACATTTATAACTTCATTTTTTTGAGCTGGTGTCATTTTTTTTAATTTCTTTTCTTGAGCTCGACAACTGGTGCCGTGTCAAAATGTTTAAGAATGATGTTTACATACCCAAGGATAAACCTCAGAATTAGATCACAGATTTAGTATCGATAGCCAAACCCGGACTCATTGTAGTAGCCATGCTGATACCTTTTAAGTAAGTACCTTTAGCAGTGGCAGGTTTCATACGTACAAGAGTGTTAATCAATTCTTGAGCATTCTCAGCTATCTTTTCAGGAGCGAAAGAGATACGACCGATAGAAGCATGTATGATACCAGCTTTGTCTATTTTAAATGCGATTTTACCGCCTTTAACTTCGTTTACAGCGTTTGCTACATCGTTAGTAACAGTACCAGTTTTAGGGTTAGGCATTAAGTTACGAGGACCTAATATTTTACCTAATTTACCTATTTTAGGCATTACAGAAGGCGTAGCTACTACTACGTCTACATCTGTCCAACCTGATTCGATTTTTTGAACGAATTCGTCCAAACCAACGAAGTCAGCTCCAGCAGCTTTAGCTTCAGCTTCTTTATCAGGAGTACAAAGTACTAACACACGTTTAGTTTTACCTGTACCGTGAGGAAGAGAAACTGTACCACGAATAGCTTGGTCAGCTTTCTTAGGGTCTACACCCAAACGGATGTGAACGTCTACAGAACTGTCGAATTTAGTTACGTTGATGCTTTTAACTAGAGCAGCAGCTTCAGACAGTGTATATATTTTATTTTTATCTAATTTAGCTTCTACAGCTTTTCTGTTCTTTGTGATTGCCATTACTTCAAAAAATTTTTAATAAGGTGGAAAATTAAGCCCAAGGAGCAGTGCCTTCAACTGTGAAGCCCATACTGCGAGCTGTACCAGCAACCATTTTCATAGCGCTTTCCAACGTGAAGCAGTTTAAGTCAGCCATTTTGTCTTTAGCAATCTCTTCGATTTGCGCCCATGTAACCTTACCAACTTTTTGACGGTTAGGCTCTTTAGAACCTTTTGGTTGCTTTGCAGCATCCATTAACTGAACAGCAGCAGGAGGTGTTTTAATTACGAAGTCGAAAGACTTGTCTGTGTATACAGTAAGTACAACAGGTAATACTTTACCTATTTTGTCTTGAGTGCGAGCATTGAACTGCTTGCAAAACTCCATGATGTTTACGCCTTTAGAACCTAGCGCAGGACCGATTGGTGGAGCAGGGTTTGCTTGACCACCTTTTACCTGTAGCTTTACAAAGCCACTGATTTCTTTAGCCATTTTAATTTTTTTGGTGTTAACGAATTGAATTGTGGTTGCCCACTACAACTCTTCCAAATGCCAACTTATAAAAAAGAGCAATATTGAGAATTGGGTTGCAAAAGTAATAAATATTCGTATACAAAAAACAAAATTTTAAAAATTCTTTTGCTCACAAGTATTAGTTAGCTAAAATATGTGTTAAATAGTTACTGCTACTATACCTATTTAGCAGAATACAAGGTCTATTTACCGGCTCAGGATGCTTTATTAAGTAAGTTTACTTTCTATTTAATAAACTAATGAAAGAGCTATATAAAAAGGTAGCAGACCATATTGCTAATAAAGATTTTGACGCATTATACCAGTTATCAATTTCTGCACCTGAGAAATTTAATTGGGTAAGGGATGTATTTGAGGCTATAAATGTGACTGAGCATTCTAATGATAGCGCATTGGTATGGACAGATGGAGTAGCTACTAAATCTTATACGTTTTTACAGTTAAGCAGAGAAACTAACTGTCTACTGAATTTTTTGAGAAAGCATGACGTGCAACAGCAAGATGTGCTATTATTTCAATTAGCCTTGCTTCCGGCCAACTGGCTGGCAGTACTAGCAGGCATTAAAGGTGGATATAGGATGGTGCCGGCTGCAACCATATTGGGTGTGCATGATTTAGTATATCGTTTTGGTAAGCTATTGCCCAAGGTAGTGATATGTGATATGGATAACGCACCTAAAATAGATGAAGCAGAACAGTTGTCGGGTAATAATATATTACTAAAGATACTTGTAGATGGAACCAGAGAAGGGTGGGTAGCCTTAGATAATATATATATGGAGTCTGATGAAGCAGAGGCAGCCGATACTCGATCAGATGATGCTTTATTTTTATATTTTACATCGGGCACCACCGGAATGCCTAAAGTAGTAATACATACGCACCTTAGTTATCCTCTTGGGCATCTAACAACTGCTTCTTGGATAGGATTGATGCGTGGAGATATCCATTTTAATATTTCTCAGCCTGGCTGGGCAAAATTTGCTTGGAGCAGTTTTTTCGCGCCTTGGAATGTAGGGGCTACCATATTTGCATACCATCCTAATGGGCGTTTTAATGCAAAAGATTACCTATCTATAATGCAACAGCATAAAGTAACTACATTTTGTGCACCCCCTACAGTACTTAGAATGTTGATTCAGGAAGACTTATCGGCTTATAAATTGAGTATAAGGGAATGTGTGGCAGCCGGTGAACCACTTAATCCTGAGGTAATAGAAATATGGAAAAAAGGAACGGGGCTTACATTAAGGGATGGCTATGGGCAAACTGAGAGTACTTGTATGGTGGCCAATTTAGTAGGTGCTCCTATAAAGTTTGGTAGTATGGGAAAACCCACATTCTTATATAATATAGTAATAGCAGACGATGATGGTAATGAACTGCCTGTGCAAGAAGAAGGTAATATAACAGTTAGAACTACTACGGCAAAGCCTAATGGTATTTTTAAAGAATATTTTGAAGATGCTGAGAAAATGAAAGCCGTTTTTAAACATGGGCTATACTATACCGGCGATAAAGCATATAAAGATGAGGATGGTTATATATGGTTTGTTGGTAGAGATGATGATGTAATAAAATCATCGGACTATAGGGTAGGCCCGTTTGAGGTGGAAAGTATGTTACTAGAGCATAATGCTGTTATGGAATCGGCAGTGGTTGGTAGTCCACACCCGGTAAAAGGGTATGAGATAAAGGCCTATATAATATTAGCACAAGATAGAGTGCCAAGTGCAGAATTGGCTGAAAAGCTATTTGCATTTGCACGTAAAAATCTGGCTCCGTACAAAATGCCTAGGATTATAGAGTTTGTGACGGAGCTGCCTAAAACAATAAGTGGTAAGATACGTAGGGTAGAGTTGAGGGCTAAGGAGGCAGAGAATAAGGCCAAGCAAATAAAACCGGAACATGAATACTACTATATAAAGTAGTATAGGATGATTGACATTAGGGTAGGCAAGTGAGCCTACCCTAATGTTTTTACAGTTCGTTGTATAATTAAATAGAAATGCAGGTATAATTTTCATTTGACTATATAAAGCGTATTTAGCTGTTAATTAATAAGTTATGGGTGCTAAACTTTAAGTTTTAATGGACTTTCTATGGAATGTTTCCAAAATCTAGAAATTAAATTTGGTAATAACGAAAAGGATAGTACATTTGCAACCCCAATCGATAC
>CAYWUY010000045.1:0-23755 GCA_964461535.1 uncultured Flavipsychrobacter sp.
CCAGCACCACCAAACAAACCAATTTTACCACCTTTAGCATATGGTTCAATCAAGTCAATTACTTTGATACCTGTGAATAATACCTCAGATGAAGTAGTTAGGTTTTCAAATTTTGGAGGTTTAGCATGTATTGGACGTGCACCTTCTTTATTTGGAGCAGGCAAACCGTCAATAGCGTCACCTGTTACATTAAATAGACGACCGTTGATCTGATCACCTATCGGCATAGCGATAGCTTTTCCGGTATCAACTACTTCGGTACCACGAACAAGACCTTCAGTACCATCCATCGCAACGGCACGAACACTGTCTTCTCCAAGGTGTTGCTGTACTTCTAGCACTAGTTTTTCACCGTTCTCGCGGGTCAATTCTAGGGCGTTAAATATCTCAGGCAACTTACTGTCGCCACCGAAATAAACGTCTACTACCGGACCGATTATTTGTTTGATCTTACCAACGTTAGGCATATGCTTAATATATAAAAATAATAAACTCTTATAAAATTTTGCGCAAAAGTACGAGTGTTCAATTAAAATACAAAACGATTATGCATTTAGTATTTAAAATCGATACCATTTTACCCAAATTGTACACAAAATAATGATTATTAAACTAAAAATAATAGTTACAAACCGTATTATATATGAAAAGAGGTGCATATTTGCACCTCTTTTCATATATAACAATTAAAAAAACTCTATTTTCTATACCCTATTCTAAAATTACCCTGAACAGTACCGTTTACACCTTGATTTTCGCCATTTAGCTTATTGATATAAGTAAAACCAAAGCCAAAATCGAAACCTAAGTAGAAATGCTGTGTAGCGTTAATATTGACAGAATTATTTACCAATATGCCTAACATTACCTTGTCTCTTGTTAAATAATCATAAGTAACTGAAGATTGACTATAATTGGTTGATACGGTAGTTTTTTGTCCTAAACCAAAGATCATAGATGGACCTATGGCGTATTTAGTTTTACCATACTGAGAAGTAGGGTAAAATTTTATTCCTGGCATTAAATAAAACATAGCATCTTGATGCTCTTTATTATCTGCGCTAGAGTTTAGATTGAAAGTTGCTGCTAATGGCATGTAAAAAGCAACTACACCTTCTTTATCTAATATTTTTTCATATGCAATGGACAGACCAACTCCATTCTCCGTAAACTGCATAGGAGAAAGTGAGTAAATGGTTTTGCCTAAACCTGGCATAGGTGATGTATTACCATTCCTAAACCCGGCAGGTGCTATAGACGAAGCTGGTGAACCTTCAGTAACAAATTGTTCTTCATTACCGTTTTCATATTTTATCTTCATTACATCTTCTATAGCTAATGTATAGTCTGGCCCTGTTTGATTATCCCATTTTTTATACACAACAAAGCCACCACCTACAGATTTAATCTTTGCCTGATAGGTACTTCCCGCACGCGTATATATCATATCCTGTGCATAAGACTGAGTAGCCGATAAGCACACAAGTGAGAAAAACAAACCTTTGAATATGTTCATAAATGTTTTATTTCAGGTAATGTATTGCATATTTCGTGCCAAAAACCATCGAATTAATTATATACAAATGTACCCTTATTACTTTCTATAAGCACCTCTTTCTTATCTGCATGCTCTACATGTCCGGAAATTCTTGCCTCTATATTAAATGACGCTGCTATTTCTACTATAGCTGCCGCAGTTTCTTTGTCAGTGTATATTTCTAAGCGTTGGCCCATATTAAACACCTGATACATTTCCTTCCAACCAGTACCTGCCGATTCTTGAATCATGCTAAATAATGGGGGTATTGGCAACAAATTGTTTTTGACTACTCTTAATGGAGCAGGCATGTAATGTAATACCTTACTTTGGCCACCGCCACTGCAATGTATAATACCATGTATATTATCAAAATACTTACTCAAAATCTGCAATACTACAGGTGCATATGTTCGCGTAGGCGATAATATCATTTGACCAACAGTAAGGCCTGTTTCAGTAGCATCAGTTAGTTTATATTTACCATTATAAACTACATCTTGTGGCAAGTTGGGGTCTACACTTTCAGGATATTTTGTGGCATATTCCTTATGCAGCAATTCATGACGAGCACTAGTAAGGCCGTTGCTGCCCATACCACTATTATATGCATCCTCGTAAATAGCTTTACCATAGCTGGCTAAAGAAACCACCACATCACCTGCCTGCATTTTTTCTGTTGTTACAAGCTTATCTCTTCTCATACGGCAAGACATGGTTCCATCAACTATAACAGTTCTTACCACATCGCCCACATCCGCAGTTTCTCCTCCCATTAACTTAACATCTATACCATAATCTAACAACCTATCAAAGTAGCGTTGGGTACCATTTATCAACTCTGATATTACCTCTCCCGGTATTAAATTTTTATTTCTACCAATTGTTGAAGAATAAGTAAACGGACCAACGGCACCCACACATAGCAAATCGTCTATATTCATTACTATTGCATCTATAGCTATACCTTCCCATACACTTAAGTCTCCGGTTTCCTTCCAATACATGTAAGCTAATACAGATTTAGTACCTGCGCCATCTGCATGCATTAAGTTACAATAGGCATCATCCCCACCCCAATAATCAGGATAAATTTTACAAAAAGCATTAGGGAATAGTCCTTTATCCAGTTTAGCTATAGCCTTATGAACATCTTCTTTTTGGGCAGATACGCCTCTTTGGTTGTAACGGTTCAATGTAGTGAGATTTGAAAAAAGAATAATAGTTTGCAAAAGTACACCTTAGCTGGTTCATTCGCAATTATCTAATCCGTTCGTCATTAGCATAAATGAAAAAAGTTCCCGCCTTTCAGCAGGAACTTTATTTAGGGTACTTACTAGTTATTTCAAATCTTTAACATCTATTTTCTCATAAACAGAATTGTTGCTGATAAACTCCGGCACCAAATCTTTCATCAAATATACAGTTTCTAGGGTATAATGCTGTTTGGCGCTACTAATTAATTTCTCAATTCTCTTATTCACATCATTAAAATCATACTGCCTAACATCTGCAATTAGTATTTTCTGATGATATGTGGCTCTTGTATTTTCATTGTTATTTAATAACTCTTCATACAATTTTTCTCCTGGTCTTAATCCGGTATATTCTATTCTAATATCTACATCAGGCTCTTTTCCGGCAAGCTTAATTACTTTTTTAGCTAAGTCAGCAATTTTAACCGGAGCACCCATATCAAAAACAAATATTTCACCACCCTGCCCCATTACTCCAGCTTCTAAAACTAAGATACAAGCTTCCGGTATAGTCATGAAATATCTAGTAATCTCAGGATGGGTAACTGTAATAGGACCACCTTTTTCCAACTGCTTTTTAAATCTAGGAATTACTGAACCATTAGAACCTAGCACATTACCAAATCTTGTGGTTACAAAGCGAGTAATTTTTTTATCAGTATTCGATAAATCTAAATTACCCGAAATATGTTTAAAATAACTTTGTGCAAAAATCTCAGCTATACGCTTTGAAGCGCCCATCACGTTTGTAGGATTAACAGCTTTATCTGTAGATACCATTACAAACTTTTCAACATTATTCTGCACAGAGAGCTCAGCTAAATTTTTGGTACCTAATACATTATTTAACACGGCAACAGAAGGATTGTCCTCCATTAATGGCACGTGCTTATAAGCCGCGGCATGAAACACTATTTGAGGGTTATATATCTCAAATAAATGCTCCATTCTCAATCTGTCAGTAATATCACCTAAATATGCCTTTACGTTAGAGCCTTTAAAATTCTCTTTTACTTCAAGCAAAAACTCGTGCATTGGGGTTTCAGCCTTATCGCACAATATTACTAGAGATGGCCTGTAATTTAATAATTGTCTAACTAGCTCACTACCAATAGAGCCAGCAGCACCTGTAACAAGTATACGCTTGCCTTTCAGTTCAGAGTAAACAGCCTCGTTATATATTTTAATAACCTCGCGTTCCAACAGGTCTTCAATCTTAATGTCTTGAAGCTGTTGGGTATCTAGCTTACCATTAAGCCAATCTTTCATAGCAGGCGCTTGCTGAACCCTAATACCTACATTTAAACAGGTATCAACCAGCCAGTTCATGCGATCTTTGTCTATGTGCTTGCTAACAAATACTAAAAGTTCAACCCCCTCTTGCTTTAGTCTTTCTATACTAGCTTGAGTGGCGCCAAAAATAGGTATACCTTCTAGCAGTTTACCACTACCGCTTAAAGCATCATCTAGAAATGCTACAACTTGCAAATCTCCATTTGGCATGTTGTTTAATACATTTTTTATATGCAAACCGTTGGCAGATGCATTGTAGACCACCACTTTCTTTTTAACCTTGTTATCACCTTCGGAATACAACTTATAAAACTGAAAGAAATACCGTACTGTAAGCCTATAAGATATTATAACAAAGCTAGTAATGAAAAAGTTGATAGATACTATTTGTAGTGTAAAGAAGTTGCGAGAGTGGTAAACGAAAATATTTACAATAAGATACAAAAAGGAAGCAATGGCATTAACCATCACCAATCTGGAGGTATCTTCTATATTGGTATATCTAACTATACCTGCATAACTCTTGAATATATAAAACAGTGCAGCATTTAATACTACTGCAACCATTATCATAGATTTGAGACCACTAAATACGTGCTCCCAAGCAAAATTCATTTTAAGTGATCTGGATAATAATAAACAGAAACTCACCAGCATCAAATCCAGCAAGAACACCAACCACCTGGGTAAGATTCGTATTTTATATGCCATATTCACAAATTTTAATTAATTAACTTAAAGTTAAAATTAATTGTCCACAAAACAAATATACAATTAGATAGGTAAGAAAGAAACAAAAAATAATAATTCTCAAATACTTATATTAAAGACAATAAAACATTCATAACTAGTTAACATTGACACAACAAAGCTAACATTTTGATTATAAACGAGAAATAATATTTTAAGCATTTAAGATTAGTACTTTTCAATTAAATTCATTACGTTTGTTAAAGACTATTTTATCTTTCAAATTTTACAATGCATTTGTTAGAAGGTAAAAAAATATTAATAGCAGACGATAACAAGCTAAACCAAAAAATTGTAATGTTTGTACTAGAAAAATCTGGTGCAAAGGTTTCACTAGCGTTCAATGGGAAAGATGTTTTAGAGCAATTAGGCAATAACACATATGATGCTATTCTTATGGATTTACAAATGCCTGAGATGGATGGACTAGAAGCTACTGTTTATATTAGGACTGTTTTAAAAAATGATATTACTATAATAGGATTAACAGCCAATACTTTGTATGGAGAAAAAGAGCAAAGTATTGCTGCCGGAATGAACGCTTGCGTTTCTAAACCTTTTGACCCCGCTGCACTGTGCCAACTAATATTGAAAATGACTCAAAACAATTCGCACAATGCCTCATCCACTAATTGACATATCTTATTTAACTGAGATATCAAAAGACCCTAACTACATAGGTTCAGTATTAGACATATATACTGACACCATGAATAATGGTCTTAAACAACTAAAAGAGTTGATTGATGCCGGGGAGGATATGCCCATGATTGGCAAGGTGGCTCATGGCTTAAAATCTAGTGCTATAATTGTGAAAGTTAAGGACGTACATAGCTTGCTGATAGAAATAGAGCATACTGCCAGAGGCGATAAAAATATTGACACTATAAAAAGTGCTTTCAAAAAAATAGAAACTGTTTATAATAAAGTAGCCCCGGTAATAGCCAAAGAACGTGAGAAAATAAACGAGGGCAAAGCACTTACCATTATTTAAGCACTACAGTTTTATAATAGCTTTAATATTACTTACTGACAAAACTGATGTATCTTTGCAGGTTCATCAGTAGAAATTTTATACTCATGCAGAAAAAATACAACTCAAATAAGGGAAGACCAGAACAAAATAGCGACTCCCGCGAGTATAAAAAACCTTATAATAAACCTGAAAACGCTTCAAAAAGAGAAAGAAAGCCTAGAGTACGACCAGAGTCGAGCGATAATGATTCTAAAAATGAAGGGGCATCTTTTAGGAATAAATCTTTTGACAGACCCAAACGCTTCAATTCTGAAAAGGAAGGCTTTACTAGCGATAGAAAGCCAAGATTTAATGCTGCCAATAAAGAATCGAACGGAAACGAAAGAAATCAAGACCGTCCTTATAAAAAATCGTTTGATAAGCCTAGACGTACAGACTTTGATAAAAACGACCCAACTCAAGAAAAAAGAGGTCGCTTCAAAAGTTCTGATGAAAATCGCAAATTTGATAAAGGAACTGAAAGACCTGCCAGAAAATCATTTGACAGACCTAAAAGAGACTCTTCTGAGTCTGAAGGTGCACCATATGAAAGAAAAAAACGCTTTGATAAGCCTTTTGAAAATAGAAGTATAGATAAAGACGCTGCACCTTTCAAAAGAAAAAGTTTTGATAAACCTAAACATACAGAAGCTGATTCGACTGAATTTTCTGAAGAAAGAAAATCTAAACCTAGAGACGGAGAGTTTAAACACAAACGTCCTTTCGAAAGAAAGTATGAACCCAAAGCAGCGTTCGACCCATCAAAAGCAAAACCAAGACCAAAACCGGAAGTAAAAAAGGGTAAGCCTTCTAAAGAAAAAGAAGAAGAAACCCTGATGCCATTAAATAAGTATTTATCGCATAGCGGAGTAAGCAGTAGACGAGAAGCGGCAGAAATAATAAAAGAAGGAACAGTTACTGTAAATGGCGAAGTAATAACGAACCCAGGACATAAGGTAAAAGCGTCTGACGAAGTAGTGCTTAATGATAAGAAACTTGCTATACAAAAGGGCATGGTTTATATATTATTAAATAAGCCTAAAGACTATATTACCACAACAGAAGATCCTCAGGGCCGTAAAACAGTGATGCAACTAGTAGAGAATGCCGAGGGAGAAAGATTATTTCCGGTAGGCCGACTTGATAGAAACACCACCGGCTTATTATTAATAACTAATGATGGCATCTTAACACAAAAGCTATCTCACCCTTCTTATAAAATAAAGAAAATATACCAAGTAGTATTAGACAAAGACTTAACTAAAGCAGACTTCGAAAAAATACTTGCAGGTGTAACCCTAGAAGATGGCGTAGCCCCAGTAGATGCTTTAGCTTACTTAGAGAAAAAGAATGAGTTGGGTATTGAAATACACAGTGGCAGAAATAGAGTTGTCCGTAGAATATTTGAATCATTAGGATATGTAGTAGAAAAACTGGATAGAGTAATGTATGCCGGACTTACTAAAAAGAATTTACCTCGTGGTAAATGGAGATATCTTTCAGAAAAAGAGGTAATACTATTAAAACACTTTAAATCTTAATATCTAGACCTGCAAATGCAGGTCTTTTTTTATGGATATTTACTGATAACGAGGGTGAAATTTTTCTAATGTTTGGCGTAAAAATGTTCTATCTAAGTGTGTATATATTTCAGTAGTAGTAATACTCTTATGTCCTAACATTTCCTGCACAGCCCTTAAATCTGCCCCGGCCTCTACTAAATGGGTAGCAAAGGAATGTCTTAGGGTATGAGGATGTATGTGCTCTACAGGTAGACCTGCAGCTAGTGCCACATCTTTAATAATTACAAATACCATAATTCTGGATAGTGCCCCTCCCCTTCTGTTTAAAAAAAGCGTGTCTTCAAAGGCCGGTTTAATATTCCGCTGATGCACACGCACATGGTCTTTATATAGTTTTATTTGATTTATTGCTGTGTCGCCAATAGGCACCAAGCGTTCTTTATTTCCCTTACCCAATACTTTAATAAAACCTACATCCAGAAACAAATCAGAAATTTTTAACTGTGTAGCCTCGCTCACTCTCAACCCGCAGCTATACATGGTTTCTAGCATAGCTCTATTCCGCATACCCTCAGCTTTACTATGATCTATAGCAGCTAACAGTTTGTCAATATCTTCAATGCTCAGTACATGAGGAATAGTTCGTTTCAGTTTGGGAGCTTCAATAAGTTCAGTTGGTTCTTTTACTATTACCTCTTCCAATAACAAATATCTAAAAAACGATTTTAGGCCACTAAGCACCCTAGCTTGAGAACTTACGGCAAGTTCCATTTCGTTAATAGCAACGAGAAGAGATTCTATATGTTCGGGCTTAACATCAGCAACCGATAATGGCCCATAGGATTCATTAATATGAGTAGCCAAAAAGGAAACATCGCGAAGATAGGCCGCAATAGTATTATCGCTCATTGAACGTTCTAATTGCAGATAAGCTTTAAATCCTTTTAAATAAGACTCCCACATATACTAAATAATATATAAACTTAAAAAGAAAGCTGATTTAGTTAGTAGCCAACCGATTACCCCATTGCTATTTTCATTTAATTTGCAACTATGAAAATAGCTATTGTAAACGGTCCCAACTTAAACCTACTGGGTATAAGAGAGCCACACATCTACGGAAATACAACTTTTGATGATGTATTACTACAGCTACACCAGCAAAATAAAGATATTTCTATCAGCTATTACCAAAGTAACATTGAGGGGGAATTAATCAATTACCTACACGAATGTATGGGTAAGATTGACGGAATATTACTGAATGCTGGAGCCTACACACATACCAGCATAGCATTGGCTGATGCCGTAAGCAGTATAAATATACCCGTAGTGGAAATACATATTAGCAATATACTGGCTAGAGAAGAATATAGAAAAACATCTTATATAGCTTCTAAATGCGTAGGTAGCATTAGTGGACTGGGCATATATAGCTACCAGCTAGGCATAGACTACTTTAAACAATATCTAAGCTCTAAATCCTCTTAAAAAAGAAGCTATATCCATTCTTTTTTTGCCCTCTTGCTGTATTTCATCTAGGTACACCCATCCATTAGCTGCTGCAAAGCGTATATATTTAGAATGGTCAGTATCATATTCACCTATTGGCATGTTAGGTGTACATTCTTCTATATGCACCTGATATACTTTAATATTTTTACCAGCTAATACTGTATGGGCAGCTGGGTATGGCGCCAATCCGCGAACATGGTTATTAATTTTTTCAACAGACCAAGTCCACTGTATTTGCATATGTTCTTTAAAGATTTTAGGCGCATGTTTTAATGTAGTAGGGTCTATATCATCTTGCTTATGCTCAACAATAGTACCCTCTACTACTCCTTTAATAGTATCTACCATTAAGTTAGCACCTGCTATCATTAGTTTATCATGTATGCTACCCGCATTATCTTCCGGCAAAATATCTATTGCATGAGTAAGCATAATATCACCTGTATCAATTTCGTGCTTCAATTTAAAAGTAGTAACACCGGTCTGCTTTTCACCATTCATAATTGCCCAATTAATTGGTGCCGCACCTCTATATTGAGGCAATAAAGACCCATGCACATTAAAGGTACCCATAGGAGGCATATTCCACACTACTTCCGGCATCATCCTAAATGCTACTACCACTTGTAAGTCTGCTTGTAATGCTTTCAATTCTTCTAAAAACTCAGGAGCCTTCATTTTTTCAGGTTGCAACACTTGTAGTCCATGAGCTACTGCAAACTCTTTTACTGCCGATGCTTGTATTTGTTTTCCCCTGCCGGCAGGTTTATCAGTTGCTGTTACCACACCTACAATTTGCAAACCAGACTCTAGCAGTGCTTTCAAAGTAGCTACTGCAAAATCAGGTGTACCAAAAAACACTACTCTTAAATCTTTATACGATTTCATTACTGCAAAACTACTTTATAGGCTATTGAGTACCAATTTAAATAAGCATCAAAACCAACCTGTAATAATAAAATGAGTGTCTATGCAGAAAACTCTGTAAAAGATAGAGTAATTTGCTTGTAGAAACACAGCTAAATATTATGAAGAAACTCCTTCTTTTAATTTCCTCTATCTCATTATCCATGAATTTGGGCGCACAAACTAATGATAACAGTGCATTTGATGCCTACAAAAATCGCTTTCTAGATGAATTATGGAAAGTATACCCTACTTGGGCAGCAAGTGTAGGTTATCATAAATATGACGACCAAGTATCGATACCTAGACATATGGCCAGAGCTAAAGAACTAAACTTTAGTAATGAGCAAATGAAGGAGCTACATAAGTTTCATTTACAAAATTTGAGTAGTGCTAATAGAACAGACTATTTTCTAATACAGAACTTTTTAGAAAATAACATGTTCAATCTGCAAAGGCTTCGCTCATTTGAGTGGGACCCTAGCCAATATAACATAACAGGTTCCATTGCAGATATTTTATATAACGAAAAGATACCTCTTGAAAATAGACTGCAAACAATAAAAAGGAAGCTAGAATCTGCAGAGGTATATTACAAAGGAGCTAGAGAATCTATTCATAATCCTACCAAAGAACACACACAACTAGCCATAGAACAGAACGAAGGCGGTAAATCTGTAATATCTAAAGATGTTGTAGAGGCTATTCAAAAATCTAAACTCAATGCAGGTGATAAAGACCGCATGACCAGACTTTGCGATGTAGCTATTAACCAAATAAACCAATATACAGGTTGGTTGAAAAAACTTGACACAACTACATTCAGAAGCTTCAGACTAGGCAAACAGTTATATAGCCAAAAGTTTATGCTAGAAATGCAATCAGGCTTTTCGGCTGAACAAGTAGCACAAATGGCTGAGCAGCGTAAAAAAATGCTACATGAAAAAATGTACTTGCTAGCTAAAGAATTGTGGAGAAAATATATACCCGATAGCGTTAAAATGCCTGAAAATAAAAATCAGGTCATTCGCATGGTTATCAATAAAATTAGTGAACAACATGTAAAACCCGAGGAGTTTCAAAAATCTATAGAACAGCAAATACCCGAACTGGTAGCATTTATAAAAGATAAAGACCTAATAACCATTGATGAGAAAAAACCATTGGTTGTAAGAAAAGAACCTGATTATATGGCAGGTGTAGCAGGTGCCTCTATAAATGCACCCGGCCCTTATGACAAAGAAGGTAATACTTATTATAATGTAGGTTCATTAAGTGGTTGGGATAGCGCTAAAGCAGAAAGCTACTTGAGAGAATACAATAACTATATCTTACAAATACTAAATATACACGAGGCTATACCAGGCCACTATACCCAACTGGTATATGCCAATCAGTCTCCAAGCCTTATTAAATCAATCTTTGGTAATAATGCTATGATTGAGGGTTGGGCAGTGTATAGCGAATTAATGATGCTAGAAAACGGATACGGTGGATATGGCAAGGGCAAAAAAAATGGCCCTAGCGCAGAAATGTGGTTGATGTATTATAAATGGAATCTTAGAAGTGTATGTAATACCCTATTAGATTTTAAAGTACATACTCAAAACATGAGTAAAGAAGAGGCTATCAACTTCCTTACTCAAGAAGCCTTCCAGGAAAAGGCAGAAGCTGAAGGAAAATGGAAACGTGTAACCGTAACACAAGTGCAGCTTTGCTGCTACTTTACAGGCTTTACAGAAATATGTGAGCTTAGAGATATGATGAGAAATAAAATGGGTAAAAACTTTAACCTAAAAGAATTTCACGAAAAATTTCTGAGCTATGGCAGTGCTCCAGTAAAGCTGATAAAACAAATGATGCTTGAAGAATTAGACCAAAAAAAATAAACATGAAAAAAACACTATCTATAGCCGCAATTGCGCTGCTATACTTTGCCAATGCACTAGCAGTTACTAAAAAAGTACTGTATATAGGCAATAGCTACATTTATACTAATGATGTACCTACCCTAGTAAAAAATATTGCCTTAGCTAATGGCGATACGGTTATATACGACCAAAACACTATTGGTGGGTATACCTTTGAGAGCCACAGTACTAATGCTGTTACCATTTCAAAAATAGCTGCTCAAAAATGGGACATAGTGGTATTGCAGGAGCAAAGCCAACGTCCATCGTTCGACCCGAGTCAGGTGGCAGTTGAAGTATACCCATACGCTAGAAAACTGGATAGCATGATACATGCTAATGACACCTGTACTGAAACTGCTTTTTTAATGACTTGGGGTCGCCCAACCGGAGATCATAGTAATTGTCCTTTTTACCCTCCAGTATGTACTTATGCGGGTATGCAGCAAAGATTGAGAGAAAGCTATATGGAAATGGCTGTCGACAACCACGGCATAGTAGCACCTGTAGGTATGGCATGGAAGCTGATGCTAGATAGTGCTTATGCTCCATGGCTCTATTCACCTGATAGTTCTCACCCATCATTAGCCGGTGCTTATATAGAAGCGTGCGTGCTTTACAGCACCATCTTTCATAAGAAAACATTAAACAACAGTTTTATATCTAGCTTAACTAGTACAGAGGCTAAGCTTCTTCAACGAGTTTCTGATAAAATAGTATTTGATAGCTTAAGCTTGTGGCAAGGTAATGGCAATTATCCTTATGCAGGATTCTCCTATTCGGGAACAGTAAGCATAAACTTCAATCATCAATCGCCTGTACCTGTCAATCACTTTTGGGATTTCGGAGACGGGAACACAGACACTGCGGCTAATCCAACACACAATTTTGCAACAGTGTTAGGAACTTTTTTAGTGACACATACTGTAAGTAATGATTGCTTCACTGAAACTTTCTCTGATAGTGTTCATATATCTGATGCCGGTATCAATCAGAATACTATTGGAAATACTAGCATCTTAATAGCCCAAACAGACGATAGTAAAGTTGTTTTTAACTTTAATAATCACACTGCTCAAAGCATGCTAGAAGTATATGATATATCGGGTAAAAAGCTAAAACAATGGACCGTAAATGGCACTAGCATTAGCGAACGTTTTACACCGGGGCTATATATCTATAAATACACTGATAAGCAAACTAACAGATCAATATCGGGTAAATTCAGTTGTTATTAAAACACATAAATGACAAATACAATACTAGGACTAAGAACAGCGGTGTACTACACTTCTGATATAGCAAAAGCTAAAGAATGGTATATAACAATATTAGGCATACAACCCTATTTTGATGAACCATATTATGTTGGCTTTAATGTAGGAGGTTTTGAATTAGGCCTACACCCGGCGGAAGATATACATGTAGATGCATTTAAAAGCATGGCTGTATACTGGGGAGTAGAAGACATAAACGCTACGTATGACATGCTATTGAAAGCAGGTGCTAAAGAAATGTATGCACCACAAGGTGTTGGCGGAGACATTATAACAGCAACAGTAATAGACCCTTGGGGCAATCCTTTCGGTATTATTTACAACCCTCACTTCGGGAAACGTGAATAAGTCATATAACAAACTAAAAACGCCTCAATTGAGGCGTTTTTAGTTTATACTAGTGTTTTTAAAGCTCTTTCTTTTACCCATCCTAAAACTCTCTCCAGCTGTTCTTCTCGCGTAAGGCTACTATTATCTAATAAAACGGCATCATCAGCACGCCTTAGCGGGCTTTCTTCTCTAGTACTATCTATATAATCTCTTAACTCTAGGTTGTGTTTTACCTCTTCAATGGTAATAGAAGGATTAGTAGCATGCATTTCTTTAAATCTTCTCATCACACGCACATCTGGGTCGGCAGTCATAAAAATTTTCAATTCAGCATCAGGGAAAACAACAGTACCTATATCTCTACCATCCATTACTATTCCTTTTTTCTTTCCCATTTTCTTCTGCTGTGCTACTGCAAAAGTTCTTACTTCTTTAATAGCAGCCACCTCACTTACTTTATCAGAAACCAACATATCTCTTACCGGAATAGATACATCTTCGTCGTTTAAACAAATATCAGAACTCTGTGTAACCTCATTAAAAACAAATGACAAATGAATATCTTTTAGCGCGTCTGCAATTTGTGCATGATCAGTAAAGCTTACATAGTTTCTTAAGAAATACAATGTAATAGCACGATACATAGCGCCACTATCTATATAATTGTAGCCCAAGCGAGCAGCCAATTGTTTAGCAATAGTGCTTTTTCCGCATGACGAATAACCGTCTATAGCCACTATGATCTTATTGTTTGCCATGGCCACAAAGTTAAATCAAAATAGCTTTTAGCACATCACTAGTATTCAACATACCTCTAAGTATATCTTTGCAATATGGAACACTCAGCATATTTATCTTTAGGTAGCAACAGGGGCAACAAAAAAACTATGCTTCAAGAGGCCGTGAGCTTACTAAATAAACATGCCGGGATAGTAAAAACCATATCATCAATATACACTACGGAAGCTTGGGGCAATACTAATCAACCTGACTTTTATAATGTTTGTCTTCAACTTTTAACCACCTTATCGCCCAACGAACTTTTGGAGAAGATAAATACCATAGAGCATGAACTGGGAAGAGAAAGAATTATAAAATGGGGAGAACGCACTATAGATATAGATATTTTAATGTATAACAACACTATTATAGACAGTCCAGAGCTTACAATACCTCATAAATTGATGACAGAGAGAAACTTTGTACTATTACCACTCAGTGAAATAGCCGAGGAAATAATACATCCAATATTGCAAAAAAATATCCGGACACTTTTAGAAGAATGTCCGGACACATTAAAAGCTATTAAAATTGATACTTTATATTAGAATACCTGCAATTGTAGCTGATAAGTAAGATGCTAGTGTACCGCAAAACAGGGCTTTTAGGCCTAGTTTCGCTAAGTCTGCTCTACGCTCAGGTGCTAAAGCTCCTATACCACCAATCTGCATACCCACACTACTAAAGTTAGCAAAGCCACAAACTGCAATGGTAACAATGGTTAAACCCTTGGGAGTAACAACGTTCACTGTATGACTAGTTAGATTATTAAATGCTACAAACTCATTGATAGTTAGTTTTTGACCAAGTAATGTAGCTACGCTATTTACATCTTGCATAGGAACACCCATAGCCCATGCAAATGGATAGAATACTTTACTAAAAACATAGTCAAGAGATAGATGTTGAACTTTATTAAGATGAGTAATTGGGTCTACAACAGTCCAATGAATATGACCTATCATCCAGTTGATCATAGCTATTAATGCTATAAAACCAATCAACATAGCTATTACATTCATAGCTATTTTAAAACCATCGGCAGCACCATGAGATATAGCATCAACCAAATTGGTATAATTACTTTTTACCTCAAGCCTTACCTTTCCCATTGTTAAAGACTCTTCTGTTTCTGGGAAAACAATCTTAGAAATAACTAAAGCGCCCGGAGCAGCCATAAGGCTTGCGGCCATCAGATAATCGGCACGGGCCCCCATATTGGCATAAACTATCAATATACCGCCTGCTATACATGCTAAACTACCACTCATTGATGCTAACAATTCGCTTCGCGTCATAGTAGGTAAATATTCACGTATCATTACCTGTGCCTCTACCTGACCTACGAAAGCACTTGCAACGTTACTAAGAGCCTCAGCACCACTCACACGCATAATAAAATTCATACCCTTAGCTACTACAGCCACTACTTTCTGCATTACTTTCAAATAATACAGTATAGCCACTATGATGCAAACTAATATAATGGTAGCAGTAATATTAAAAGCAAAAACGAAAGCAGGTACATTGCCATACCCTACTACTTTATCTCCCTGCACAATACCTATACCTCTGTATACAAAGCCTGCACCCTCTTGGGCAAAAGCCTCCAGTTTTTGCATACCCTTACCTAAAAACTGAAAAAACTGATTAACTGCGGGTACTTTTAACACCAGAATAGCAATAATAATTTGTAGACCTAAACCACTAAGTACCAATCTAAGATTGATTTTTTTCTTATTGTTAGATACCAAAAAAGCCAGACCCAAAATGAGTAAAATACCAATGACGCCCGTAAATCTATCCATATATAAATAGTATTATTGTTTTTGTAGGCTGCTATATGTAAATCAATGACCTACTCAGTATTACATTTTCTACCTTTGCAGCTATTCTTGAATTAAAATAAACTGGCAATTTAGCAGTTTTTAACTGAATTAATGATACGTATTGGAAAAATAGTTGCTACACATGGCCTGAACGGCACCTTGATTTTTACCCATGTAGCAGACACATCAAATTGGCTAAAAAAGGATACTGTACTAATGGTGGAAATGACCAAAGGTAGCCATATACCTTATTTTGTTACAGACTTTAAAGCCATGCACGATGGCGAATATCACATTAAGGTAGAAGATATAGAAACCATAGATAAAGCCAAAAAACTGGTTGGCAAACATGTTTATGTAGCTCCGGAAGCATTAACAGCACTTGCTAAAACATCTCCGCTTATGTGGATAGGTTTTACCGTAACTGATGTTCACGAAGGGCTATTAGGAACACTTGACGATGTGGTTCAATCGCCTAATCAATGGCTTGGCAAAATAATGTATAAAGAAAATGAGGTACTTATACCATTAATTCAGCCATTTATAAAAGAAGTAAATACCAAAGCTAAACGAGTAATACTAGAATTGCCAGCCGGCCTACTTGAGGTATATTCTTAACAACCACAAATACCATTAAAATGAGAATAGATATTATAACAGTATTGCCCGAGTTGTTGGAAAGCCCGTTTAGCCACTCTATCATGAAAAGAGCCCAAACTAAAGGCTTACTAGATGTTCACCTTCACACCCCAAGAGATTATACCCCTTACAAACAAGGACAGGTAGATGATTATCAGTTTGGCGGTGGAGCAGGTATGGTAATGATGCCCGAACCTTTGGCTATACTATTAGATAAACTAAAAGGCGAACGGAGTTACGATGAAATCATATTTATGACACCTGATGGCAAACGCTTTGAACAGAAAATTGCCAATAGCCTTTCATTGAAAGAAAACATCATTATTATATGCGGACACTATAAAGGCATAGATGAGCGTATTCGTGAACACTATGTAACTCTAGAAATATCTATAGGCGATTATGTATTAAGTGGTGGCGAGCTAGCAGCAGCAGTAGTAGTAGACGCTGTAGGCAGGTTAATACCCGGAGTGTTAAACGATGAGACATCTGCCCTATTCGACTCTTTTCAAGATGGGCTACTTGCTCCACCGGTATATACTAGACCGGCAGATTTTAGAGGATGGACAGTACCGGACGTACTACTTTGCGGGGACCCAAAAAAGATAGACGAATGGAGATATGAACAATCTATAAAACGTACCGCTGAACGCAGACCTGAACTATTAAAAGAAGATTAAAACCATAAATAAAAAAGACAATGATAATATATAACGTTACTGTAAAAGTAGATATTGACGAGGCGGAAGCATGGGTAAAATGGATGCAAGATGAGCATATACCTGATCTAAAATCAACAGGTCTTTTTGTAGATGCTAGACTGTGCGCACTGCTAGAACAAGATGAAACAGAGGGCAAAACTTATGTAGCACAATATTTTATGAACTCTATAGATGAATACAATAGCTATATAGACCAACATGCAATGAGCATGCGTGAAAAAGCATTTAGCAGATTTGGCAATAAATTCGCGGCTTTCCGCACTGTTATGGAAATACTATAAAACATAATAATACAGATTTAAAAGTAGCTGCAAATGAGCCATTTGCACATTAAAACAGGTCAATATTTTTAGTTAACGACTCGCTAAAATGCAGTAATGAAGCACCTTTCAAGGGTCTTACAACATTTCATTTTTGTGGATAACGTGGGTAAAATGCGGCCAAAACCATGACTGGCAAGGCTTTGAGGGCTAAAAATTATTTTTTGAAAAATTTGGAAGTGTTGTAAAGGTGAGTATTTTTGTTGTGGTACTCAAACAATAAATAATTTATTAAAACCAAATTTTATGAACAAAGCAGAATTGATCGACAAGATCGCTAAAGACGCAGGTATCACTAAAGCTCAAGCTAATGATGCCCTTGATTCATTCACTTCATCAGTTGTTGCTTCTTTGAAAAAAGGTGATCGCGTTACACTGGTAGGTTTTGGTACTTTCTCTGTATCTGAGCGTGCTGCTCGTAATGGTCGCAACCCACAAACTGGTGCTGTGATTAAGATCAAAGCTCGTAAAGTTCCTAAGTTCAAACCAGGTAAAGAGTTTGCTACTAAAATCAGCAGCAAAAAATAATAAGTTACTCCGTGTGACTATAAAAAGCGGGAGCATATATGTTCCCGCTTTTTTTCTTACATTTGCGCACTATTATTAAAATAAATAAAAACAATTACAATGGGAAGAGGTGATAAACGTACCAAAAAAGGTAAAATTACTCTAGGCAGCTATGGCAAATCTCGTCCAGCTCGTCCAGTTAAAAAAGCAGCTGCAAAAACTGCATAATTAAAGTTCTTCAAGGGTCGTTTATAACGACCTTTTTTATTGCCCATAACCCTAGCTAACTCATTTTAATTAGTATCTTGTATCCAAATAACACATTGTAGGGCATGGCTACATTTCATAATAAAGACCTTTCTAGTTTTAGTTTCTTAGTTACTGGCGCAGCTGGTTTTATAGGCTCGCACATAGTAGAATACTTACTAAATAACAGAGCTGGCAAAGTAAGAGTATTAGACAACCTGAGTACGGGTTCTATAAATAACATCAATTTATTTAAACACGACAGTAGATACGAATTTATAGAAGGAGATATAAGAGATATTGAAACCTGCAGAAAAGCATGTGAAGGTATAGACTATGTTTCTCATCAGGCTGCATTAGGCTCTGTCCCCAGGTCGGTTAAAGACCCGGCAACCAGTAATGATGTGAATGTAAGTGGCTTTGTAAATATGATAACCGCAGCAAAGGATGCCGGTGTAAAAGCTTTTGTTTACGCATCATCATCATCTGTATACGGAGATGAACCTAATTTGCCTAAAAAAGAAGAAAGGACAGGAAACTTACTATCGCCTTATGCCGTTACTAAAATGACTAATGAGCTGTATGCCAGTGTATTTGCAAGGTTATATGGCTTAAAAGTAGCAGGACTTAGATACTTTAATGTATTTGGACCTCGTCAAGACCCCAATGGTCCGTATGCTGCTGTTATACCCTTGTTTGTGAGCGGTATACTTAAAAATGCACCTGTATACATTAATGGTACAGGTGAGCAAACACGCGATTTTACTTTTGTAGAGAACGCTGTACAAGCCAATATAAGAGCTATGCTGAATGATAATCCTGAAGGATTTGATAAGGCATATAACATAGCAGTAGGCAATAACTTCTCTGTCAACTTTTTGTATAACGCTATACGCGAACAATTAGGGGTGAAGCACGAGGCCACTTATAGAGAGCCAAGAGCAGGCGATATTCACGACAGTTTGGCTGATACTAGCCGAGCCAAAACCTATTTGGGATATGAACCCACCAAACACTTTTTAGATGGGCTAAAAATAACTGTAGACTTTTTTAAAGAAAAGTATAATAATGAATAAGCTAATAACACTAGAGGCGCAACATATGTTGCGCCTCTAGTGTTATATATCAGTGTTGTATTTTTTACTTTCCTCCTTTAAAAGTACAATTAATGCTCCCATGTCTTGTACTATTTGTTAGCGTATTGATGATTATAGAGTCACCATATAACTGACCTGAACCAGAAATAGTAAAACTATTGCCACACATATCAATAAATGTTTGAGGAGCAACGCTGAAAGTATTAGAACCATCTGTACTATTAGTAACTGTACCAAGCACATCAACACTAGTAGCACAAGTATCTAATAACACTCCGGGTTTAGCTAGCCTACATGTCATGTACAAAGAATAGTTGTTAGGCCCTTGTTTTATAGTGTAAGCACTATCAACAGTCTGGCATATATTATGCCCACGCCAGATGCCAATAAATTGAGAAGTGCCTTCAGTTTTATCTTTTTTTGCGCAAGAAGCCAATGATATTAAAGCTGTAGCCACTACCAACCCTGCTTTGTAAATATTTTTCATGAACATGTTCTGAAACATTTTATGCAATATAATGATATTAAAATCAGCAATTTCAACATCAATACCCAAATATATTAACGTGTTTTAACCTTTTCAAATTAAGATGAAAGATTTTTCAAAAATACGTCAGGAATTTTAACTTTTATATGAAGCCCTATTCCGCCAATAACTCTGTCATTTGTTATATTTGCCATTCTCTATTAGATAGTAAGATGCGTAGTATATTTTTAAAGGAAATCAATTCCTTCTTCAGTTCCATAGTGGGTTACGTGGCCTTACTGGTATTTTTGGTGGCTTGTGGTGTGTTTTTGTGGGTAATACCAGAATACAGTCTACTAAAATATGGATATGCTGCTATGGATAGTTTTTTTGAATTAGCACCATGGCTATTGTTATTTCTAGTACCCGCGGTAACCATGCGTTCATTTTCCGACGAATTTAAGGCAGGCACCATAGAATGGTTAACTACGAAACCGGTTACCCACTTACAAATAATATTGGGTAAATATTTTGCTACTTTGGTGCTGATACTATTTGCACTACTCCCTACCCTTATTTACGTATACACCATTACTAATCTTGCCTTGCCAGATAACAATCCAGACTTTGGTGGTATTATTGGATCCTATATAGGTTTAGTATTTTTAGCGGCTACGTTTGCTGCAGTTGGGGTATTTTGTTCATCACTTACCAGCAATCAAGTAGTAGGCTTTCTCTTCTCATTAGTAGCATGTTATTTACTATATACAGGCTTCGAACACATTAGTCGTTTACCCAATCTAGCACAAGGAATTGACTACTATTTAGCTATGGTAGGCATGCAATTTCATTATAATTCTATAAGTCGTGGCCTTATAGACTCAAGGGATGTCATCTATTTTACGTCTGTAATAATATTATTCATATCGTTAACCAGATATACACTTAGCAGCCGTACCAGCGATGCTGCCAAACAAGCATAAGCTGTCCAATACTATGTCTAGCAAAAACATTAAAAAAAGTAATAAACAAAAAGCAGCCACCATTAGAATTCTACTTTTAGTAGGCATCTTAATAGCTGTTAATATACTTGGCTCCTATTTTCATGGCGGGTTAGATTTAACCGCAGAAAAGCGCTTCACCATGTCGGCTCCTACAAAGCGGATGCTTAAAAACATGAAGGAGACCGCCTTTATAGAAGTTTATCTTGATGGCCAGTTAACAGCTGAACTACAAAAAATGCAGGAAGCTGTTAGAGAACGACTATCCGCATTCCGCGATGCATCGGGTAATAGAATCTACTACAAGTTTATAGACCCTTTTGAAGGCAAAAAAGATGAAGAGAAAAAGCAAATAGCTATGAATCTTCACCAGAAGGGGATAGAATACATGCAGTTGCCTACAAGGGAAGAAGATGGCTATTCAGTAAGAATATGCTTCCCGTATGCCTTACTACATTATAATGGAAAAGAACTTCCTATTAACCTTCTAGAAAACTTGCCAGGCCAAAGTAGGTCGGAACAAACAACTTATGCAGAGGCACTACTGGAGTATAAATTTGCTAGCGCACTTAACCAATTAGCTAAGCCTACAAAACCACGCATAGGGTACTTACTTGGACATGGAGAGGATAGAGGCGAATCTGCATTCGACCTACTTTCTACACTATCTGAGATGTATACATTAGATTCAATTAACCTTGCTAATTCACTACACATCTCTAATGCGTACGATTTACTAATTATTAATCAACCACTACAACCTTTTACAGACCCTGAAAAATTAAAAATAGACCAATATTTAATGCGTGGTGGGCATATTTTATTTGCTCTTAGCCCTATGAATCCTAGCATGGATAGCTTTAGTAACGGAGCTCAAAAAATTCTTGCTTTCGAAAGAGGCCTGAACTTAGATGACATGCTTTTTAAGTATGGCACACGTATAAACAACGACTTAATTGAAGATTTACAATGTTTACCAATACCTATGATGACCGGAGGCCCTAAGCCGCAGATGTTCCCATGGGTTTATTTTCCACGTATAAATCCTACGTCTAACCACCCTATTGTTAAAAATATGGACTTTATACAAGCAGGCTTTACCAGCAGTATAGACACCATACTTACTAGCGGCATTAAGAAAACCATACTTTTACAATCATCAAAATATAGCCGCGTAGCAGCCTCTCCGGTTACTGTTAGTTTAACTAAGCTTAATTACCCAGGTAAACCGGAAAATTACAACAAACCCTACCGCCCGGTAGCTGTGTTAGCCGAAGGTAAGTTCTACTCTATGTACAATAATAGATTGGCACCTTCTTACCTACGTACGCTAGATTCATTAGGAGAACCTTATAAAAATAAATGCGACTCTAATAGTGCTATAATAGTTACCTCAATTGGTGGGGTATTTAAAAATGACTTTACCAACAAAGACGGTCAGCTAGCATTAGGCTATTATAAATTCACCGGAGAATTCTTCGCAAACAAAGGTTTTCTACTGAATTGTGTTGAATACCTAACCGATAAAAGTGGCATATTGGAAGCCCGCTCAAAAGACGTTAAACTACGTTTGCTAGATGCAGGTCGTGCAAAAGAGGAACAATCTCAGTGGCAATTTGTAAATGTGGGCATACCAATAGCTCTAGTACTCATATTCGCTTCTGCTTATATTTTCTTCCGTAAAAGGAAGTACGAAACCGTTTCTAACCCTACAAAAAAATAAATATTCATGAAAACCTTTTCATACATTCTACTTTTTCTACTATTAGCTGGTAGTGTATACTACTTCATTATTAGAAAAAACGATAACCCATTTGGTTCAAAAACAGCTGCTTTTACCATAAAAGATACATCTGCTGTAGGTAAACTATTTATAGCTGATAATACCGGGGAAAGCATATTGATAGAAAGAAAAAATGGTTACTGGACATTAAATAAAAACTATAAGGCCATGCCCAGTATGCTAGATATGGTTTTAGGAACACTAAATACGCAACTTGCCATAGAACCTGTTAGTAAGGCAGCATACGATAATGTTATTAAAATACTAGCCTCAAGAGGAATAAAAGTAGAGGTTTACGATAAAAACAACAGCAAATTAACCACCTTTTATGTTGGAGGATCAAATGCTACAGGTACAGGTACTTATATGATGGCTGATGGCTCCTCTACTCCATATCTAGTACAAACTCCTTTTTTTACCGGAGACCTGACGCCCCGTTACTCTACTAATTTTAAAGATTGGAGAGATAGAACGGTATTTAATATACCATCAACAGCTATAAAAAGTGTAACGGTGAACTATGAAGACCAGTTTAAGGTAAACTCCTACAAACTTACACGTACCGATATTGGATATAAAATAGAGAATGATGAATCTATAAATACATTAGGACCTTTAAATGTAAATAGAGCCCGTAAATATATGGGATACTTTACTGAGATATACTGTGAAGGCTACCTGAATGGCGTATATAAAATGGACTCTTCAATAGCTAGTACTAAAAAGATGTCGGTGCTGGATATAGAAAAAACTGATGGCACGCACCAAGTGCTGGATATCTATTGGATACCTATTAATAAACGTAGTAAAAATAGACTTACAGCTAACCCAGACGTTCCTGACGAATACGATGCCGACCGATTATTTGCAATAGCCAACGGAGGTAAAGATACCATACTGATACAGACACAAATGTTTAACAGGCTATTGAGAAAATCATACGAGTTTCATCAGGAGGACTCAAAAAAGCCTGAAAATCAGGAAAAGCATAGTATAACAGTAATGAAAAAATAGTTATTAACGGGAAAGCTTCTACAGATAAGTAGGGGCTTT